>CAYRAM010000014.1:0-81737 GCA_964422295.1 uncultured Planctomycetia bacterium | reverse complement strand
CCGAGCACGTAGAAGGGTGCTCCGTGGCAGAGCCGCCGCTGCAACTTCATGTTGAACTCGATCTGGTCGAAGGGGACATGGCCCGGTCCCTCGACCATCACCTGCACCCCGTGTGTCCAGGCGATCTCGGTCAACTTCGCAATTTCAGACAGTTCTCCCAACTGCGCTTCATCAGAAGCGTCCGCCAATCCTCCGGGGCGAAGTCCGTCGCCCAGTGAGAAGCTGACATCGTGGCGGCGCATGATTTCACAGATCTTGTCGAAACAGGTGACCATCGGATTGTCGTCGTCGTGAGTGATCATCCATTTGGCGAGCAGCGATCCTCCGCGACTGACGATGCCGATCAGACGTTTTTCAATGGCGGGCAAGTGCCAAGGGCGAACGCCAGCGTGGATGGTGAAGTAATCGACCCCCTGAGCTGCCTGATGTTCGAGGGTCTCCAGAATGGTCGCTTCATCGAGGTCCTCGATCCGTCGGCCGATGATCATCGAATAGATGGGCACGGTTCCGATCGGCACAGTACTTTCCCTGATCAGTGCTTCCCGACAGGCATCGAGATCCCCTCCTGTGGAGAGATCCATCGCCGTGTCCGCGCCCCAACGCTGGGACCACTGCAGTTTTTCCACCTCTTCATCAGTTCCGGAAGAAACGGGGGAGGCGCCCATATTGGCGTTGATTTTGGTTTTGCTCGCCCGGCCGATCGCCATCGGGTCGAGTTGATGTGCGAGGTGATGCACATTGGCGGGAATGATCAGTCGACCCGCAGCGATCTCGTCGCGGATCTGTTCCGGGGTGAGGTGCGGCTCACGATCTGCGACCCGCTTCATCTCTGGAGTGACAAATCCCAGGCGTGCGCTTTCCAGTTGGGTGATCGGCTCAAATCCTGCTGGCGCGACCGCGCGAATGAAGTCTCCCATCTCCGGGTGATTGTGGCCGGCGCAACCCTGCTCTGCAGTGGAGGCCTCGAGGCTCCAATCCGCAGGAAGGAAATCCCACGCCGTCAGGTTTGAAGGTTGCGGCATTCCGGGAGTGTCCGGGGAGGAGTAAGCCAGGGGTCCACCGACCTGGGCCGCATTGGCGAAAGAGCCTGGGTTGGTTCCCTCCCGTTCGGTCGAGGGGTTGGCGGCACCCCGCAGCGGCAAGGACCAGTCATGGTTTGAAGACATCGAAGGCGCTCCTTGTCGGCTCCCCGGGTTTCCCGGAGGAGTGGGTTCAAAAGCGGAAGGGGAGTGCGCGGAGGAGTTTTTCCGCTGCCTTCCCTCCGCCGGCATGATCCGGATCAGGTTCCACGGGTGCTTCTCAGTGCTTCAAATCAGGCACGCCCCGAGCAGATCCACAATATAGGGGAGAAAGTGGGCTCAGGCGAGAAAAGGAGGGTTCAAGGGAGAGTTTGGGTGTGATTGCGGCGGGGCTTCCGCGATTTCCGAAATCAATGAATCATCGGATACAATACTGGTGGATCCGAAATTCTGCACCGAGAGGAGGACTCCTTGGTCTTCGCCCGAAAGTTGTTGGTGATACTGGTTTCTGTCTGGTCTTTGGCGACCTTGATCTCCGTGGCCTCTGGAACGATGACTACGACGTTTAATTCTGCAATTTCGACCGACGGGAAGGTTCCTCAGGAACTTGTTGCTTCCATAGACGCGCAACCTTCTTTCACCCTTCCTCCCCATGTCAGGTTGGCAGGGGATTCGGAACAATTTTTGACTCGTTACAACAAACACAACAAAGCAGCTGAGTACACCGGCTTTGCTGTGGATTTGGTTCGTAATCACCTGAACCATCTGTACAGCGGTGACTTTGAGGCGGCGCGAAAGGACTGGCATCCCAAAGGGAATGTTCTTCACATTGGCGATGCAGTGGCAATCACTGGTTCAAAAGTGCCCCAGTGGGCCAATGATCAACCGATTCAAAGATCTGCAACCCGGTACATCGATGCAATGGAGAAATATCGTAACGATAGCCAGCTTGAGTTGATTCCTCCGCCAACGGAGGAAGGGCCTTGGGCTCATCCCTTTTCAGCGCTGAAGGTGACGGTATTGCAGATCAGCACTTCTGGAGTTCTGATCAGTGTTGACCAGCCTTTGCTCATCGATATCGGTGAGCCGGCCTTTCTCGACAATTCGGGATTTATGGGACCCGCTCGTGGATACCGGTCGATGCTGTTCATGGTGCAGGTTGGGTATATTCTTGAAGGGAATCAGGGTTTCGATCCCGAGTCAGGAATTGCCAATTCCATTTATAAGGTCAGGCTGCACCATGTCAGCCTTGCTCCCATACCCGGTTGTTGACCGAGAAGAGGTTCATGTTCCGCTTCGCATGCATCTTGTTGCTCAATGGAGTTGTCTTGTCGTCGCTCCAAGGGTGTTCAGGAATTCAACAGGGATCTTCAGCCGATCCACCTGAGCAACTTCAACAGTATTCGCGCCAACCGCAGGGAATCGTGCTCCCACCGGGATGGCCTGTTAACACCAATGAAAATGGAGGCGGTCGCCATTGGGCCAATCAGGGAGGCAAGGTTTTTGTCCTCGGTAATGCCCAGGATGGTGGTCTACCCCACGTCGGTTGCCTGAAGGAGTGTTGCGAATCAGCACGCAAGAGTGGTCGGCGGCTGGGGCCATCCTGTTTGGCCATCGTCGACATGGTGCAGAGAAAAGCGATTTTGATCGAGGCTACTCCTGCAATCGAGGAGCAGCTGGCGATGATCAGTTTCGCGGGTCGACCTCGAAAACCGGTGGAGGCGGTGCTACTGACCCATGCTCACATCGGTCACTACACCGGTTTGATGCATTTTGGTCGTGAAGTAGCTTCAACCCAAGCGATGCCTGTGTACTGCACGCCAAAGATGGCGACCTTCCTGGAAGAAAATGGCCCCTGGGATCAACTGGTCAAATTAGAGCAGATCGATCTGAAGAAGAGTGAGCCTGGAGAGAGCATCGCTTTTGATGGCTTTGGCATTGGGCTCAAGATGACCCCGATTGCGGTCAAGCATCGCAATGAATACGCAGATACCGTGGCATGGAGAATCGAATCTCGCCAACGCACGGTGGTTTTCTGCCCCGATATCGATCGCTGGAATGATGACATCCTCGAGAAGTTGATCGAGGGAGCGGATGTCTGCTATCTGGATGCAACATTTTATGATGGTCGGGAGTTGCCAGGGCGGGACATGTCAAAGATTCCGCACCCGCCGATGGTGGAAACGATGGATCGGCTGCAGGATCTTGCGCGCGAGAATCCAGGGAGATTCAGGTTTATTCACCTCAACCACACGAATCCGGCGTTGCATGATGAGAAAATTCGCCAATCTGTCATCGATCGTGGATTCGGCATCGCCGAAGTTGGGGAATCCTTCTACCTTTGGTAATTCCTAGAGATCAGTCTCCGGGTCAATATCGAGATCGGAGACCATTCCGGTCGCCTCGAGAAGCAATTGCTGTACTCCGGACATCAGGTGCAATAATTGAACCCGCGGATCCTGTAGCATTTCTTCTTCACTCAGATTCTCTTCCCAGTCTTCATCTTCGATGCCGAGCATATCAGCCAAGACCAGTCTCATATCGGTGAGCATGGCGATGAAAGCATCGAAGTTCTTTTCAGAAATCCTTAGAACTCCCATCCCTTCGTCACTATCTGTCAGGATCCTTTCAAAGAGGGCGATTTTTGCCAACTGCCGCTCCTTCATGGCATCGCCGATCAATCTTCGGTGTTCCTTTTCTTTTTCCTCGTTCAGATAAGTGGATGGGAACAGCCTTTGATATGCGGTGGGGTAGTTTTCGGGAGTTTCGACCACTGCTCTCAGAGTGCTGGGAACGGACCAAAGAGCATTCAAGATGCCGGGATGGCCAGTCAATCGAAATGATCCGTCGTCTGATTTTTCTGCCTGAAGCATCGAGTTTCCTGATTTCAGAGTCGCTCAGTGAGCAAGCTTACAGACCACCATCTGGGTTGCTTGATCCCGGTGGGTGATGAAGTGGTCCAACACTACAAATGTATCCGAAATATAGTGCGAAAACTCCCTGGATGTCCATTCCCGCTGGTGGCTTGGATTTCTGGGTGGACCCCAGTAGCGGCGCTGCCAAGGTTTGTGAAGCAGAGCCCTGTCAGGTGTGGATATGACGTAATGTTGGGCGTTGAGTTTGACCAGATAGTCGAGAAGAAGATCTGGATCGGTGACGTGCTCGATGACATCGGAGCAAATTACAAGGTCGGCCCTGAAATCCGGTGGTTGGGAGTAGTCACATAACCCCCACTTTTTCTCGGGGTACCGTTGCTGCAAAAACGCCAAATTGCAGTCAAGTTCGAGGCCGAGAGTATCTTGGTTTCCAAAGTTCTGAATCAATTTGAAACCGGAACCGCATCCTACATCGATGACAGTTTGGTAACTATTTTCTGCAGCCAGAGTTGCTGCATATTCGTAAACTTCTTTCTGCCACTCGTCTTTCAAATTTTGATCGTCGTGGTGATGATAGTTTTTTCTTGCTCGATAAGGCCATGGAATACAGTAGCGCATATTCAATACTTCCTCATGATCAACCGTTGTCCTTGATGTTCCTGTCGATAGAAATGACTCCCGTCCAACTTTCAGGAGGTTGTTCGATCAGATCTTTGCATCTGTCCAGAATGATCTTGATCGATCGATCATCTGGGTAACTTTTGAAGAGTTCGGCAAAGTTGTTCTTCGCTTTTTCAAAGTCACCACTGATGTATTCTGAAAGAGCAGCCTCATGTTGATGAGAGAAGTCAAGTTGTTGCTGAGTGGCTTCTTCAGTGCGGCAAACAAGTTCATGGACTGATCCACCCTTGCGACGACCTTTAACAGAAACCTGGTCAAGTTTTCTGAAATGAAACTCATCCCTGGCAATCGAACGAACCTCTTCGCTGACGAGAATCTCAGTACCGTAAATTTTGTTCAAGCCTTCAAGGCGACTGGACAGGTTTACTGAATCTCCAAGAATTGTGTAGTTCAATCTCGTCGACGAACCAATGTTGCCAACCCGAACGGGTCCGGTGTGTAACCCGATTCTGGCTCTGAGCTCCGGGAGATCTCTTCTGCGCCAATCTTTTCGAAGGTTTACGAGGCTCTTTTGTGAGAGGAGGGCCGCCTGGCATGCCTTGGCTGTAACCCGCTTTCCATCCACTTCTGCGATCCAAAACGCCATAATTGCATCACCGATGAATTTGTCGACGATGCCGCCTTGTTGATGAATCTGTTGACTCATGCCTTCCAGGTATTCTCCTCCCAATTGAACCAATAGATCCGGATCCAGGGATTCAGCGACTTCGGTGAAGCCGACGATGTCAGAGAAAAAGATACAAGCTGTCGCCTCTTCCATTCCCGGGACGGCAATTTTGTCTTCGGTAACCAGTTTTCGAACCACTCTTGACGGGACGTACTTCTCAAAGGAGGCGAGGGCGTGTTGCATTCCTTCCATTCTCATTTGCATCTCACTCAACTCTCGGAGTCTCGATGGACGAAAATTCAGTCCGTTTTCCGGGTCTTCGATTTTGAATTGAGAGATGAGGTCAATCCCCTGGTTGAGTTCCATCACCGGCCTTGTTATGCCCTCAGCGGTTCTCCAAACTAGTGGAATTGTGATCAGAATAAGGATGAGAAATGCGACGGCTGTGGTCTTTGTTCGTTGCGAGGTTTCAGAAGTCAGATCTGACCTCGGAATCGCCAACAAGTTGATCCAGCGTGATTCCCCACCGAGTGATATTGAAAGCCAAGACAGATAGATTACTCCAACTTCGGTTTCAAATTGAAGATTGCCCTTTTCTGGCCAGGTGGATGAGTCCCCGAATGTCACAGTGAGTTTGCGTATCGACTCTCTGATCACCGGCGATTTGGATTCGAGGCCCTTTACCCTTTGGTATTCGACCGTTTCTCCGTTCTTGTCTTTAACCTCTTCAACTGAATCCAAAGCACTCGAAGCAACGAGGAAGCCTTCGGGGTCCAGTATCGCTGTTTGACCATTCTCTGAGGTCTGAAGTTGAGACAAAAAACTGTTGAGTGGGCCAAGGGTCAGATCGCAGACGCTGATCATCCTGAATTCATCGCCGTCGGCATGGACGTCGAAGGCTGAAAGCCCAAGTTGTGGGATCCCGGCAAATTTGTAGACAGGGGTCCATCCAGAACGGCTTTTTTCCATGGCCAACTGATACCAGGGACGTTGGGTGGCGTCAAAATCAGCATCGACGAGCACTTCACCCGTGGAAAATGTTTCTGCCAGGCCAGGTTTTCCTGCTTGGGATCGAAGCAGTGTGAATCCACCGTCTGGTTCCCGCTGCAAACCGACCAGTTCGCCTCCGGGTGAACATGTGAAGAGTGTGGTGATCCCCGGGTTTCTTTCGAGGGTGCTCTGCTGATAGGCAAGGGTCAATGCCTGCTGATTGTCTGAGCCGATTGCAATCAAACCGCTCTCAAATAGATCAGCCTGACTGGATGCGTGTTGCCTCGCTGAATCGAGGAGCGTGTTAATTTTGTCTTCGACCCTGCGAGAGATCTCTTCACTGAGATTTTGAGAAAGCGTTTTTACTGCCGCTTTGCCATTGGAAAACCAAAGGACTCCTGTGACGAGGATCGCAATAAAAACCTCGCTGATCATCAGTGTCAAAATGACCGATCTGATCGAATAGGTTTTTTTCAATTTGATCGCCTCCGGATCGGTGTGAATCAGTCGTCTTTTTCCAAAGTGGCCTGCAGGCCGTAAGCGTGCAATTGTGAGACAAATCTTTCGCCTTTTTCCTGCTCTGTCAAACAGACGACCGACTTGCCTTCTTGGTGAACTTCGAGCATGTGTTTTGTAGCGATCTCCTTGGAGTGGCCAAAGATCTTTTGCAGTACGTAAACCACATAACTCATCAGATTTACCGGGTCATTCCATACGATGACTTTCCATAGATTTTCCAACTCTTCTTCAAGTGCAACGGAGGACTCTTTCTCTTCTTCAGGGGAGCCCTCCGGGATGACAAGATCGAAAGAATCCATAGACATCTGTCGGTGAAACCGTTGCGTTGAGAGAGTTGATCTGTGAAGCACGATTCATCTTTCTGTATCGCCAAATGGGACCGACGCTTGCCCCTATTTGGGCAAGAATCTGCAGGCATCGTATCCTTCAATGGAGGAGTCAACGATGCCATTGTTTCTCAAAAATCCGATCTTTCCCGCGATCCTGCTGACGGCAGTGATCTCCGGGATCTGTATGGCGTTGGTCGGCATGCCCGGTCAGGTCGGCGCTGCCGCGGGAGATTCTCCGTCAGCAGGGCCGGACGTCTCGGTTGAAGCGTCAGAGCCGATCCTTCAAGACCTCATGCAAAGGGTAGAGCGCCTCGAAGGCGAACTCGGCCGAGTCACGTCAAGTTCCCGGGAACCCCAATTGCAGGAACCGCAGTTGATGGCGATGTTGGAGGGTTTCCGATCCGAGATCGAATTGTTCCGAAATTCTCAAGGTCTCGGTGATGAGGTCGTTGCTGATGACATTGACCCAAATCCATCCTCGTCGGGATCAGATTCAGGGATCAAGGAGATTGAAGAAGAACGAGCTTCTTCCGAGAGTCACAGCCCAGTGATACTCCACGAGCAAGTGTTTACTTTTCCAAAACCTGTAATCCCTGAATCCCTCGTGATCATCCAGGGGGCGGAAGCGGGTCATCCAGTTTTGGTTGAGTTTCTAGATAGACACGGAAACTGGATCGAAATCTATGCAAACGACAAACCTTTCGGCAAGCCTGCAGCGGAATCCTGGCTGGATTGTCCCGGTGCCCCGATGACGGGGTATGTCAGGATATCTGTCGAAGGCGGTTCAGGGATTGAAACCGTTGCTGCACAAAGAGGTGAAAGCCTGACTTGGACAGAATATTCAGACTGAGGTGCACTCAATCCAGAGACAATATTATCGCAGCGATGACAGGAGAGAGATCTGCAAGAAGGGTCATCCTCCAGGGATGTTGTCTCTGAAAAGTGGCAATCCAAAGCAGGGCCGTTCCGCAGAAGAGTGCAACGAGCCAATGCCAACGGGGAATTGCGGACTCCGGATCCTGCACCAGAATCAAAACTGCAGGTGTCAGAAACAAGAGCCCCAACAATACCTTGGCTGTTCCTGAGCCTCCTGGAAAAGCACTTCTGTGTGGATTGGCCAGGTCCTGTTCTTGATCGCGCAGGTCGCAGATCAGTAAATTCCCGCAGATCAGCGGCACTATCAGCAGGAGTGCGCTGAACAAGGCATCGGGATCTCCAGCGATGACAATCCCTGCGCCACAGATCAACAGGGACAGGTATACCCAACGAATGGGAAGCCAGTGATCCAGAATTCTCCTAGGCCACTTCATAGGCAAAAAATACAGCGTGATGAGTGCAAGGCCGATCCACAAGTATCCCAGGCGATCAGAAGGCAACATGAAGCATGAATAAACGCTGCAGAAGAAAGCAAGGGAACAGGTGATGATCATTCGGTGAGCTCGTTTCCAGAACTCTTGCGATTCATAATTTGACTTCAACAATGCAATCAGGGAATCGAGTTGGTAGATCAGAAGGGTGAAGCTGACGAGGACAAAGACGGAGAGGTCCCAGGGCAGCAGTTTTTGGTGTTCAGAGACAAAACCGATTCTCGCCATCGCCCCGGCAGCCACGACCGCCATCGCGGAACTCCAGCGAAAGGGCAAGGTTGCCCTCAGGAAGATGTCGAGATGGGTTTGCACACGTACGTTCCGATCCAGCGGTGACTCTTCGGTCCGATATTACAGGGATAGCTCTCTGTCACACGATAACCGGCAAGATTTGAGAGCCGGGGAAGATCGTGCACTTTGTGCCATGCGTTTCCTGTAACTACATAAAAGAATGCCATCGGCAGGCCATGCCACATCTCCTGCAGAACACGATAGAGGAATCGGGAGTCAGGTTTCAAGAAGTCGCTGATATAGATTTCCCCGTCTTCTTGAAGCCATGGTTTCAATTTTCCAAGGAGATCGACCACCTCATTGGCGGAGAATACATTCAGAAAATAAGGGAGCCAGATGCTGCTGAATCGGGAAGAAGGCTGGAAGGAGCGGATGTCCTCCAGGTAGATTTCCAATCGGTGTTTCGGGATGCCACAGAGTTCTGCAGACCCCATCGACAGCATTGCAGGGGATGAATCGACCAGAGTCAGGTGGCAAGAGGCTGAGCTCAGCGCACCAAATCCTTGACAGGTCCCTGCCCCTGGAATCAGGACTCGTGACTTATTGGAGATTTTATTGAGGGCGGTACTGCGAGATTGGTCGATGGCTCCCAATGACCATAGCCAGGCGAGGGTATCGTATGCTCCGCTGAGGAGGTGATAATCGTGGACTCTTGTGCTCACTTCCATGAATCCAGCATGAAGGGTGAATCTACGGGAAACCACAAAAAGAAGCAGGCCCTGGTGATTTCTTCACCAGGGCCTGCTTTGTAGAGTCTCGATTTCAACTTGCAGGAATAGTCTGCGTCCCGAAATTAACCTGCGTCAGGCAAGCAACTGTCAGGATCGACCTCACAGCGTGGATATGTTTCGCTAGAGACGACACCTTCTGTTGGGTGACGGGCTTCGAGAGTAATCGCAGTAACGTTCGCAACATTGGCGGTCGGGACAAGATCAAACTCAAGACGTGCACCGAACTGCGCACCAGGAGCCGGTTGGCCATTCTCATCCACAGCCGCGGCAAGCGGAATATTGAACTCAAGAGTTCCACCGGTATCGGTGTGAATGATGGCGACAAGGGTAACTCCATCGGGCTCATCGACACCACCACGGAAACGAATCTCGTTACCGCCGTCTCTGTAGCGCCAGCGTTCGACAGAAACTTCGACGACACCGTCGAGGTTCACCAGATCGGTGAAGACTTCCATGGCGTACATGATGTGGTCACCAACCATGTAGCCAACCATGTCGATACCGCGTCCCTGCATCTGGGCCATGAACATTTCGCGCGGAACCGCTTGCTCGAAAGCACCGAACACCTCGGCGGGGAATCGTGGATCCTGGTTAAACATGCACAGGAGTCCATCCACGACGAAGCAGTCAGGGGTACCGGTGACGATGTTCCCGTCTGCATCAACGGTAGACGGTTGTCCCGTAGCGATGAAACTGACTTCTCCGGCAGCGGTGTTTTCGGACAGTTCGTACACGTTGACGGTATCCGGAATCAGATACTCTGCTCCGTCGATGGGGTCAGTGTAAATGTGTCCGGCACTCTTGTAAGTACCACCGGACTGTCTCGGATAGATGTAGGTGGTGGTTCCGTCTTCGTTCTCGATGATTCCATTACGGGCTTTGAAATCTGGAGGAAGCACATCTGCGACACCCGGAAGATTGAGGGCTTTCTCAGCCAACGCGAAATGGTTTGCGGCGATTTTTTCAATTTCGTTGGCCACATCGCGCGAGCTGCGAGTGGTCACTCCCTCAAAGCCGGTGCTCAGGAATGCTTCCTGGGTGGAAAACAACGAACGGGTTGCACCCGAGCGAAGAGGTCCACCGGTACCATTGGTCATCCCTGGAACGAGGGCAAGTTCCGTTCCGCCCAGATTCAGATAGGGAGAGCCAGGCATGGCGTTGAGGTCGGACATACGATCAAACTGGGCGGTCGAGATGGGCCCATGAACCAACGATGTGCCATCCAAACCCAACTCAATCATCTCGGTGGCTTCAAAGTGGTAATCAGCGCCATCGATAGTCAATGGAATCGTGATGATTTTGCCCACGGCTGTGCAAGTCCAAGCATCAAGGTCGATGTCCCAAGCGGGACCCTCGGTATTGAAGAAACGCAGACCGGGATCGCGCTGGACCGTACGAATTTCGTCGTCGTCATTTCCCCAGATACCATCCGCACCAGGGTGCTTGACTGTGGCGATTTGAGCAGTGGCCACAGGTGCCACCACAATAAAGGCAAACAACATTGCCATAAAAAGAGTAAACAAACGCATGAGAAAAACTCCTCTCCCATTAATAGGTCTCAGGCTCAAAAGCAATCCGATGCCTGAAGTTGAAATAGACACACCAAACAAATCCAAAAAGTGATAACCAAAACAACGTACTGCTCTATTCGACAACTTCCGCAATGCCCCCAAGGACATCAGCCAGGATGTCGTCAACCAAGATAGAAACATGGTCTGGCCTCAATACAAATATTCAAGGCCTCAAAGAAGAGGTCCTCAACAGGCCCTAGAATACCCGCTTGAAACCCCTGTGCAAACTTAACTTCCGGCGGGTGACATATTGTTATTTTTCGATATTTAAGTTCATATAGAAATGCCTATTTGGTCGACCAGGATAGCTGTAAGGTACTTATGAGGCTATTGAGACCAATTTACATAGACCGCTACAGTTGTGAAACCGGGACTCTCTGGGCATACATGAGTCTGTTCTTTAAAGGTGTGTATTTTATAGTCACATCAGTCAGTATAGTCAGGTTAAACAAAATGAATATTGGGCAGATGAGTCAGTACTTCTGCCACGCTGATCCCGGTTTTTTCCTCAAATATTTTCAAAGAATCAACCGATCTGCCCTCTCCAGCGCTCTGCAATTTTTTGCAATTCAAGCTCTTCCGATTCAGTGGAGTCTGCCTTTGCAAAGTAGCGTGACTCAACAGACTCAACATCCCTTTGGAGTTGTTCCAGTTGGTCGGGATCGGTGATTAGTTTTGACTCTTCAATTCTGCTCAAGTATTGCAGGAGGCTGAGACCGCTGAGGGTCTGTGGAATTTTCCAATGATCGATGACTTCAGTGGTTTTCTGCGGAGACCTCAGAAATCTGATGCCCAATAACAGTGCAATGACTCCTGCAGCAATATGCCAGAGCTTCAAACCCTGCATCTTGCCGGCAGCAAGCTGGGTGGTCGGTGATTCGAGGATTACGATGTCAAAATCAGTGTATTTTTTGCAGATCCGCTCCGATCCCTTCACGACTTCCGGGTAATTGAATACCACAGCAGTATCGACAGAACTTTCTCGATTGAATCTGAGAGTCCATGATCGCTCTGTTTTTGCAACGACCGGTGTTGCCAAAGAGCTGGAGCTGATCAGATCATCGTGCATCTCTGTAATGTTTAGACCATTGTCAAGAAAGCCATCGACGTCTGAGAGTTGAAATCCGGAATCGGCGAATGCTTTCTTCCAGCCAGGAACCAACTGGTCCAGCGGCGGAAGAACTCCGAGTCCATCCGCCAATACCTCCATCGCCAAGGTGCCTTTTTCCAATTCACGGTCATCGAGAGTCAACTCGATCTTGCCGGTGCCATGCGTTGGACGCGGACTGCTATCAGTCGAGGCGACGATGGGGATCACCGGTGATACGACGGGAATTCGCACTGAGCCGTTGGTTCCGTCTTCAAAATCAAGATCGATGCGAACCTCCGGAATCAAATCTACGGAGGCGTCTTTGGCCTTCATAATGATGTAGGCGTACGATTTCTCCATCCAGCCTGGGCGATCGAAGGAGTAGGGCTTGAATTCCGGATCGTTGAATTGGATGGCGATGATCTCGAAGTGCTCCGAAAAGGATTCCCGGATGCGATTTTCCAGGTCGTCCTTGTAATCCATCGGTTGCTGAGCCAGAGGAGTGTAGACCTGATTGTGCAGGTACATGTCGAAGCCCTTTGATTCCCGTTCGAGGGCATCCGTGTATCGCAACGACAGGTGAATCCCGAAGGGATTGGTGCCGACATCGGTGCTGCCGTCGACCATGCAGTGGAATTCCACTTCTGATTCCAAGTCCTCGTACAGCATCGCCAGTCGCCGGGTTCCCCTTCCGGCGGGGTGATTTTGGATGATACGCATGGCGTGACGGACAAATCTGGAACGCAAATCCGCAGGAACCTCTCCAATGGCGGTTTCGACAGCGGAAGAGAATTGTTTGATGTGGGCAGCATTTTTGAGGGAATCGAGCTCAGCAAAGATTTCCAGAATTCTCATCACTTGATCATTCTCGGGGCGAGTAGTGACGGTCAAGAAGCTCAATTCGCTGGCACCGAGCGCAGTGGTGAACCATTGCAGGTAGAGACGGGTATCGACAGGTTGTTTACCAGCGTGCAGTTGTTCCAGATACAGGTCGCTGGCGGCTCTGTAGTTGGAGAAGGCGGCTTCTCGCTGGGGAATGTATCTCTCCAGATCCGGGTCCAATTCACGCCAGTACTCACCCAGATCGAAGAACAGATTTGCACTGATGACCCGGGCTTCCCAGGATGACGGGTCTTTGCTGAAGGCAGACTCGAGCAAAAATTGTCCCAGGGAATATCCCCGTTCCACTTCCTGCTGAATTTCTTTTGTGGTTCTGCGGGTCCCTGCTGCTTTTTGCACGTTGGGATCGCGCCAGTTTCTCTGCAATCGTTTCCACAGGCTGCGGGCAATCTCGATGGAGATTTCCGGATCGAGTTCAGCCACCGGGCCAAAGATTTTTTCGATGTCTTCGGCTCGATAGACTTCTGCACGGCTGTGACTGACCGTGAACGCACTCACAAGTCCAGGCCAATCCAACTCCTTGAGACCGAGATTCTTGAACTGGACCAAAACGTCTGCCAACTGACGCAGGCTTCTTCGTTGCTTTGAACGGGTCAGGGGCGCACTGGGTTGCCCACCCATGATTCCCGGGTAGTAGAAAACCCCGGATGAGGTCACTATTCTTCGTTCGAAGTAGTTCTCATCAGGACGGTTGGGGTCGAGATTTTGCGACCACGACCTGATTAGTACCGCAGACAATTCGTTGGGATCCATCGAATCATCGGTGCAACTGTAAGTGACGAATGCCAGAGCATTATTGGGATTGTCCTGGGTTGAAAGGATGCGGATCGATTTCTCCGCCAACGGCTGGCGGATCTCAGGGGAGACCTCTGTCATCCATGAGGCATCGGGGCAAATTCTGGAAAGATCGGCGATGTCGATCCAGCTGTTTCTTCGACCGGTTTTATTGAGACTCCGATCAAACTCGGTTACGAACACTCTGGCGATGTCGTCCATTAGTTCTCTTCGTGTATCCGCAGTGTTTTCATCTGCAAGCAACGCATTGCTCAGTTCGTAGATGGAGGTCAGGACCTTCTTGATATTTACAGGCGAGATAGTCCTCTGCTTCGCCAGCTGTGCATGCTTGTGGAGCAACTCCATAAACAGCAATCGACCCGGGTTGCCATCATCCTCCGCGAATGCTGTGGTGAACCACTCCTGTTTCCACTCTTCCGGCATCATGGGGATCAACTCGGCGAACCCGGAGAGAGCACGGCTTCGCTGTTTGGAATCCACTTTTGCATCGGGGAAAAGATCCAACATCAATTCGGCCGCAAGGATCAAAGAGTGACGGCGATCGAATTCGGAAGTATCAGAATCCTTTGCGACTGCCACATGGTACACCGCATGACGAAACTTCAATTCCGCAGGGGCTTCACCAATTTCAGGGAGTGGATCCATGAATCCGAGAGTTTCCTTGTGAAGTCCGGCTTCTATCAACAAATCGCAAGCGAGTCCCTTGGCGACTGGATCATCGCCACCGATGTGTGGCAAACCCTTGTCCAATCGTTTGACCAAATGCGAGACACTTCCCCTGGCTTTGGCCTTGTTGAGCAGAGTTCCCAGACTTTGAAGAGTTTCTTTGTCAGGTGCCTGTGTACGTAAGGAGAGAATCTTCAAAATATCTCCAGGAGTCACGGACTCGTCAGCACTTGACAGTTTTTGAATGATCTGATCAAAGCAGGATTCGCAATCCTCTTCTGCAGAAATCAAAGCGTTGATTCCTTGCCAATCGGAGGCGTTGATCAGAAGGGTCAGATAAGCAATTTTCTCGCCGATTTCGGCGTCTTCACCCGGTACCGATTGAGGCTCCAGAATTAATTTTTGCTTCGCCTGGATCACCTGATCAGCGGTCTTGCGAGGAAGCTTCAATTGGGAGAGAGCTTCTTTGAATGACACGACCTTTTCAGTGTCGCCCTCATCGGAAGTGGGCTGCAGAAGAACGCCTTCTACGCCTGCGGGGATCGCCATTACCGGATCACCACCCTCTTGGATAATGAGGTTGGGTGGCAGTGGGAGAGCAACGCCCCCGACCGGTTGCACCTGAATCTTTACCGGCTGTGCCGGTTGCAAACGGATTGCCCCACCACACTGGGCAAAGAGATCTGCAGAGCAGAGATTCAGTAACAGAATTGCTGTGGGCAGGAGAGCGGGCTGGAGGACGAAAAGACGCAGATTTGCCAGCATGGGTGTTCTTTCTGCAGGATGGGGTTTGGGACTCTTCATCCTCAATGAGAAAATGAAACGATTGAAAATCAAGAGACTCTACAGCATCGCCGACGATCGTCAGGGATGCAACAAAAGACCCCCTCAACCGCAGGGTTGAGGGGGTCTGTCATGATTCAAACTAAACTGTAAAAGTGATCAGGAGCCACCACCGGTGGCGCGTGATCTCGACGCACCGACGTTGTTGGCTTTGCCGCGACTGTCGCTGATTCTGGGTTTACCGTTTTTGCCCTTCGAACCGAGGAGCCCGGAACCCTGTCAGCACCCACCCGGCAGAGGCAACGCTTTGAGTTCTGCCAGATCCATTCTTTCGAGCCAGATGACCGATTCGACATTCTTTTTAAGTTCAGGGGCATTGGCGAGGTTCTTCTTTTCAGCTTCTTCAGCGAGGAGTCGGAAGTGCTGGCGCGCCTTTTCCGCTTCAGGTTTCCAGATTTCTGGCTTGGCCCCCTCAAGACGAAGTTTCCAAGTGGCGAAATATTGGGCTGCTGCAATTTTTGCCCGGGCGTCTTTGGCGAGTTCGGGTTGGGTCTGGCTCGCTTCGTTCATGACCTCTTCCATGGCGGAAATCCCGGCCCAGGTATTCCCGGACATGAACTCGGCGTGGCTGGTTTGCAGACGCAACCACATGACTGCTTCTTCGTCGTCAGCAGGAACATCGGCGAGGGCTTGCTGGTAAAACTCTACCGCCTTCTTCCAGTCCTCTGCATCGGCTGACATTCTCGCTTGGTCGACAATGGAAGAGAGGCGAGTTCGCGCCTGGAGATCCTGCCCAGGTCCGAACCACCAAATGGCGACCAATACAGGAATCACTGCCCATAAGGTCCAGAGAGTTTTTCTTCTATCCATGACGTGTCCTTTCGGAAGTGCACGCTTTCAGTACACATCATAACAGTTTTCGGATGGAAGATCGACGGCAGAAGTTGGTTCAACCGGAAACAGTGATGGATTCTCTTCGGGAGCTTCTGTGTGCCAGTTTGGCAAGCAAGAGAGGCAGCAGGGAGAGAATCCCGGTACCGATACCCGCTCCTGCGACGCAGATGTCTCTCAAGAGTGTTTGATCTTCGACACTGGGAACCGCCATTGCCAGATTACGCACCACATCGCTGGGAAGGTGCTTGGTGTTGGCATCATGGTAGATGCCGCCGAGGCGCACAGCCAAGCGTTGAAGCGCCTGAATATTTTGTCGCGAAGTGCGCCCTGCAACCGACGATCCCTTGTGAGGGTCCCCAACACCCAAGACGAGCACATCGGAGATGGAGAGGGGAAGTCTCGCCGGCAGCGAGCCACTGACCGTATCGCCATCGGAGACGACGATCATGGTGGTGCTCCCCTTTGGCCACGCCCGGGCATAGCCCAGTGCTTTCTCAACACCTTGTTGCAACTCGGTGTTTCCAGCATTGAATGCGTACTCCATCGGCAATCCATTAAGCACATTATTGACGACATTGATGTCGAATGATTCGAGCACCACCGGAAAGGCATCGGTGTAAAAAGCGACCACCGACACGCGGGTACGGGACATGTCGAGACGCTGAAAGACGGCTTCGAGCACTTCGGAGGCGCGTGTGCCCCGGCGAATGTTTCGCTCCGGTCCCGAATCTTCCAGATACATGCTCGGGGAGACATCGAGGGCGATCAGCAGATGTTGGGAAGGCTCTTTGGAAGGATCGATCTCCGGTGGTTTCGATTCGAGGTGAGCCAAAACCCAAAGGGAGAATCCCAAGATCAGTGCAGCGAGAGTTCTCAGAAATGGAGCAATCGCAGTCCAACCGTGCGGCCCCTCAGGGCCGAAGGTGAGGCTGCGGGTTTCCCGGAGTCGACGCTGGTGTAGCCATTCACCGAAAGCGGCGATCATGGCACACAGCAATCCGACGATGACCGCTTGATGAATCAACGCTTCGATGGGGTCGGTTTCTACCATGGCGTGATCCTCCAGCGCAGGAAGAGCAGCAGGTGAAGACCGAGCAATCCCAAGCCTCCCCATGCGAAAGGTGAAAAATCCTCAATCGGGCGTGCACCGGCAGGTTTCAGTTTCGCAGGCTCCATCTCATCGATGTGAGCGAAGACCCTCTCCAGCCCTGCGGTATCAGAAACCGCAAAGACCTCTCCCTCGGTTTGGGAAACCACTTCGTACAACTGGCCGGGTGCCGCTCCATCTCCGATGAAGATGGCGTACAGGGCGACGTTGTATTCGGAGAGCTCCTGGCCGATCTGGCGTGCAGCACCACCCCCGAGATCAGAGGAAAATCCATCGGAGACGAGAACGATGAGCCGGTCTCCTTCTTCCACCTGAGAGAGAGTGGCGAGGCACGATTCAAGAGCCAGACCGATGCGGGTCGAACCCATGTGAGGAGGGAGTCTTTGCGGATCGATGAAGGGGGCGGCGAGTGAAATCGCTTTAAGATCTCTGGTCAGAGGAGTCCATCGAATCGTTTCTCCCCCAAAGATGGTCAGGCCGCACGCATCCCCTTCTCGCATTTTGCAGAAGTATTGGATGCTCTCGACAGCGGCTTCGCTGCGTAATTTGCCATCGGACATATCGACGCCCATCGATCCGGAAACATCGAGGCAGATTTCGATATTGGAGATTTCGCGCTTCTTTTCCGGTTCACCCATGAATTGCGGCCCGGCGACGATGGCGATGCCCACAAACAGGAGCAGGTGGGGCAAGGAGGAACTGATCCACAAAAACTTGCCGAGAAAAAAGCGCTGCCGATGTACTCGATGATCGATGGGAACGGAAACTCGTGTGCCTTCGCGGAAAGCCTCCCACAGCAGCAGAAAGACTGGTACCAGCCAGAAGACCAATACCCAGGGGTGCATGAAACTCACTCCGGCACCACCTCTTCTGCGGGCATGCTCTTGTAGGGTTGGAGGAGTCGCTCTACCTGATCGGTATCTGCGCTCGTCTCCCTGCCTGAGTGAAGCCAGCGTTCGACGGTGAGGATCAATTCTCCCGCTACCTCGTGCTTCCGCAGCGCCTGCAGTGCTTCGGCGTGGCGGAAGGAACCGAGTTCCAAATCGTCGCGCCAAAACGCCAAAAGCAATCTTTCCATCGCCGCTTTTCCATTGGCATCGAGTTCGCCCGCCAGCGCTTGATCCACAAACGGCCGCAACTTGTCGGCGATGGAGAGGACAACCTCGACAATCGGCTCAGGGGGTGGGGGCCTCATCCAACGCAGGATTCCGAGGATCACCAATGGCAAGGCCACCCAAAATCCAACCACCGCCCACAGCACCCAAGCAGGAAAATCGATCACCGGTGAAAGGGTCCCCGGGATTCTTGCCAAGCTTCCTTCGTGATCAGATCCAAGAAGTGAATCCGCATAGACCATCAAAGGAGGCAAGTCTGCCGGGCGATTTTCGCCATGACGGAAGAAGACGGAGAGATCGTGATCACCGGGCAACATCGCCAGCCAGCGAATGTCGTAGTTGGCGAGATTGCTCTCCGAGGGATCCATGGTGACGTTGGCGATTCGGACGAGCACCGGCGAGTCTTCGGGGATGGGGGCAACCTCCAAGGGTTCACCCTGCCAACGGTAGTGGAGGTGCCCTTCGATGCCGACACTGCTTTTGGAAAGAGGGTCACCTGCCAGCAACCCTGAAGAGCAGAAGATGATCAGAAGAAATCCGGCCACGATCATTTTAATGTGTGAGCATCGAATCATCCTCGCCCCCTGTCACTGAGGAAGCGACGAACTGGCGAGATGAAATCCTGATCTGTTTTGAGCAAGAGATGATCGATGCCGCCTTCCGCCAATTCCCCTCTTCGACCCTTTTCGGTGTCGATTCCCCAATCGGTGCGGGAGCTCCCGAGGAAGGATTGCCCCGTCTCCGCTTCGGAACCGCGATAGAAGCCTCCACGCGTGAGACCACTTTCAGCAGGATCCTGAAACTCGATGACAGCGACGTCGTGTCCTTGTGAGAGCCGGCGGCATGAGTCGATGACTTCTGGATCATGGAGATCGGAGAGTACGAAAACCACCGATCTTTGCAGGGTTGTCGCTCGCACCCAATCGAGTGCGTCGGCGATGCGAGTCTTCTCTTCGTCATTGGGGTGTCGTAATGCTTCGATGGCTTGCTGTAGAGCCCCCCGGGAGAGACTCGTTTGAGAAGGGAGTTGCCGGGTGCCGCCACCGATCAGGCGAGTTGGGCTCATCCGTCGCTGGGCGACCATTCCGATGGCTGCAGCGATCCAGGTCGCCATCGAATATTTGGAAAGAGGACCGGAGGTTTTGACCATCGATCCCGAAGTATCGACGACGATCTGCACCGGAACCCTTTTCAGGGTGTCGTACTCCTTGACGTAAGGGGTGCCGGTGCGAGCACTGATTTTCCAGTCCATCGAAGGAATCGGATCACCGGGTTCATACGGGCGAGACTGGGCGTACTCCAATCCACTACCGACGAAGATGCTTTCATCGGCACCGTGCGCGAGGTCATTGGCGAGTTTGCGAACGACCATCTCAAACTCGTGATGACCGAGGGCTTCTGGTGGAGGCAGGGAGACTTCGGTACCCATCTCGAGTATCCCCTCAGGCCAACTGATCCAGGATTTCTGCGAGGACATCTTCATCGCGACGTCCACGGGCCACCGCTTCGTAAGAGAGGCGAATCCGGTGAAGCAAGATGTCATCTGCAAGGGCAAAGATGTCTTCAGGGACGACATAATCTCGGCCGTGGAGGAATGCACGTGCTCGCGAAGCAGTCACCAGCGCGATGCCTGCCCGGGGTGAGCCACCCAATTCGATGTCGGGATGGGATCGTGTCTTATTGACCAGGTCTACACAGTGCCGCACGAAGACATCGCTGACGTGGATTTCGAGGACTTTTTCCATGGCTGCGGTCAGGTCGGTGACCCTCATGGGAGAACTTTTGTCGATGGCATCAAAAGCGGACATCGGCATCGCACCACCATCCTCCGAGCGGCGAAGTTTCAATTCCAATGCTCTCTTTAACACTTCCGATTCGTCATCCGCTTCGAGATAGGTCAATCGATGACGCATCAGGAATCGGTCCAACTGTGCTTCTGGAAGTTCAAAGGTCCCCGACTGCTCGACAGGGTTTTGGGTAGCAATGACGAGGAAGGGGCTGGGTAGGGTGTAAGTGGTTTCACCTATGGTGACCTTTCTCTCCTGCATCGCTTCGAGGAGAGCGGATTGCACCTTTGGTGAAGCGCGATTGATTTCATCGGCGAGGAGCAGATTGGTAAAGATGGGGCCTTTGTGTGTTCGGAACTCGCCACTGTCTTTGTCAAGAATCTCTGAGCCGACGATGTCGGATGGCAGCAGGTCGATGGTGAATTGAACCCTGCCGAATTGAAGTTCGATGGCGTGTGCCAGAGATTGCACCAGAAGCGTCTTTGCCGTTCCGGGTACCCCTTCCAGAAGAAGGTGACCGCCGGTCAGCAGCGAGATCAAACCCCGTTCAAGGACAAGATTTTGACCGACCACAGTTTTTCGCACGTGATCGCGGACTTTTTCTGCGAAGGGCGATGGTGCGGTTTCGATGTTTTCGGGTGCTGGCAAGGTGATGTCCATTTCCAGTGGGACCTAATTTGATCGGACAGAGGCTCTCAGGGAACACCATTCGTGCTCTTGCGATGGAATCGAATGGAATCCCCACTGTAAATCGCCAGTGCCACCATAATCAAGGTGAGAGGGATCCACTTTGTGCCCGGATCTTCACCGATGTAGAAGATGGCGACCATCAATTGTGCGGTAGGAGCCAGGTATTGCATCAATCCCACGGTGGTCAGTTGCAGTTTTTTGGCTGCTCGGGCAAAGAGCCATAAGGGGATCACAGTTACAAAACCACCCAACAGCAGCCACACCGTGATCTCAGTTGATTTCATGAAGACCGTGACACCCTCATTATCCAAGTAGATCTGCAGCATTAGCATTGGCAGAAATAGCAGTGTCATTTCCACTGCGAGGCCAATTTCTGCAGACGCTTTGACCTGTTTGCGAATCAGACCGTATAGAGCGAATGAGAATGCGAGTACCAGACTGATCCAGGGCAGGGATCCTTCCAGGAATGTGAAGATGGCTACCCCGCTTGCAGCGACAAACACAGCCAACCATTGCAACAGTCGCAACTTTTCATTGAGAAAGGCTGCCCCAAGGGCCACCGAAACAAGTGGATTGATGTAGTAGCCGAGGCTTGCTTCAGAAACTCGCGCCTCGACCACCGAATAGATGAAAGTTAACCAGTTGGCCATGATCAGCAGGGCAGAGCAGAGCAACAGCCCGATTGCCCGCGGGGATCGAAACACCTTTCGCAAATGTCCCAATTCCGAACGCAACGACAGGATCAACAGGATGACCGGAAGGCCGGCGAGAACTCTCCAAGCCAGCAACTCCAGTGGAGTTGATTCCCGAACCCAGCGAAAGTAAACGGTGGTGACAATTCCCCACCAAAGATATGCACCTAGGCCTTCCATGACCCCGGCAAGCCGTTCTTTCTCTGTGGGCATTGGCGACTTATCATCCATGGCGATCAAGCATCGCATCGGATGTGGACCTTGTCACGGGAAGTAGGAAGATGAGCCCCGAGCATTTTTGTCTGATTATGGCAATCTGGGAGATTTCTGTGGGCGTGCCGCTTCTGCTGCGCAGGGAACCGTTCCTGCGATGGGTGGAAGAATTCACCCAGAATACGACCAAAGTCAGAGTTCTTTTTTTCACTTGGCTGGTGATCGGCGTACTGGCTATTTCAGAAAATCCCAAGCCGGCGTGGGATCTAAACGGAATCTTGAGTCTTCTCGCATGGGTGACGACGATCAAATGTGCGATAGGAGTATTTCGATCCGAAAGCCTGATACGGATTTCGGTCAAAATAATGAAGAAGGCGCCTCCCGGGATCGGGATCCTGGTTCTCGGCATCGGGGGCATGCTGATCTACGCATACTTACTGTTACAATCCTGATTGCCCGCTCAGGAAACTGCTTTTAGAGGATCTAATTGGAGTTGTGATGAAATTGTCTCAGCGGTCCTTATTACTCCTGATTTTGATGGCAGTAGTCCCGTTTCTGATGGTGGGCTGCGCTCCATCGGAAAGTTCAGCAAAGCTGATCGTTGCAGCTGAAGTACAAAACCCGGTGACCGGCGGAGTGACGATCAACACAGCGGTATTGGGAGAGGTTCATCTGGGCGCGCCGTTGCTGGAAGCAAACTACGTTGGCGAAGAAGAAATTTATATCAGCGATATTACATTTAAAGACTCTGACGATTCTCCATTCTTGCAATTAAGCCCTCAGATGTTTTTGCAATTCGCCCTGAGGTCAGAAAAATCAAAGGGAATGTCAGCGGAAGACTTCCTGGAACAAATCGGCAGCGATTCTTTACAGCCTGGAAATACAGTATATCTGGTGGCTGAAACGGAAGAGGGAAGAATCGCTCATCGATTCAGGATTGGTTACAGGGATGATCCGGATGCAGTTTTTCTGCTGTACTCTTGGCAGGGCCAACCCGAGCAAAATGAACGCAATAGAAATCAGTTTGAAATCAGAACTTTACTCGAACCGACAGATGATTCATCGAAGGGCGTAAAAATTTGGAATCGGATGGAGTCGAGTGACGTCCTCCATGTCGGGGATCCTTTATTTCCGACTGAAAGGATACAATCCTTCAACGATGGTTGTCTTCGAATGAAGGAGCGCTCATACCTGATCACCAGAAGAGCGCGACAGGGTATTCCTCCCAACCCCATCTATTCTGACAAGTGGTTGGTCCAGACAGTGGTCGCAACCTGGAAAACGGACAACGGCGAAATGGTCGGTGAAAAATCCTATCTTTGGCCATCAGCACCGGGGTTACACCTTGAGCTTGAAGCGCAAGACCGAATTAGGGTGATCAGGAACAGTTTCAAAAGTTTGAAATACGCCGGTTTCAAGCAATCCACTGAAGTGTTCAGCAGGGGTGGGCACTCTGGAAGTAGAGGGTCGCTCTAAAGAAACGGGGCTTGATGACAGTGTTGGAGAGACCCCAGCACCCCTCGAAGATATCAAGGCGAGCATTGAAAACCTGGGAACTCGTCAAATCAGTTGGAATAGAGTGGTTTATGGCGACGATCAATTTGAACTCTATCGGCAGCAGAATCCTCCGCGGGATTCAGGTGATTGAACAAGGAGTAGTTTTGAAGCAATTTTTGATGTCAGTGATAGCAATGACCGTTTTTTTAGAGTCAGGTTGCGGCAGAGTTTCCACGCATATGCATGTGACCAGTGAGATCACCTTTTCTATCTCAGGCAAGGTCGATCAATCTGTTGAGGGCGGGAAGACGATAGAAACGTCAAGGCTGGGATTGGTTCACTTGGGAACTCCTCTGTTGGAGGCGAGTTTTGACAATGCCACAGAGGTGTTACTCCAAGATATAGTTTTTTCCGACTATAACCCGATGCCCATCATGTATATCCCGGGTCAGTGGTTCATTGATCGTCCGGGAGTCAAAGGGATGTCTCCCGCTGAAATCCATCAACTATTGCGCAGCGACAAATTTTCGCCGGGGAAGGTGCTATTCCTCGTAATGGAGTCTGGAGATCGAAGGATCGTGCACCAATTGACGACAGGCTGGCGCGATGATCCAACCGATGTGTTCATCCAAAGCAGTTTTGATGACAATGAATTAAAGATGGCAAACGTGTACAAATTCGATGTCAGAGAACCCATGCAATCAGGGGACTTTCAGGCGACAGAATTCAAAGACTCAATGAATCCATCCGGCGGACTATTGTATGGAGGCAAACCGGTCTTTTCAGGAAGGCATAATACTGTGATTCACCGCTTTCCATGGCGGTTTTCAATCGAGAAGGGTGCAGCTTCATCGGTGGAGGCAACGCCAGTAGAGTTTGCCGATGCGTCTTTGGGGGATCCGGTAATTTTGACATGGCAGAATAATGCAGGGGAGGCGTTCGCTGAAAGCGCGCTGCTCTGGACATCTCTTCCGGGGTTTTTCTTCGAGATGGGCACCCCTTCTCAATTGGATGAGATCAAGAGAGATCTGGGCACTCTCGAATACTTCCCTAAAAGCTGGAGGAGCATCAACTTTGACAAATCCGGAGTATCCGTCTCGAGTACGTCGATGTAACGCTGCAGATGAAATAGTTCTCTGATGGGATATCATGGGGAGATCTGTTCAGTCTCTCTCATTGAAAAGAGGCAGCCCTTTGAAGCCGATTCGTCGGATACGCGATGAAGAAGGAATCCCGGTCAGTCCGGCCAGGGTGCTTCGAGCCTATACGGAACGCTGTTTCCCGATGGCGGATCATCGTGATGGCCGCATCTTTTGGATCCGTCCGTTTGAGCGTGCGGTGATTTTTCTCGAAGATTTTCATGTTCCTAAATCGCTACAAAAACTTCGTAAGAAAAAACCTTTTCGACTGACAACGGATGTGGCATTCAGAGCGGTAGTTGAAGCGTGCGCGGATCGTCGGGAGACATGGATCTGCCGAGATATTGAGGAGTTGTTTGGGCAGTTGCACGGATTGGGTTTCGCTCACTCCGTGGAAGCATGGGACGATCGAGGCCGCTTGGTGGGCGGGGTTTACGGCTTGTCGGTGGGTGGGGTATTTGCCGGCGAGAGCATGTTTCACCTCGAGACGGGGGCTAGCAAACTCTGTATCGTTGCACTCGCCGAGCACTTGGCCAACCTGGGTTACGGTGCTCTCGATTGCCAACAACAAACACCACACATGGAGCGCTTTGGGGGACGCGTTGTCAGCGATGAAGTTTTTGCCAGCGTACTGTCGCAGCAGTCTCCGCCATTGGAGTGGCGCAGCAAACCATTCCCGCAATTTTGATCAGGTGGTGCAGGTCAAAAAGGTAATCCGTAACCGATGCTGATATTTACTTCACCTTCATCCGATCTGCCCAGATCTGCCCGGAAGAGTGCCTGTCTCTCGAATGTGAATCGCAAACCAATACCGTAACTGTAATGGACTCTTTCGGAAAAGAGTTGGTCGAAGTCATTCGAGACAGATCCGGCATCGAGAAAAAGGGCGATCCCTGCACGTTCCAGCAGCATCTGTTTGTAGATAGGCAGTTCCTCAGCGAGAATCCATGGCCGCCATTCAATTCCTGCAGTCCATGCATGACGATCGCGCCAGCGTCCACCGATACTCCCCCGCAAGGTTTGATTGCCTCCCAAGGAAGGTAATGCCCAAAAGGGAAGCTCTCCGCTGGTTGCGGAAATCTTCAGATGGGTGGCGAAGGAATCGATTCGGGGGTTTTCTACCGAGCGGTCATCGCCGGAGTGGAAAAGCGGAGGAACAGGGCTGACCCAGGTTGCGGTCAAACTGGTGATCATCCCTCCATCCAGTTCACCTGCTTCGCTATCTTGGGAAACTAGGGGACAACCCAGTAGCGACAGACCAATGGAATGTCCTTCATAGGGGAGGTGTTGGGCATCTCGGGTGTCGTGGCGAATACCTGCGAGGACCCAGATTGCTCCGAAGTCATCCGCTTCAGCCGAAAGATCAGGATACTCCACAGTGGTATCGAATGAGTCGCTGACTCTCCCCGAAGAGATGTCGTCCTTTTGCATCGAGAGGTTTGCCGACCAGACCCAATTCCCCCCTGTATTCGGCAATGATCTTTGCAGTCCCAGAGTCAGGGAGTTGGTTTCTCGGGTGTAAGAAGATTCCTGATCAAGCTGGGTATCCGCCCCGAGGCCAAAGAAGCGACTTGTCAGTGTTATCGAGTTATCGACCGAGATGCCAAAGAAGTCTCGATCACCCTGCAAACTGCCCCTTCCTGGAAAGTCTCTGTGAGCCAACCACTTGCGCCAAGAGAATGAAAAACGCTGTTGGCCTTCGGTGGTATAGGTGATCCAGGTATTTGCAAATTGGCTGCGTCGTTTGTTGAGGAAGTCGATGTCTGTAATTCCAATTCCTCCTCCGGCCCCTACATCGCTGTCGAAGAAGAAAATGGGGGATACAAATGATGAAACCAGGAGGCGTTTGATAAGGTTTCCCTCTGGCATGCGGTGCTCAGGGATCCAACGCCAGCGTTCAGGATGGTCAATGCCTTCCAGGAGATCAGTTGGGCGAAGGTCAGCAGAAACACCATCGTCTGATGGTGCAAATCCACCGAGGAGAGCCATCAGGAGGACTACTGAAGCCAACTGCCATCCCATCTATCGAAGAGGATTACTGTCCGTGAGAAACCTCGGTCACCTGATCAAGCCTTGGATGGGAATTCCGGAAGTGATCTGCGGACAACTTTTTGGAATCCATCTGTCGCAGCGTCGCCTCCAGCGCATGGATCGCCGCAAGGACATCTCCGGTGTGTGCACTTTCAGAGATGGTATGCATGTTTCTGATGGGGAATCCAATACTGGTCGCGGCAGCATCGACCGAAGCCAAGACCCCTGCCATGGCGTCGGTGCCCGTGTCCCTGCCACAAACATCGACCTGGAAAGGGATTTCCTGATCATTGCACGCTTCCTGGATCATGGCATTCAGACTTGCCGTTGCGATGGCCCCCACAGAGAGAGTCATTCCGTCTGACATTTTCAGTGGTGTATACCGACGATCACTGATGCCTGGGGCGGCGTCATAATCGTGATTGACGTCGACGCCAATGATGACATCGGGTTTCATTTCACCTGCGAAAACCCTGCTTCCAAATCTTCCTATTTCTTCATAGGCAGCGAAGGCCGCGAGGTAGCGGACATTATTCAGGTGCTCGCCCTCTGCAATCAGTCGAGCGGCTTCCTCAACAACAAAACAACCTAGTCCATTGTCGAGATATGCACCCACAAAACTGTCGGGTCCGAATCCCCTGCGGATCGGGCGATCGAAAAGAATGGGATCGCCTGAACGGATTCCCAGGGATTCGACCTGCTTCTTTCGTTCCTCACCACTCAGTTGCAGCTCCAAGTAGAGTTGTTTGGCTTTGATTCCTTTTGTTCCATCACGCATCGGTGGTTCAGCAAAGTGGATTGCGCCAAGGGCTTCGACAGTTCCACCTGAGATACTGCGAAACTTTCCAGGGTTAGCTGGATCTTCACTGAACAGAATGACCTCATGGCCGATCAGAGTCATGGGCAAAAATGAATCGCTGTTGATCCAGATCTTTCCATCGTCACCGATGCTTCTGACTTGCATGCGGATTTTGTCGGCGTGGCCGATAGCCATCACCGTCATCGTACCTTCAGGAGCATCGGGCCATGTATCGAGAACGATCCCCGCGTTTCCTCTGAAGCGGTGCAGTTTCCATTCATCAGGCATGAACGATTCGCACATCGGAGCGAGGATTCCCTCCGTCATCGCTGCTTCCAGACCCACCGGGCTGGGAGCGGCAAGGATGTCGCGCATGCGGGTAAATTGGTCATCAGGCATCGATTGTTGCCAGGGATTGGAGTTTTTGGACATCAGTGGCCTCCAGAGGGAATTTCCCTGCGGGATGGGGATGACAGTCGGACCATCAGGGATCTTGAAACCGAGGAATCTTGAAACCATGGTCAATTACGAGTGAGATCGTAACGGTTTTGGAGTGCCTGCGGCAACCCTTCCGCATTGTCTCTGTTTCTGCTCATTCATTTGAGATGCGGAATGGTACGATCCTTCCATCACTGTTGCATGAGGAGAAATCATGGCTTCTTCCCTTCCAATTGCAGCCTGGCGCAATACCTGGTTGCGGATCGTCAGTCCCCATGGCGATGCCTGGGCGGTTCACCCTGCGGATCCGGGAATTTGCGAAGGGATTTTTCCTTGGGATCCACCGGTACATGTGATCAGTGCATGGAATCCGGGTTCTGTCATGAGTTCACAGGAAGAAAATCGGGATCGGCACGCACAGTTATTGAAAGAGATTTCTGCACGAAATGAGGAGATTTGGGAGGGTACCGGCTCTGCCGTGGATGGTGCCTGGGCAGAAGTGGGCATCGCACGGATCGGCCAATCCCTTGAATCCTCCACATTGCTGGGAGAGCGGTGGGGGCAGGATGCCATCTTTGAGTGGCATCGGGATGGATTGGCCGTGATCGAGTGCCACAGCGGCCAACGGCACGAATGGGGGTGGGTCCTGGCTGCTCTTCCTTCCCGAGACCCGTTCGATGATCCAGAAGGATTGTTCATCGAATCCTGAATTGCGGACGGCCCCCCCGCACTCTTGATCGATCAGCCATCCTCGGATATCCCGGGAGTCTCTATTTGGTATGGCGGGGGGAGAAAGCGTGTCCGGGACCCAAGTGGACATCCTGACCGATGGGAGTGCTGAGGATGGGATTCCATCGCAGGCGATCCGTGAGGCTGCGGGAATCCTCCTCCAGGAAGTCTTTGGATACGATTCTTTCAGGGGCACCCAGGAAAAAGTGATCGAACGGGTTGTCGGTGGGGACCATGCCCTCGTTTTGATGCCCACGGGCGGTGGAAAATCCCTTTGTTACCAGATTCCGGCTTTGATTCGGCAAGGCTTGACGGTAGTGGTGACACCAACGATCTCACTGATGCAGGATCAGGTTGCAGCATTGGTACAGGCAGGAGTCTCGGCTGCGGCTTTGAATTCATCGATGGAGGCGAGTGAACGCAGCAAGACTTGGGCCCGTCTCCATGCCGGTGAGATCAAAGTTTTGTACGTTGCACCGGAAAGGCTTCTCCTCGAAGGATTCCTCGATCAGTTGAGTGAATTCGACCCTGCACTCTTTGCCATCGATGAGGCGCACTGCATCAGTCAGTGGGGGCACGATTTTCGCGCCGAATATCAGCAATTGGGTTTGCTTCGTGAACAATATCCACAAGTGCCGGTGATCGGTTTGACTGCCACCGCAGACCCCCAGACATTGAAGGATGTCCTCGGGGTATTGAAAATGTCAGCAGAAGATGTCTTCTCGACTTCGATGAATCGGCCAAATCTGCGCTATCTGGTCGAGCCGAAGGATCAACCCCGCAGACAACTGCTGCGCTTCATCAAAGAGCGGCACGCTGGAGAAGCTGGGATCATCTACTGTGGTTCCCGCAAGAAAGTTGAGGACACTGCGGAATGGTTGCTCAAGGAAGGGATCCGCGCGGTCCCTTACCACGCAGGAATGGAGAGCCAGCAGCGCTCGCTGAATCAACAATTGTTTCAGCGCGAGGAGGGAATCGTCGTGGTAGCGACGGTGGCGTTTGGTATGGGCATCGACAAACCAAATGTGCGCTATGTCGCTCACTTGGACATGCCGGAAAGTCCGCAGCATTACAGTCAGGAATCTGGAAGAGCAGGGCGAGATGGATTGCCGGCTGAGTGCTGGCTCTGCTACGGCTGGCAGGATGTGATGATGGCGCATCGACGACTTGCAGATGCGGAATTGGACAAACACCAAAAACAGATTCGACGTCACAAGATTGATGCGATGTTGGCCTACTGTGAGACAGCCGAATGCCGCAGGGCAATTTTGTTACGTTTCTTTGGGGAGGAAGCGAATCCTTGTACAACGAATGATCAACCCTGTGACAATTGTTCCGGGTCGGTGGAAGTGACAGATGGAACGGTGCTTGCCCAAAAACTTCTCTCGGCGATTTCTCGAACAGGACAGATTTTTGGCAAAGCCCATGTCATCGATGTCCTCACAGGGAATGCCACGGAAAAGGTCACCAAGTTTGGGCATGATCATTTGAGCGTTTACGGGATCGGAACCGAATTGGACGAAGTGGGCTGGCACTCAGTGTTCCGCCAACTCGCATCCCGGGGGTTGGTTCGCATAGATCTGGAGGGGCATAACGGGATTTCCCTCGATCCCAGTTGTCGCAAACTTCTTCGTGGCGAAGAGAAGTTTTCGTTCCGCAAAGACAGATTGCCTAAAAAAGCCGCTCGAAAAAGGAAGAAGAAAAAGGAATTGGGGCTCGATGCCATGGAGGCGAGCCTTTTCGATCGGCTCCGACAGCATCGTCTGGACCTCTCCAGGACACTGGAAGTTCCCCCGTACACCATCTTTCACGATTCAACCTTGGTTGAGATGTCCAAATTGAAGCCCCAGACCCTGAGCCAAATGGCGATGATTTCCGGAGTGGGTCAAAAGAAACTGGAGAAGTGGGGCCAAGGGTTCCTCGACATCATCACCTCATAAATCCCCACTGTTCGCCCTGCTGATAAATCAAAGTACAAGTCGAGTGACACTTTGTGATTGGAGATACCTTCCAACCGGAGTTCGTTTATATTTATGTCATGAACTGGGGGAAGAATGAACTTTGGCGATGGTGCTCAACGAAAGCGTTTGTTTAGTGATCTAAATGACACTCTTATTCATTTCGGTCTTGTCATTCTGCTGGTGTTGGTTTGTCTCAATATCTTTTCTCCATTTCTCGGGATCATGCTCTGGGGAGTGATATTGGCAGTCGTCCTGTATCCTCTGCAGCAGTTGCTGGCAAAGAAAATGAAAAACCATCAGGGTTACTCTTCCACCCTGCTGGTGTTGTCCGGATTGATCATCATTGGAGTTCCAACATTCATGTTGGGCGCTTCATTTTCAGAGTTTGCATTTGATAAATACGAGAAATGGAGTGCGGATTCTTTTACCATCCAGCCTCCACCGGAATCTGTTTCCGAATGGCCTGTGATCGGTTCAATGACATCAAAACTTTGGTTACAGGCTTCAGAGGACCTCCCGCAGTTTTTGGAAAAAATCAATCCGCAGTTGACAGAAATCTCCAAGGGAATGCTCGCCTCCATTGCCAATACAGTGAGTTCCCTTCTCAAATTTTTTGGCGCACTGATCATTGCCGGAATCATGATGGCGTATGGCCAATCTGGCAGTGACTCCATCCGGAAAATACTGTGCAGGCTGACTTCACCAGAAAAGGGCCCGGAATTGCATCAGTTGTCGACCATGACCATCAGGTCGGTGGCGTTGGGTGTCGTGGGTGTTGCATTTGTTCAATCACTCTTCCTGGGACTTGGATTCGTGTGGGCGGGCATGCCTGCAGCGGGAATATTGGCGGTTTTATCCCTGTTGTTCGGAATCGCCCAGCTTCCCGCTTTGGTCATCACACTTCCGGTGATCGTTTATGTCTGGATGACAGGCGATTCCTCAACCACACACAATGTTCTGGTCACGGTGTACCTGGTGGTCGCAGGGCTATCAGACGGATTCCTGAAGCCCCTGCTTCTGGGCAGAGGGGTGGAAGTTCCCATGCCCATCATTTTGCTGGGTGCGTTGGGAGGATTGTTTACCTACGGATTGATCGGTTTGTTTTTGGGGGCAGTGGTGTTGGCATTGGGATACCAGCTGTTCATGGAATGGGTCGACAATTCAACGGATGAAAATGCTGAAGCCAAACTGGCCTCTGGTGAATGAGATCATGATCAGACCGAAATTGTTGAGCAAATGGCGACTGAATCTAATGCTGCCTTTGCTGCTGTTTACCTGTTCGTGCCAAACACTGGGTCCTGATTTTGAAGAACCTGATGTCAAATGGTTGAATGATTGGCAGTCGCATTCTCACTCAGGATCAGGGGAGATCATCAGCGATCCTCAGAGCATCCATTCATGGTGGTTGCAGTTTGACGATCCTGTACTGATTTCATTAATCGAGGCTGCCCAAGTTGAAAATCTTTCTCTTCGCATCGCAGCGCTGCGAATATTGGAGAGCAGAGCGGTACAAGGAATCGCGGGCAGTACTCTCTATCCACAAGTCCAGGAGGTCACAGGCGCAACAGAATCGGTGACAACTCGTCAGAGTGGTTCTGGCAGCCAAGATCAGGTTGTTACCCAAGCCCAGGCATTCGTTGGCTGGGAGTTGGATTTTTGGGGCCGATTTCAAAGAGCGATTGAATCTGCGGATGCTTCCTATTTCGCTTCCGTTTCACGCCAGCGTGATCTTCAAGTGCTGATCACAGCACAAGTAGCAAGTTTGTATTTCTCATATAGAGTTACCGAATCCCGAATTGCGATCACCAAAAACAATGCAAGCATCCAAAAACGCAGCTTTGATATTACCGAAGAGAGATTCACTGAAGGTGAAGAGTCAGAGTTGGATTTCCAACAAGCCAGGACACAATACCTGGCGACTCTTTCAGTGATACCGCAGTTGGAGTTGTCATTAAGAAATACGCGCAATGCCCTGTGCATTCTCTTGGGGCAACCACCCGGACCAATTCCGGAGTTGTCTCAAAACACCTTTGAATTACCCTCCGTTGAGCCTGCAACGATCATGGAATTCCCATCACAGATGTTGTCACTTCGGCCCGATGTGCGTGTTGCTGCCTGGCAAGTGGCTGCGCAGTCAGCTCAGATTGGGATAGCAGAAGCAGAGTATTACCCTGCGATTTCTCTGGTGGGATCGTTGGGCTGGTCCGACAGCAGTCTGAATGGCATCCCCTCATCAAGCGCTTTATCAATAGGACCTGCAATGCGTTGGAATCTCTTTGATCATGGAGCAATACTGAACAACATTCGTATTCAGAATGTGAGATTGCAACAAGCGATAGAAGCATTCCAGGCGACTGTTCTTGAAGCAGCAATGGAAGTTGATAATGCAACTTTCAATGTCATCAAATCGACTGAACAGCAATCAATCCTGGATGAATCCGTGGAAGCTGCATGGAGAGCTCTTGAAATAGCAAATACCCGTTATCGCGAAGGATATTCAGACTTTCAAAGAGTTCTCACGGCCCAAAGGGCATTTTTTACCCAGGTCGAGAGGCAGATTCTCAATAAGGGGGTTCACCTGGGTGCAGTCGTGAATTTTTACAAAAGTATCGGAGGGGGTTGGAAGAATATGACACTTGAAGAAATAATCCCTGAAGAAACCCGTACAAAGATGAGTGAAAATCTGGATTGGGGGGATCTGTTCAAAGCTCCCCTGATAGATGCGCAAAAATCGCGTAACAAGGATCTTCAAAATGAGTGATGAAAATAAGGATTCCAAACAACCAGAGAAGCCTTCGGATGAGAAGGAGCAATCTCAGGTTGCTGACTCCTCGGAAAATTCCGGGAAAGATGCAGTCATCGCCAGTGAAGCATCGACTGCAGTGGAAGAAAGTCCCAAAGAAGACCTGGATTCCAAAAAGGGACTCACCAAGGGGATGAAATGGATTATTGGGGTCATCCTGGCGAGCCTTCTTTGGAATGTGATGGCGGATCGATATACGCCCTATACGAATCAAGCAAGGGTTCAGGGATTCGTGGTAGGAGTTGCTCCCAAAGTTTCCGGAGTGGTGACGAAGGTATACGTCAACAACAACATGGAAGTGGAGAAGGGGCAGGCACTCTTTGAAATCGACAAAGTAAATTATGAAATCGCATTGAACAAAGCGAACTCTGATTTGCAAAAAGCAGAAAGCCAAATGGGTGCCGGGAGTGCAGGAATAGAATCGGCTCGGGCCAATCTCCGGGTTGCTAAAGCGAATGAAGTGAAGGCTGAACAAGATGCGAGCCGTTTGGAGAGACTGTATGAGCAGGATTCGGGAAGCATCTCTGTTCGCCGGCTTGAAGTTTCCAGGGCCAACCTTGAACAGGCGCGAGCCATGGTTAGCGGTGCCGAGGCTGAGGTAGAGAGGGCGATTGGCCAAAGGGGTGGGGAAGAGGATAACAACGCCCAAGTAAAGGCCGCACTTAGCGCTGTAGAAAAAGCTGAGGAAGACCTGAGGAATACAACTGTTCGAGCCTCTTCCAGGGGAGTGATCACAGATCTTAAAGCGGATGTCGGTCAGTTTGCAGGCACGGGCAGCCCGGTGATGACTCTCATCGCAATGCATGACGTTTGGATCAGTGCAGAGTTCACAGAAAACAACCTCGGCAATTTGGCAGTTGGCAGCCCAGTGGAGATCGTTCTCGATTCACTTCCCGGAAGGGTTGTAAAGGGGACAGTCAAGAGTGTCGGATTGGGGATCAGTTCAACAAAATCCGCTCCTCCGGGTAACCTGCCGACGATTCAGAACAGCAGAGATTGGCTGCGTCAGACGCAGAGGTTCCCGGTAGTTATCAGCTTTGATCCCGATCATATCAGTTTGGTTTACCATCAATTGCGAATCGGGGGCCAGGCAGATGTGATCGCATACACCGAGGGGCATCCGATGTTGAAGGCATTGGGAGAAATTTATATCCGCATCTTGAGTTGGCTCAGTTATGCCTATTGATCAGCCAATCAGCGTGGAGATTGAATGACATGGGATTAGCAGCACGGCGTGCTTTCAGGCTGGGTGCGACTGCTGCATTGTCGTTGGCTTGTGGGTATGCGTTTCAATTGCAAATTCCTTACATTGTTCCCATCTTTGGAATTTTATTGACGGTGAAGCCGGCGCCTCCTCCTTCGCCTGTGGCCTTGTTCGTCATTTTGGTAGCTGTTGCCCTGACATTGAGCAGTGGCATGTTGTTGATTCCGTGGCTGGAGAATTATCCTCTCGCAGCAATCATGCTTGTGGGACTGGGCATCTATGCAGGATTCAGAATCTCGTTGATCAATGGGAAAGAAATTTTGGGTCATTTCTTGGCGACGGGATTGGTCCTCGTCACTGCAGCAGGCTCCGTCAGTTCGATACTCGCAATCAAAGTCATAGAGACGATGGTCATCGGTATTGGTTTGGCGGTGATTTGTCAGTGGATTGTTTATCCATTTTTCCAAGAAGAGAGTGTTGCCTCCAAAAAGGTGGAAAAACAGGACGTGACAGATGAACCATCGAGGTGGCCGGCTATCCGGGGAACGCTGATCGTGGTTCCAACCTATTTGATGGTACTGACAAACCCCGGGCTCTATTTGCCACTGGCCTTGAAATCAATTGCCTTGGGGCAGCAAAGCTCATTGCTGAATATGAAAACCGCAGGTCGGGAATTGTTGGGTGCCACACTTTTGGGGGGGTGCCTGGCGGTACTATTTTGGTGGTTGCTGGGGCTAGCGGTTAATCTTTGGATGTTTTTTCTTTGGGCGTTGATATTTTTCACGTACTTCGCTGCAAAGATCTACGGGATTCTGGCAAGTCGATTCTCTGCGTCATTTTGGCAAAGCGTTGCAATGACTTTGATCATTCTTTTGGGTTCTGCAGTGATGGATAGTGAAAATGGCAAGGATGTGTATGAAGCTTTTGCCACCAGGATCAGCCTGTTTCTGGCAGTAACTGCATATGCATGGTTGGCAGTGGTGTTTCTTGAGTACAAATTTGGGCAAAAGGACCGACCGGTTGATGGAATGGAGTCTTTGCCATGCTAGGCAACCTGGCCATTGGGCTGGCAACGATAATGATCTGCTTGTTTCTTCAAGTGACAGTGTTGATATGGATTTTGCGATTCTACCGCAGTCGTTACAGCAAACTGATCAATCCCACATTTTGGTCAGGGCTTGGAATTGTACAGGGGGTAATGCTCCTGCTATTGACCGGGAACATCATTCAAATAGGGGTTTGGGCGGAGATATTTGTGGTTCTTGGAGAGTTCGATGACTTTGAAAACGCTTTTTATCATTCCGCAGTCAATTTTGCCACTTTGGGATATGGGGATGTCGTCATGTCAGAACAGCGCAAACTCCTGGGCCCCTTGCAAGCGGTGAATGGTGCTCTCATGATAGGAGTTTCTACAGGTGCTTTAATGACCACATTTCAGGATGTGTTAAAGAAGGCAATCAAATCAAAAAGCTCTTCTTGAACTGCTCGCCTTTGCGATGACTTGATCTGTTTTCCCTGTGTGGCTCGGCTTGTGATATCGAGATATCCTGTGGGGCTGTGAACTCTGAAGATTAGTTTGGAAGAGCAACAATATGGATCAGTATTGGCAATTCATTGTATTTCTGGGCGTCGTGACGGGTTTTGTTATCGGCATCGTGTTTTCACGCCGCAATCTCAAGGATCTTCGCAATGAATTGAATCAACACAAATCCGATTTGGCTGGTCAGATTGCCGAAACTTCGGAAATCAGGGAACTTCAAGCGAGAACCGAGGCGGAAAGAGACGCTGCGCGCGATCAACTTCGTCAAATCCAAGAGGATAGAGAGTCTTTAAAAGAGACTTTTCAGGCTTTCTCTGCTGAACAGTTGGAAAAGAACCGCAAACAATTTCTTGATCATGCGGAGCAGCGATTGGGTGCTTCTGAGGCGAAGCATGTTTCTGAACTGGAAAAGCGTCACGATTCCATAGAGAAGCAGTTTGTTTCCTTCAAGGAACAGATGGAACGCTTTCAGGACCAGCATCAAAAAATCGAAAAATCACGCACCGAGTCCTTCACATCGTTGAATGAACAGGTCAAGCAACTGGCTGAGCAGACGCTGCAGGTGGGTGCTGAGGCCCGTTCCCTGTCGACCGCATTGAAAGGATCAAGCCAATCTCGCGGTCGCTGGGGCGAGATGGCACTCGAAAACATTTGCGAGATGGCAGGGATGACTGAGCACTGTGATTTCGTTCGCCAAAACCAGGATGGAAATGACAAGAGACCCGATCTGATCGTCAGCATGCCTGGCGAAGGTAAGATTCCCGTCGATGCCAAGGTTCCCTTTGCCGATTACGACAGGGCAGTCGAAACCAACGATCCGGATGAACGGCGCAGTGCACTTGAAGCCCATGGAAAAACGGTGCGCAGGACGATGCTGGATCTCGCCAAGAAGGACTATCCGGGGGTGGTCGGGGGCAAGGTTGATTTTACGGTGATGTTTATTCCCATCGAATCGGTTGCCGCTGCCGCATTTGCAACGCAGCCAGATCTTCAGGAAGAGGCGATGCGCAACAAGATCCTGATCGCCACGCCGGTGACCTTGATCGCACTGCTGAGGACGGTGGCCCTTTATTGGCGTCAGGAGAAGTTGGCGGAGAATGCCCAGAAGATCTGGGAAGAATCCTCCGAGCTTCACGACCGTCTCAAGGCATTCACGGCTCATTTGGACAAGGTTGGACTGAATCTCAACCGTGCATTGGGCGCGTACAATTCGGCGGTGGGATCATTCCAGGGCCGACTGCTTCCAAAAGCGAGGAGTATTGAATCGCTGACCGCAAAAACAGATCCCATCAAGGATATGGAAGTCTACGACGGCGTACCCCGAGAACTTGATATGGGACAGCCGGCTCTCGACCATGTTCCCGCTGACGATGAGGAGTGAGATGAAGTTCAATTATTGGAGTGGGCTGGCTGCACTGATGATTTGTTTGGGGTGTACGAGTGTGCAGATGGATTCTGCAACGGTTAGTCCCCCTGTGGGTCCTGTTCCAAATCAGGTGCGTGAACAATTTGAAATGGTGGAATTCTATCAACAGCACTGCGATGCCGGCGGCGTCCCGGTGGTGGCGAGCAGCAAGGTGTTTCCGGAAGCACTGATGGAAGCACACTTTCTCATCATGAAGATGATCGGCCATCGGCCCGAGATCCTTGAAGCGATGGGCACCGCAAAAACCCGTTTTACGGTGATGGCATACGACGAGTGGACCACCGATGTTCCGGAACACTCTGACCTTCTTCCTCCGGAATATTGGGACAGGAGGGCCCGTGGTTTGGGTGCAACAAAGTGGCGCCCCTGCGTTTCCTGTGGTGAAGAGAATCTTCTTGGGTTTGAAGGGGATCCTTACGCCACCGAAAACATCCTGATCCACGAGTTTGCCCATGCCATCCACGAGATGGGTTTGGTCACGGTGGATCCCACTTTCGATACTCGTCTTGATCAGGCGTATGGTGATGCGATGGATCAGGGACTCTGGGACGGAGTATACGCCGCCACCAACCGCATGGAGTACTGGGCTGAAGCGGTGCAGAGTTGGTTCGGGACCAATCGGGAAAATGACCCCCAGCACAATCACGTGAATACGCGGGCAGAACTCAAGGAATATGACCCTGCGGTGGCGGCTCTCTGTGCAGAAGTTTTTGGCGATGGAGATTGGCGTTACGTTCATCCCCGAGATCGTGAGAAGAGGGATCATCTATTCACTCTTCAGGGCAAGACTTTACCCAAGTTTGAATGGGCTCCAGGGATGCAGGAAGCTTACGAAGCGAATCCTCGCCCGGAGTGAAACGACGATTTACGGGCAGAGGGAGTAGGACACACAATCCAAGGCATCGGTGGTCGGATCTGGTCCGCAGTTCTGCGGACCGGGATCTGCAGGAGGCGTCCCCGATGTGAAGAGTGCTGCCAGTGCATAAATGGCATCCCCGATGTTCGTACCGCCGTCATCATTGGAATCGCAAGCATCCTGACAACTCCCGGATGGACCGCCAGTAAACAACTGGGCCAGCAAAAAGACAACGTCGGCGACATTGAAGGACCCATCCACATTGCAATCCCCTCGTCGCAACAGCACTGAACTCGGCCAGCATGGACCGATAGTGACAGGCAAACTGTTTGCAGCAACATCTGCGAAGACAGGATTTTCAAGGCAAATGGTGCCGTAATCAGGATCTCCGCTGGTGGTGGTGATGAAGATATCAACGAGGCTTTCAGGGGTGTTCGCAGGGGGGATTTCCGTCAAGGTGATGGAGAATCCGAGAACGGTGGTGGCCCCTGTTCCGATGTCATAGCCATAGGTACCTGCAAGTCCGCCTCCGGCCCCCGACAAGATTCCTGTGGGTGAATCAAAGACGACATCGAATTGAAATCCGGCGATCGCTTCCGTGCTCGTGAAATAGACCGGGAATGTGCCCTGATTGGTTGTTGAATCCCAAGTGACAGGGCCTGGTTCAATATAGATGGGGGTTTGGGCAGAGGCCCGATCCATCACTGCAATGCTCAACAAGAGCGCCAGGGGAATATTTAAACAGATTCGATTCATAACTTCATTATAGCGGAAATGGGTTGGATTCCGATGGGGTTCATCTCTCTTGTGTTCATCTCTCTCGGGTTCATCGACCCCAATGGTGGGAGATTCAACGAGATGACGAAAATAGGCTCACTCAGAGCGATACAGCCTCAGGTGTTGTCGGGGTGGATTCAAAATTAACAGGGCAATGGTGCATGCGATGCGATTCTTTCCGAGATAACTGTCGCCACCGTTATTTCTTTTGCCACCGATGTATAGAATCTTACCTTCATGATTTTGCATCAGGGTCAGGTACCAACGCCACTCTGACAGAAATCGTTGATAAGCCTCCCTGTCATGCCGCCAAAGGGCTGCGGGAGCGAGAAACATCCCCATCGATCCAACGGCGTGGGCCTCTCTGGTACGTGAGTTGTAGCGATCGAGGTAGTTGCACATATTGTGCTCAATCTTCTCTTCAACCTTTCGCAAATTCAGCGCAAGGGCCATAGAAGAGGTTCTTAGTGATGCGTCAGAAGTACCGGTGTTTTTCATCGTCCAATAGCGAATGCCTCCGTTTGGATCGATCGACTTTCGGATTTGCCCAAGACTCAACAGCCACGACTCCTCGGGGATTGTTGTTCCGGCAATTTCTGAGATGGACCACGCCAAATGGGAAAGGGTATTGATGACATTGAAGCCTTTGCCTTTGTAGCCGGTGCTGACGTCGTGCCCGAATAGCCCTTCTTCATCCATCCTGGCAACCAGTGCATCGCAGATGGTTTGAATGACCTCCCCTCTCTCCTCATCCGGTCTTCGTATCTGGGCTTCTGAGAGAGCCACTGCAGTTGCTGTGAGGGCCCAATTGCCGAGGTTGTCGGGTCCCTTTTGAAGCGGGTCTTCAGGGATCCATGATCGATTCGCCGGTCCTTGCAGCCATTTCAGGATTTTATGGATGGATTCGTTCTCTGAAGAGGAGTCCATCGACATCAATGCAAGGCATGCCCATGCGGTCAGCACGCGATCGCCGGTCAGGCCCACCGGCGAGTCCCAATATCCAGCCGGTTTCAAGGATTTGAGAAGTTGGTCGCGGGCTCGCTGGCAGAGTTGATCGATACCCTCCTGCTCCCTGATCGAGGGGCGGAATGGAAGTTGGATCGTCAGACTCAGGCTCTCCTCGTCCGCTTCTTCACCGGAAATCCTACTGATCTGCAGTGTGAGGGTCCTCTCCTTCCCCTTCTTCCGGGCTGCCTTCGAATCGAGGGCCTCACCCAGGCTCCTTTGGGGTCCGGTTCCTCCAAAATCGACTTTGGAGCTGTGATTGGGAAAGGTGGAGCCGTCGATTCCCAAGATTTTGTCTCCCGGCAGCAGCCCGGCCTTCTTTGCTGGCGATTCAGCATCGACGGCATCCACCTGAATCCACGAACTATCGGCCGATACGCTTCCCCTTGCCCCGAGAATCCCCAAAGGGAACGATTCCGAGGCGAATGACTGCATGGGTACCAGTAAGGTGAGCAGGATTGACAACAGAGAAGCTCGATGGGGCCCCGATGTATTGCCTCGGGATGATCTGTTGAACGTAGAGGGCAAGTTGGAGATCATTGGGCTTCACCTTCATGCCGTGGGGAATGATTTCCCCGGGAGCAGTTTACCTGCTGAGATGGATGCAAAGGAATCGGGATGTCCAGAATCGAAACCCAACTCGCAAGAATAGTGGATTCATGTCTCCACTGTGGACGGTGGCGATATTGGGGAGTTCCGCTACTCTTCTGTGCTTTGTTTCCCGCTCTGCTGGCACACGCAGATCAGGATCCGAAGGAGGATGCGGTTCCGGTGATTACCATCGTGGGCTCAGAGGCGGACTACGGAGAACTGCTGCAGGGCGAGGTGATCGAACGGGAATTCCAGGTCAGAAATGATGGGACTGCACCCCTCAACATCTGGAGAGCCATCGCCAGTTGCAGTTGTACCAAGATCAACACATTTCCGAGGACTTTGGCTCCGGGGGCTGTCGGGACTGTCAAATTTGAAATCGACAGCAAAAAGATCAAGCCTGGGGATACCCGCAAAGGGATCACTCTGGAGAACGATGACCTGGAGCGATCGAAGATTCGATTTATCTTCAAGGCAAAAGTTACCAATCTGTTTCGTACGGATCCTGAAAAAATCCTTGTGACGGGACTCTATCGAAATGAAAAGAAGGCCCAAATCAGGCTGCTTGCGGCGACCGATCTTGGTTTCAATATCCTTGGAGCCAGATCGCGCAATGGTGAGTTTGAAATCACGGATTTTGAAGAGGTCACCAAAGATGGTGAGTACCGCATCGAGGTTACGGTCCCTCCATCGAAAACCGCACGAGTGGTCAAAGATCCCCTGGATTTGATGATTGAAGTCAGGGATGGGCGCTCCGTGGTGGTTGGCAGATACGTCGAAATTCGTCACATGGAATCGATTCAGGTGAGTCCAGAGAGGGTTCTCCAATTTGGAAACAGGGATACGGATCGCCTATTGGAAGAAAATTCACCCGGCACCGTGACCAAAATGGTTCAGTTGCTGAATATCGATCCCGATCTCGATCTGGAGGTGATCGGGGCATCGCTGGAAGGGATGCCCGAGGGGGTCATCATCGTGACAGTCACCGAAGTGGTTCCTGGCAAAAACTATCGAGTACTTTTGACTTTGAAGGAATACAGAGCTGAGCCGATATTGCGCGGCAAACTGACCATCGAGACCAATGATCCGTTGAACAAGGCAAGAATCATCCAGGTTGCTGCCCGATTTGGGCGCCGCTGAATTTGGCCGATGGCGACAGCTTGATCAATCTCCCGTAGCAGGGGTTGCTCCTCCTGCATTCCCGCCATCATTGTCCCCGCGACTGCGTCGTCTGCGACGGCGACGGCGTTTCTTTTTTGCAGGTGCATCACCTGAGTTTGCATTGGACCCTGATGATCCCGTTTCCTGAGTTGGCCCACGGGAGTTTTTGCTTCGGCTGCGCTTGCCCGGTTTTCCCGATTCACGAACGCGTGCTTTTTCTCCGCGCTGTGCAGGTTCTTTTCCTGCGGTTGCGGTAGCGCTGGCTTCACCCGACGACTTGGGCGTGCGGCGCCTTCGGCGACGTTTCTTCCGGGTCACCATTGAGCCGCTTTTGGATTCTGCTCCAGCAGCGCCTTCTCCTGTGCCATCCTTGGCGGGCTTTTTTCTTCTCCGGGATCTCTTTCGGGTGGTTTTTGTTTCAGACTGATTGGGAGTCTTGCCATCCCGACGGCGCAGGGTCCGTCGCTTTTTGCGCGGTTTCGCCTTTTCAGTAGTCTCAGCTTCAAGCAGATCGATGGGAGACTTTCGAGAACGCCGCTTTTCAGTCCTTCCCCGGAAAGCGGTTTCGACCGCTTGTGGGATCACCTCGTCATCGCCGAATTCCTTGCCGCGAATCAGTATCCTCAGGGCCCCGAGAAAGAGGTCAAATGTATCTTCGGGAATGCCTGCATTCGAATCGGCAAGCATGATGGCTGGTGCGGCGGATTCTGCTTCTGCGGATGGTTTTCGATTTCTTTGTGGCCTGCCACCGCGTCTTCTGCGATTTCTTGAAGAGCGAGCTTTTGCAGTTCTGCCAGGAACCGCATTGGAGCCGGAAGAGTCGATGTAACGCCCATCCTTGAGCAGGATTTCCACACCCCATGAAAGAATGTCGTCGCTCAACTCTGCAAGTTCCTCGATGGAGGCATTATCGGGGAGGTCTTCTCCCGCTCGCGAGGCTTGGGAGTAGTAGGCTTCGTCCCAACTCCAGATTCGGCTTTCATCGAGGGCATTCCAGAAGGCGAGCCACTCTTCGTCACTGGGCTGGATCTCTTCGCTGGCGACCTCCTGCCATTCGGCAGCAAACTTGCGCCAATACAACTTCCCGGCTTCCCAGCTGACCTGCCAAGAAGTGCGACTGAAGCCACCCAAGTGGAATTTGAAGTTGTCGGGATGGACCTTTTCCAAGGATCCTCACCTTTCTGGGACGAGACGCAGGGTACCACGGGGAAGGCAGTGCCGTTAGCGATCGATGGCAGCAAGTTCCGCTTGCAGTTGTACCAATAATTCTGGATCGGGCTCAGCGCTCTCATGGCGAGCTGACAGGTGAATCCAGGGAACAGAGGTTTCGCGGATCAAATCAGCGGCATGCCCCGGACGGACCCCTCCTCCTGCGATGATTTCCAGCCTTGAGTCCGCTTGCTGTACCAATCGTGCGAGTTCGTCCCTGCCCAGCCACGCCGTCGACGCACCGCCAGAGGTCAAAAGGCGTTGGCATCCCGCATCGATGATTCTTTCCAAGTCCTCTTCCATATCGGCACTGTGGTCAAAAGCTCGGTGAAAAGTGACAGGAAGCCCGGAACAAGATTCGACTAATTCTCGTAATTCAGAAACAGGGACCCGCTGGGATCGATCCAGGAGACCCAGGACAATTCCGTGAGCACCCGCAGTCAACAAATCTGAAGTCGATTGCTTCATCGATTCAAATTCATCTTTGGAGTAGCAAAAATCTCCGGGTCTTGGGCGTACCATTGCCACCACGTCAAATCCGAGGAGACGAATCTCCTCAACCGCTTCGGGCAAAGGGGTGAGCCCATCCGCTTTGAGGTTTGAGCACATCTCAACTCGCTGGCATGTCTCTGCCGATAGAAAGCGGATGTGGTCTGGCTGATCGATACAGACTTCTACGGGGGTCAGCGGCATTCAGAGAGCTTCCTGGTTTCATGTGCTGAAAGGATCCCCAGAGGGGAAGTTCCTGATACCATACCAAGAATTACAGTCTGGAGATTCCCGAAAGGTGACCATGTTTCGATTGTCACAACTCCATCAAATTCTGCTTCTGTTGGTTTCGGTTTCATTCCTGGCGGGCTGCATAGGACTTCCTGGCCGATCTGAACTCCTATCCCGTGAGCAAAAGGTTTTGTTCATCGACTCTTTTGATGAGATGACCCGGATGATCGAAGAGTCCTTTTGGGATCCAGATTATCTGCAAGAGTGCTGGGGAGAGCTCAAAGATGAGTGTCGGGAACAGGTCGAGGAAGCAAGAAGCGCTGGTGAGGCGCGTGCGGCGATGCGAAGACTTCTCGCGAGTCTGAAGATGTCTCATTTCGGTTTGATTCCCGATTCCGCCAGTCAAGAGTTGACAGGCAGTCCCAGTGATGGAGAAGCGGGAATGATCCTCAGGGTGTCCGATGGGCGTGCCATCGTCGTCAGGCTTGAAGAGGGTGGCGCCGCCGAGTCGGTGGGAATTCAACCCGGAGATGAAATCCTCAAAGTGGGGGAGCGCGAACTCGCTCCGCGGCTGCAGGAATGGAGCGAGTCGGGGAGTCGCTATCTGCCAATCCAGGCGCTCAAGTCCGCCTGTTCCGGTGAACCGGGCACCGAGAGGGATTATTTGGTGAGGAACTCGACGGAAGATCGTACCGTCACTTTGACATTCCAACCCCCATCCGATGAGTATCCCAGAGTGGGCTTTGGAAACATTTCTCCAGTACCACTCATGATGGAAAAACGCATTCTTGAAGGAGACATTCTCTATTTGCGACTGAACATGTTCCTGGGTCCGATGCACGTAATGCCGTGGTTTGAGAATGCGATTCAGGAGCACAAGGATGCCAAGGGTCTCATCTTTGATCTTCGAGGTAATCCCGGTGGGCTCGGGCTGATGGCGTGTGGTTTGGCGGGATGGTTGATCGAGGACCAAGGATTCGAACTAGGGACGATGAAGACCAAAGCGAATGAGATGAACTTCGTGGTGAATCCCCGTCTCGATGGTTGGGTTAAGCCGGTTGCATTGCTGATCGATGAGGGCAGTGCCTCGACTTCTGAAATCATGGCTCAGGGGTTGAGAGATATCGGGCGTGTTCGACTCTTTGGGCGCACGACTGCAGGTGCCGCATTACCTTCTGTCCTCGTGAAGTTGCCCAATGGTGATATTCTTCAATACGCCATGGCAGACTATGTCTCCGAATCTGGGAAGCGTATGGAAGGGGTCGGGGTCGAGCCGGATGAAGTCATCGAGGTTGATCCTGAACAGATTCGAGAGTTTGGAGACCCCACATTGACCCGAGCCGCTTACTGGATCCTTGGGAAAGCGGGTGGACCCAAGTCGGAAATCCGGTGATGATCTTTAGCTGTATCATCGGTTGAAAGACCGCTATCGCCAAATTCAGGCGAATGGAAAAGGAAACATGATGAAATCAGAGAACCGTTGGCTATGGATTTTTGCCCTCCTTCTTTTGAGTGGGGTTTGCACTCCAGCGATCGCCCAGGAAGCTGAAGAAGCAGCCAAAGAGGGCGCCGTTGCCGAAGAGGCCAAATCGGATGAGGCTGGCAAAGCACTGCTTGCTGAACTGCAGGAAAAATCGATCAAAGCCGTCGGTGGCAAGGAAGCACTGGAGAAGTACTCCAACCGCAAGATGTCTTCCAAGGTGAAGATCGCCGATGCTGGCCTTGAAGCGGATTTGACACTTTTCGTTGATAGCCAGGGGAACTACCGCGAATCGATGGTGATTACTGGGTATGGCAATTTTCAACAAGGCATCAATGGCGATGTTGCGTGGTCATTGGATCCCATCAATGGACCAAGGCTGGTGACAGGCAAAGAGAAGGATCAGCTGCTTCGCTCTGCACGGCTTCAGCCGAACCTGTGGCTCACCAGAGATCATCAAAGCGCGACGTTGGCTGGGGAAGAAACCATCGGTGAAATTGCGTGCACCATTTACGATTTGAAGACCAATGACGGTGCAGTCCACAAGTACTGGGTTGCCAACGACGATGGATTGGTTCGAAAAGTATCGATGACTGTAGAGTCACCGATGGGGCAGATTCCGATTCAGGTAAGGATGTCTGAATACAAAGCGGTCGATGGAATTCAATACCCTCATAAGATGAGCATGAAGCAGGGTGTTCAGAATATGGAAGTTACCCTCACCACCCTCGAGCATGACGCAGAGGTCGATGCGGAGATGCTGACTCTTCCCGAGCAGGTCAAAAAGCTCGTCGAGCGCAGCAAACCGAAAGAGGAAGAAACGGTCGAAGAGCCTCAGGGCGGTTCTGCTGAAGAATCAACGGATCGATAGGCTTCGCTGAAATCAGAGTTTTGAAGCTGCATAGTGTTGATCAGAGCAGTGTTGATCAGAGCAGTGTTGATCAGAGCAGTGTTGATCAGAGCATTAAAAAAGAGCGCTGGGGAACTTCTCCAGCGCTCTTTTTTTGATGACCGTCTTCAGCTTCGAGTCATGATCATTTGGGATGCTCGCTCAGGTTCCAGTCGACAACCGATTTCACCTCTTCGTGGAGTGAGCGCAAAGCCTCGACCTTGGTAACCAGTGATTTCATTCCTTCAAGGCTTCCATCCTTGAAATGGACGTCATACCAGTCCCGGTCATCATTGTCGTAGTACTGGAGGGCGTAGCGCATCAGATCAGGGTATTTGGCTTCAAGCCCGGCAACAAAGGGGCCCAGGAAAGTCTTTGTGCCAGATCCGGGTGTGCCAGATTCCCATTCAAAGTAATCGAGATTCTCGAAGACATCCCCTTTTCTGATATCTGCTCGACCACGAGTCACATCAATCTCTAATTTTTTAGGCACATAGAAACTGGTAGCGGTTCCTCCACCGCCCCAGTTCTGTTCGAAAAAACAGACCTTTGCACCCTTCTCAGTGGGGATCAGATTGGGAATGACCTTGGTGATAAAAGTGAATTGGTGATATTCGGGAGAGTGTTCACTGGTTTCGGGAATGATCAGTTCAATCCTGTAGGAGAAGGTGTTCCCACAAATCCCTCCACCCACCAGCATCCAGCCGATTTGCCGCTCTTCGGAGAAGATGTTTTTAATCTCGACGGTTCTGTCGAAGGGACAGCTGAAGAATCTGCCGCCATCTATTCTCGATGGGTGTAAGAATTTCTCATTTTTGTAGACGCTATAGAGGACCAGCTGTTGTCTCCAGCCATATACATCACGGAGGCTCACTTCACGGGAACGAGTCGTGAGACTGTACGTGTCAGCACCAACTGTGAATGCTTTTGCCGGTTCCGTATCGGGAACCTGGGAAAACAAAACGGAAACGATAAGAACGATGATGGTCATGGAGTCTCCTGCTAAATCAGGGTTGATATAGCGACAGCGATCAGATAGCCCCTGAAATCTCAATACCCGGGATGAAAACTTGGATCTTCGCTTTTTTCCACAATTGGCGCTCAAACTTCTGATGCTGCTTTTCGAGCAGTTTTTCGCGCAGAATCAGGCGAATCTGCCCCTGGGCCTCTTCAAAGTTCAGCGGACCTCCGTGAATCCTCTCCTCGAGCAGGATCTTGTGTGAGTAACCTCGACAGACAAACCAATCAGAACTTTGGCCAACAGCCAGCCCTCTGACCACTTCAGGGACAGGAGGGAATCGGTCATCCAGTTGGCTGTCTTTCATCTGATAAAGCCCGCCATCTTCAGACCTCGGGCCGCTGGAATACTTTTTTATCAGGGTTGGCAAAGCTTCGCCGGAAGCCAGATCCTGATCGATCTGTTTGATGATTTTAGAGTGATCTTGATCACTGATTGATACGAGAAGTTGGCGAAATTTCACCGATCCATCCTGGGAGAAGTCGTCAACATTGTCCCGGTAATAAGACCTCAATTGACGGGGAGAGATACTCGTGGAAATCTTCAGTTTTTGATTTTTCAGTTCTTTAATGAGGATTTCGTCGCCAAGATTTTTTCTGAGTTGATCCTCACTTTCTCCAAATTGCTGCTTCCAAAGAAACACGTAGTCATCGATGGAGAATCGGGTTCCTTCAACCCTGCTCATGCGATCAACAGTTTTTTGCAGGTAGTCGTCAATCGCGCCGTCATGCAATATGATTCCTTCGCGCCTTGCCTGCTGAACCATCAATCTTCTCTCGATCAACTCTCTCAAAACTACAGGTTTGAGCCTTTCACGCTCCTGTTCGATGAGAGAGTCAGGTACTCGTCCAAAGTTTGGTTCAAGTCTCCTGTCGATCAGTTGCACGAGTTCTGCCAGCGTGATTACTTCTCCATTGACCTTTGCTGCAAACCCGTTTTGAGGAGTGGGTTGCTGGGCAGTTAATGGTGTCGCTGAAAAAGTAAATAATGATGGAAGAAGAGCTGCTGACAAACAAAGTGCCTTCATGAGGTTTGAGACTCCGAATTGTAGGGCTATTCGCTGAAACAAAATCTGCCTCCAGACCGACTTTGGGGTCAAAGCATCGATTGGGCACAGAAATCACAGGGCTTCGGCAAGCCTGCCCGACAGCCCCGGATTCGGAATCTGGTCCCGAAATGAGGATAAACTTCCCAAGTGAGAGATCCAGAGACCCACGGAATCATGGAGATTTTTTGGGATTTCCCTATCATCGGGGCTTCTGGACGCGCTGTAGTCATCGCTGCCATCCTTGAAGATCCGGAGGATTGAATGCGCATCGTTGTCATCGGAGCAGGGGTGGTCGGCTTTCACCTCGCAGAGAGACTCTCTGCCGAGAGTCATAAAATGACCATCATCGACTCAGACAGTGAGTTGATCCAGCGCATCGATGATCGCTTGAATGTCCAGGCGATCCTCGGAAATGCTGCCAGCCCCCGAATATTGCGTCAGGCCAAAGTCGATAGCGCTGATTTGGTCATCGCTGTCACCGATCGGGATGAAACCAATATCACGGTCAGTTTGCTTGCAAAGCACCTTGGTGCAGCCAAGTGTGTTGTTCGCCTGAGAAACACAGAGCTTTCGGGAAATCAGCAACTGATGGAAAAGTATGGTGCCGATGCCGCCGTGAACCCCATCGCCGTCACCGCAGAGAAGATCCAACGTTTGGTTCAGCATCCGGGTGCGTTTGATGTGTCAACTTTTGCAGAAGACAAACTCTTCCTTTGGGGATATGTCATCTCGGAGGGCTCCGCATTGGACGGCATCGTTCTCAAAGATTTGCGAAAACATCATGACCCCAAAAAACTGGGCTTGATCGTGGCGATATTCCGTGGCGATGATTTGATGATTCCCAGGGGGGATGATCGACTCATTGCCGGAGACCATATCTACGTGCTGATGCCGGAGAGCCAATTTGAACACTTCCGTGAACTTGTTCATCCGGAAACGGAAGTCGTCGACAAGGTGGTTATATCCGGCGCAACCCGATTAGGCCTTGAGGTTGCACGTCGCATCGAGGAAATCCGATCGATTCGGACTCTCGTTTTGGTCGAAAAGGACCGCAATGCCGCTGAAAAAGCAGCAGAGCAACTCAACAGAACTCTCGTTCTTCACGGGAACATCACTGATCGAGACTTTGTGATTGAAAATGAGATTGGACTGGCGGATTATTTTCTCGCCCTGGGCACAGACGACACAGAAAATCTCACCAATGCGATGTTGATCCGAAAGGCAGGAGTGAGAAGGATTTTGGTTCGCAGCGAAAATGACCAGTTTCTGCCTGTTTTCCACCAAACCAACTTTGGTGAAGTCATCAATCCCAGAAGAGTCACAGTCAGTGATATCCTCCGTGTAATCCGCCGTGGAAATGTTGTGCGGGTTTCCCAAGTGGGGGCATCAGGAGCGGAAGTCCGGGAATATGAGGTCACAGAAAATCAACTGGTAGTTGGAAAGAAGATCAGAGATCTGAAACTTCCGAAAGCGAGCATCATTGGGGCGATTCAACGTAAGCATGAAACGGGCGAAGAAATCAAGACTGCAGGTGGTGATACGGAGATTCTTGCGGGTGATCACGTGATTATCTTCGCCCTGCCAGAAGCGGTCGAAGCGATAGAAAAATTGTTTACTCGCAGGAGAGGGTTCCTCCGTTGAGGATACGCCCCATCTTTGCCGTATTGGGCTTACTGCTCCTCGTTCTGTCGGGATTGATGCTGATTCCTTTGGGGGTCTCATGGTTATTGGATTCAACTGAGGAATATCCCGCTTTTATTCTCTCAAGTGTGGTGACTTTCCTGGTCGGCGGGGTCCTCTGGCTCTTCAATTCCAAGAAGATCAGCGAGCTTAGAGCGAGGGAAGCATTCGGAGTGGTTGGCCTGAGTTGGTTGTTGGCCAGTTTCTTTGGTGCACTGCCATTTTGGTTCGCCCCATCGGGGATCCCATCATTGCTCGATGCCTGTTTCGAAACGATGAGTGGGTTCACCACCACCGGGGCAACGATCTTAAAAGACATCGAAGCGTTGACCCCGGGATTGCTCTTTTGGCGCAATCTAACGCAGTGGTTTGGTGGAATGGGATTCGTTTTGCTGACCCTTGCGGTGATGCCCCTGATCGGATCAGGAAGCGTACACATGTTCCGTGCAGAGGTTCCTGGTCCCACCAAGGAAAAGCTGACCCCTCGGGTGACCCAAACAGCCTTGTACTTGTGGGGGATCTACACCCTTTTCACCGTAGTTGAAGTCTTGTTGCTGTTGCCCGAGATGGGCTGGTTTGATGCGGTCACTGTCGCTTTGAGCACGCTCTCTACTGGTGGATTTTCTCCTCACAACATGAGTATTGCACACTTCAACAGTGCTTATGTGGATGCAGTCGTGACCAGTTTCATGTTGATCGCATCAGTCAACTTTGTACTACACTTCCGATTTATATTTCAGGGTCAATTGCGCGCGTTCAGTGATGGAGAGTGCAAGTTTTTCTTCGGAGTCGCAATATTCGCAATGCTCTTTGTGGCATCGATGCTATACAACACCAATGTGTTTCCAGCAAAAACAGACAATCCTGAGGCTTATTCGACCTTTGGCGGATGTTTACGGCTGGCCAGTTTTCAGGTGGCGACCTTGTTTTCCGGTTGTGGATTTGTCACCGCAGACTTTGACCACTGGCCCAATGCATGCAGGGTGCTGTTGGCAGTACTGATGCTCATTGGAGGGTGTGCTGGATCCACTACGGGTGGGGTAAAAGTGGTCAGATTCCTAATGCTTGTCAAATTCAGCATTCGTGAAATCGCACTCTTGGTCAGGCCTCAGGCGGTGATCTCGTTGAAGCTGAACAACAAGAATGTGGAGAGGGAAATCGTCTCCAGGGTCTTGGGGTTTTTGGCGCTATGGTTGCTTCTGTTTTTGCTCTCAGTGTTCCTGCTTGCATTTATCTTGGATCCTGGTTGGTCAGGTTCTGCAGGAAGCATGGATCCGAATTCGGCCAGAGTTGTGAATGGTGCATTGGAAGATGATCTGTTGTTGACAGCCTTTGGGGCAACATTGTCAACATTGGGGAATATCGGTCCCGGATTTGGTGGTGTTGGTCCTCTGGAAAACTACGCAGAAATTCCAAGTCCCGGAAAAGTATTGTTGATGTTGCTGATGTTGCTTGGGCGACTGGAAATCTACGCCATTCTGATTCTGTTGTTGCCCTTTACATGGCGTCGATGACAAGCCGATGAATCATGGAAGATCAAAGAGAAGCAAGTCCGCTGCATTCAACGCTGTGATGGAATATTGGGCGGAATCATCGATTCCGATGCCGTCACTACTTTTTAGGACAACATCGTCAATTTCGATTTCACCTGATATCACCTGAACCCAATGCCCCCTCGTGGATTCTACGGAGACGGTGACTGTGTCACCTGCTTCGAAAATTCTGCGGGATATTCTGGCGTCTTGGCAGATTTGAAGCGTGTTCTCTTCTCGGTTTCCCGAGACGAGGAGTTGCCAATTACCCTTTCGGCCTTCTTCAGAGAAGTGGCGCTGATCGTGGCGTGGTTCAATTCCCTGTTCTGCGGGTTGTAGCCAAACTTGATAAAGATGAACATGTTCTGACTCGGGGTTTTTTTCACTGTGGATGATGCCACTTCCCGCACTCATCACTTGTACTTCCCCTTGTCGGATGACACCGGAACTGCCCGTGGAATCCTCATGGGCGAGGGCTCCGTCGAGGATGATGGTGACGATCTCCATCTCCCTGTGAGGGTGGGAAGGGAAGCCGGTCTCGCCAGCGATGCGGTCTTCGTTCATTACCCGCAGACATCTCCACCCCATCCATTCAGGGTCGAGATACTCACCGAAACTGAAGGTGTAGCGGGCATCAAGCCAGCCGTAGTTTGCAGAACCCCTCTCGTCAGCGGAGCGAATCTTCATACGGTAGACAACTCATCCAGAAGCCAGGCCATCGTCTCGATTCCTTTTTGATAATCGGGGAGGTGGAACTTTTCATTGGGAGAGTGGGCGTTGTCATCGGGGAGCCCGAGCCCCAGAAGGATCGTATCCATTCCGAGGGTTGCCTTGAGATCGCTGACTACGGGAATCGATCCGCCTTCGCGGATCATCACAGGAGCCTTGCCAAATCCCTTTTCGATAGCCCTGGAAGTAGCATCGAGCCAGGGGCTGTTTTGCTCGACCAATACCGGTTTTGCTCCGTGATGACAGTGCACATCGATGGAGCAGGTATCTGGACAGATCATTTTGAGATGACTGACGACAAGGTCTGCAATTTCATCGGGATCCTGGTCGGGTACCAAGCGCATCGACATCTTTGCACTGGCGTGTGCGGGGAGAACAGTCTTTGCACCTTCACCGGTCCAACCGCTGAGCAGTCCATTGATATCGAGGGTCGGACGTGCCCATTTTCTTTCCAGGGTTGAGTATCCTTCTTCCCCATGAACCCGGGAAACTTCCAGATCAGATCTGAATCCCTCTTCATCGAAGGGTAATTCACGGATGGCCGCTCGTTCCTCTTCGGAGAGTTCGCGGACCCGATCGTAGAATCGCGGGATGGTGATGTGGCCCTTTTCATCTCGCAAACTGCCGAGCATCCGTGTCAGTGCGTTGGCGGGATTTTCTACAGCACCACCGAAAGATCCGGAGTGCAGATCTCTGTTGGGACCTTGCACAAAAATCTCCAGGTAGACCAATCCTTTCAAGCCGACAGTGATCGCCGGCACGCCGGGGCCGAACTGGGAGCAGTCGGCGATCAGGGCGACGTCTGCAGCAAGGTCATCCTTGTGGGCTTCCAGGTAGGAGGCCAGATTCGGCGAGCCGATCTCCTCTTCTCCTTCGATGACAAACTTGACGTTGATCGGCAGGCTTCCCCGGGAGCGCAGGACACCGCAGACTCCCCTGACCAATGCGAGGGCTTGGCCTTTGTCATCGGTGGCGCCGCGGGCGATGAGATCTTCCCCTTCGAGTGTTGGCTCGAATGCGCCGTGTCGCCACAGGTCCAGCGGCTCCGGTGGCTGGACATCATAGTGGCCATAGATCAATAGGGTAGGAGCACCTGGAGCGCCGTTCCATTGGGCGACGCAGATGGGGTGCCCGTCAGTGTCGTCGAGGCGGGTGTCAAAGCCGGAGCTTGAGAGTTCTTTTTCGATCCACTGCCCTGCCCGGCGCACTTCCTCTTTGAGGCTGGAGTCGGTGGAAACACTGGGAATTTTCAGCCATTCGATCAATTTCTTGATATGTACCGACTGCTCTGAGGCCAGTTGATTGACGACATCCTGCATATTCTTGTTCTCGCTTTCCCGGTCTGCTGGTACACCTGTCATCCGTTCCGTAACATAAACTCCAATCTTCCTGGTTGGGAGTCGCAGTTGGCGGAATCCCTCCCAGCAGTAAAGATTTTTAGAGCCTCACCCGAATCGTTTTTGATTGAGCGAAAGGAAACAAGCCGATGGATATCAGCATCGAGTACTGCGTAAAGTGAAACTACACCCCCCAGGCCACCAGTTTGGCGGCCGATCTCAATGATAAGTATGGTGTCAATGTGCGCCTGATCGAAAGTGGTGGCGGTGTTTTTGAAGTAGAGATCGATGGCGAATTGGTTTTCAGCAAGAAAGAATTGGACCGATTCCCTGAGCACTCTGAAATTTATTCGGCGGTGGAAGCCCGTCAGGCATAGATCTGTTCCCTGACGAAGGAAACGAGTGACAAGATGAGTGATTCCCAGGAAGTAATTTTTCAGGTAACGGACGTCCATCGTTCATATGGATCGAAGGATGTTCTCAAGGGCGTTACTCTGGGATTTTTCCGGGGAGCGAAGATCGGCCTGATCGGAATCAACGGCTCCGGAAAGTCCACGCTTCTGAAAATCATCGCAGGCGTCGATGACGGTTACGAAGGCACCGTGACCCTCGCCAAAGGCGCAACCATCGGCTACGTCCCACAGGAACCAACCCTCGATGAAACAAAAACAGTTCGGGAAAATGTAGAAGTGGGCGCATCCAAGGTGCGGCAACTTCTCGATGAGTACAATTCCGTGACCGAATCATTGGCCACGGAACTTTCCGACAAGGTTATGCAAGATGCCTACGATCGATTGGCAGAGTTGCAGGAAAAAATCGACAACAGCGATGCATGGGAGATCGATCGCCAAATCGACCAAGCGATGCATGCCCTGAATTGTCCTCAGGGGGATTCGATGGTCGCCCACCTCTCCGGGGGAGAGAAGCGCAGAATCGCTCTTTGTCGCACCTTGTTGGCGCACCCTGATATTTTGCTGCTGGATGAGCCGACCAATCACCTTGATGCCGATACGACAGCTTGGCTTGAGCGCCATTTGGCAAACTACGAGGGTACCGTTCTGCTGATCACTCACGATCGCTACTTCCTCGACAACGTGGTTGGCTGGATGCTGGAAATAGATCGTGGTCAGGGAACCCCCTTTGAAGGCAATTACAGTCAATATCTTGAGCAAAAATCAAAGATGCTCGAGGTTGAGCAGCGCCAGGAGGATGATCGTCGCAAGCAACTCAACAAGGAACTGGACTGGATCCGTCAGACTCCGAGAGCCAGGGCAAAAAAGAGCAAGGCGAGGGTCGAGGCGTTCCACAAGTTGCAAGAGCAGGTTTACGAATCTCGCAAGGAAGTTCCTGCATTGGCGATCCCCTGTGAAACCAAGTTGGGGGACAAGGTTCTGGAAGTTCAGGGCGTGACCAAGTCCTACGATGGTCGGGTGCTCTTCGATGGTCTCTCCTTTGAACTGCGCCCCGGTGCCATCGTCGGCGTCATCGGACCGAATGGTGCTGGCAAGACGACGTTGATGCGCCTGATCTCTGATCAGATCGAGCCTGATTCGGGGAAGGTGGAGTTGGGATCGACCGTCGAATTGTGCTTCGCTGATCAGAGTCGCCAGGAATTGGATGACAACAAGACGATCTATCAGAACATCTCCGAAGGCTACGACGTTTTCCAGGTCGGCAAGGTTGAAATTGCCAGCCGTGCCTATGTCGCACGTTTCGGGTTTACCGGTGAAGAGCAAGAAAAAAAGGTTGGCGATTGTTCCGGAGGACAACGCAACCGTGTGCAGATGGCGAAGATGCTACGTCGTGGCGGCAACCTGGTGATCCTCGACGAACCGACCAATGATCTCGATATTCCGACGCTGCGTCTTCTCGAAGAAGCACTGGAATCATTTCCCGGGTGCGCCATCGTCGTCAGCCACGATCGTTACTTTCTCGATCGGGTGGCCACAAACATTCTCGCCCTCGACGGGGAGGGTGGAGGTCGATTCTTCGAAGGTTCGTATGAAGCCTACGCTGAGAAGATTCGCCAGGAGCGCCTCGATCGCGGGGAAGATCCAGAGGTTCCCCGTGGGACCCACCGACGATTCGCCTGATCCTTCAAATCTTTAGCGCAGACCCAAATGGCGAATTGCGGCTTGTGACACTGATACATCGCCTGGTAATGTATATGGGCATCATTGATTCGCCCCTCGGTATTGAACCCCCGCATTGGGGATCGAAACTTGGGGCCTGGGTGGAGTACCCCATGAGTTCTGAAAATCGGAACCCCCGGATCGTCCTCGGATTCTTTCTGCTAGGTGCTTTTCTGGGCATCTCGGGTTGCAGCGACAGCAATAGTCAAGGTGCGACCGGAACAACGGGACCGATACCGCCACCACCTGAAGATCCCTGCCCACCTCCTGTGGCGATTGCTCTACAGGTCAGGATCAATGAAGTGATGATCGAAAATGTTGCCTCACATCCCGATGGCAACGGCGAGTTTTTCCCTTGGGTGGAGTTTTACAATCCGGGTCCCGATGCGCAGGATCTTGCGGGGGCCTATTTCTCTGATTCCATCGGTGACAATCAGAAGTGGGAATTCCCCTGTCAATTTTCGGAAACCATCCTGCAGCCAGGAGAGTTTTTGGTGCTTTTCTTTGGAGGAGATGGGAATCCGGACGACCTTCACATCGATTTCATGCCTGAGCCCTTCGGGGATCAGGTATTCGTGTTGAATCAGGCGACAGATTTCTTCGGTTTCAATGCGGATCTTCTCGGAGCGGACCAAACGGTGGGCCGTCTCCCCGATGGCGATGGCCCCATCGAATTGCTTTCCACTCCGACTCCGGGGGCACCCAATGCCGGCCAAGCGGGCCCTGCCCTCTTTGTCCGCGGGGACCTCGACCTGGATCTCGATGTGGATGTGGATGATCTCAATCTTCTCTCGGAGCACTTTTCAGGATCTCCGATCAGTACCCAATGTGAAGACAGGCTCGACGTCAACGACAACGGATTGATCATTGTCGGCGATGTGAGCTTTCTGGTTCAGGCACTCTCAGGAAACATGACGATCCCTGAGCCTTATCCTGCGGAAGGTGTTGATCCGACTCCGGACACCATCGAATGCGAGGGCCCCTGACGATGAACAATTTTTTCAAATGCGGCTTGCTGACTGTCGCCGCCTTGGGATTACCGGCCTTGGGTCTGGGCTGCACCTCCATGCTGCTGGCGAGTGGGACAGGCGATTACATCATCGAGGCGAGTTCCGGGGAAGTGGTATTAGGTTCCACGGATGTAACGCAGATCACTCTCGATCATCCGGAGGAGGTGGAGGCGTTTTCATTTGGTCTCGTCTACGATTCCAATGACATCGATCCCCTCGGTGCCGAAGCGGGGGCGGCGGTCATGGATGTCACCGGCCCAACAGGGCCCGACTTTTTCAATGTCGACCTGATACCCAGCGGCGTTCCGGTGTCCGGCAATGGATTGACGGTGGCGTGTGTCCTTGCACTGAACGTTCCACCGTTCGTAAGGATCCCTCCGGGAACTCAACAGGAGATTACGGTCATCTCTTTTGACTGTTTGCCATCGGCGAATCCCGGTACGGAGATCACCATCGATTTTTCGGACCAATTGGGAAATCCACAGATACTGCTCGTCGCCATCGTGGATGGTCAGGACCAGTTTCTGTCATCGATTTCCGGATTGCTGACTGTCATTGAGGAGCCTCCACCGCCTGCAGGTCCCAGTTTTGTTCGCGGAGATGCGAATGGAGATGGATTTCTGGATATCTCTGACCCGGTGCGCATCGGTCTCTTTGTCGCGCGTGGCGTGAATCAGTTGGCGTGCATGGCCGCCGGCGATGTCGATGACGACGGCTCGGTCCAGATTTCGGATGTGGTTGCTCTGCTGACCTATCTCTTCAGTGAGGGAATGGAACCGGCAGCACCCTTCCCCAATTGCGGGGCAGACCCGACCTTTGATCTGGAGTGCCTGATCAGTCCGTGCCAGTTTCAACCCTAATCTGAGCGCGTGTTCCATACCTTTTCGTAATCAAAGCGATCGGGGGCGGGGTCATTCCCTTTCGGGGGGTAGCCGCTCATCTTCATGAAGGGCAATGGATTGACACTGCTTCTTTCGGCGGTCAAAGGGTCGAGATCTTTGCACCAGCCGAAGGTGTCGAGGAGCCAGGTACGTTTCCATCCCGGTTTCAGAGGGGGCAACTCCGCTGCATCAAACTCGACGAGCAGCTCATCGCCGCCACCGAGAATGACGAAACAGTCATCCGCCTCCAGCAACAGCTCATCGACCCGGCCGTGTCGGGTGACCTTCCCGTACTCCATCGCCCGGTAGTCGAGGGTCGGCTGGCGCTCTTCGTAGTGATAGGTGTTCGGCTTGTTGCCGTCGTCACTGTATTCCCGGGGGTAACCGCCATCGCGGAGGATCGCCGATTTCAGCGCCAGTTCGGTGGTGATGGTCGGATCGGAGACGGGGGCGAGAAAGACCTGATCCCAATACAGTTCCAGATTTGATTCGAAGCGGAAGTGACGTGCGCCCTCGGCCACCGCATCGGTGACTTCGAGGACCATCGTCTTCGGCATCCCCGCCGGGTAGCCGAACTCCTTGCCGATCAACTGCCACCCGGAATCGGCATCCTTGCGCCATGAAATTGTCGGTGCGGAAAGACGTTGCTCTCCCTGCCAGGCAGCAAAGTTGACGCGGGAGTAGGGGTACTCGACCCAGCCATCGAGGAAGAGGGCGATGCGCTGGCCGCTGGCCGTGGGGGCTTTATCGAACTCAAAGGTCCACGATTGGGGTGCACAGTAGCCGACCCACTCCGGGACCAAAGCCCGCGGACCGATGTAGCTGCGATCCTTCTCGCGCAGAGCGGAGACATCCAGTTCCCCATCGAGATCGATGACACGGTCGGGGAAGAACATCTGCGACTTCTCGACGACCACCGGGGCACCGGATGGAGGAGGTCCTTTCACCGGGAAGTACTCCTCCGGGTAGCATTCGCTCGCCGGTGGATGATCGACGGCGGTCAGTGAAAGGCGGTCGGTGTAGCAGATCTCCTGCATCGGCTCCATGATGCTGATGCGAACGACACCATCGATGGCTTCCAGTTTCTCCGGAGCGATACGGACCACCTCCGTCGGTTCCGATGGGGCAAACTCACCGGGTCCTATCCAGAAGCCAAGACCACCGCCACCCATGAAGTCGGTGATGAAGTTCCAGCGACCATCGGCGAAGGTAAAGAGGAGGGGACAGGAAGAAGCTTTTCTTTGGATCTCCTCGATCTCCTGGCATTGATCGATGGCGACACCCAGCTCCGATTGCAGGACCCCATCGGGCCAATCGAGGGTGACACTGTCGATGGCTGTTCGATCACCGATGGCGATGACCAGCGGCTGGAAGCCGCGGGCATTCTGCCCATGACTTCCTTCCTGATAACGGACCGTTGCCAGATCTCCGCTGCGAAGCTCTACCCTGGTACCAAAGCCGAGCAAGTTGGTGCGGCGGTCATCCCCATCCCGGCGACCACCTAGATGGGCACGGAAGGTGTGCTGATCCAGGTTGTTTTGCGCGAATAGGCTCCGTTGAAGTTGGAGCCCGATGGGCTCTCCTTGCTTCGAAAGATTGATCAGGTCGATATCGCCATCACCATCGATATCGCCACTGGCGATGATCGATCCCATGACTTCAGTGGGAATCAGAGGGACAAAGGTGTCTTTGTCGGGATCCCGTTTCAGACTGATTCCTGAAGTAAATAGGCCCCCCGCATCAAAGCTCGCTACCGGATCGAGCCAGCCGTCGTTGTTGAGATCACAGGGGTGTGTGTTGAAGAAATCGACGGGGCCTTGAAAAAGATCTTCGGAATCATTGGGGCGAGTGAAGAGAGGAACGCCCGCTTCTGAGCGGGAATTACCATGCCGACTGAGGTAGCTGATCGCACCGCGGGGTTCGCCTTCGGTGAGGGAGTCATGCCGGATGAAGATGAGATCTTCTCTCAAGTCTCCATCCAAATCAGCCAATCTCGGATGGCTCATATTTTTGGTGAAGGACCCATCTTCTTGACTGAAGAGGGGCCGATTTTTGGGGGCTAGAGTGAACTGCCATTCCGGTGCACCGGCGATCCATGTCAATCCTTGATCGGTGAGCAACAGCAGGTCCACATCCCGGTCTTCATCGAGATCTCTGACCGCTACGATTTCACGAACTCCGGATACATTAGGGAGAGCCGGAGATTCAATGATGGGGCGGAAGCTTTTGCCCTCATTCAGAGCGAGGAAGAGATTCCCCTCAGCATCGATCAGCAGCAGGTCGAGATCCGATTCCATATCGATATCTGCGAGGAGGACCGAAGTGAATTCGCCGGGGAATTCACTGATCTCTTCTTGGAAGGTTGGGGTCTCGGAACCATCTCCTTTGAGGATGACCACCCGGTCCTTGCGAGCAACGACCAGGTCCACGAGGCCATCTTCATCGACATCGCCGACACAAAAGGCCTGAGCATCATCGAGCGCACTCAGGGCGCTGACGGAATGAGCACTCTCGCTGAGGTGGATACTTCTTCCGTTTTTACCGGCGATCCACAGACTCGGAATGCAATTGAGATCAGAATCGACCAACGCCATGGGGGCAAAAGGATCACTGGGATCAGCCAGGGTGATCTGCTCAACGTCGAATTCGCCCACCGCTTTGACAGCCCCCTGATCGATCGAGAAAACCGGCTCAGCCCAATCCCGGATCGCTTCCGAGATCTTTCCCTGTTCCGTGTACTTCGTGCTGTGGGCCCTGCCCTGACCACTTTTTTCCAGTGCCTTGAAGGTGGCGAGGGCTTTGTTGGCTTCTTCAATGCGGCCGGATCGACGCCACATCAACTGCAGGTTGTTCCACGCTCCGCGAATGGTTGGGTCCAGCTGTACCGCCATTTCGAAATGGGGCAGAGCCAGTTCCTGTTGGCCGGTTCTCAGCAGGCCGATGGCGACCTGGTAATGACAGTCCGAATCCCGGGGGGCGAGCTCGAGGGCCTTGCGAAATTCGACCAGTGCCGCTTCCTCTTCTCCCTTGAAGCGGCGAATGATGCCGAGATTGTAGGGGACACCGGGGTGATCCGGGCGAAGGCTGCGGGCCTTTTCAAAATTGACGATGGCTTTGTCGACACCCTTTTCAGCCTGATTGAGCTGAGCCACACCGAGGTTGAAGAGGGGAACAAAACTGTCGGGGGCCTGGCTGATCAGGTTGGTCAGTTCTTTTTCAGCGTCCTCGAAGCGGTGCTGGCTGATCAGGGCGTGACCCTTCAAATGAAGGGCTCGCAGTTCGGGCTTGCCGGCAGAGAGATCCACCTTGTTTCCACTTCCACCCGTACAACCGACGATGGTGAAAAGCAGTATCGGTAGCGGAATCAGGGTCAGGAGAAAGGAACCACGCATCGGCAGCATTGGGGCCTCCAGTCGGATTTGGCTCGAGTTCAATTCCAAGAATAAGGCAGATTCCGACCCCAAGGATCAGGAAATCACGGGATTCCGCGGAGTCGACACAAAAAAAAGGCCCCCGATCTCCTAAGAGATCGGGGGCAATGCTTCAGATCAGGCCACTATCTGCAGGCCTGGGAGAAACTTAGTTGTCGTCCCAGGAAACCCACATGGAGCGAAGCCAGTTGGCGGATCCTGCATTCGGGTCAACACCACCGCGGTATGCAGTGCCGTTGATTCCACCGCTGACCACACTGAGGTCCGGGCGGCAGAAGTCGTCGCTGGACGGATCCAGGCTCAGAAGAACGCTGGTGGCTCCTGCGAACTGGTTGTTGGTGAAGGTAGTCTGAAGAAGTTCACCGGTGGTGTAGGCGTAACCAGTGGCCACGGTCTCGTCGTCACCGGTCTCGAAGTCTTCGTTGTTGTTGGCGAAGGTGATTCCGTCGCAGGTAACCACACCGTTGGTGGTGGTGGCGGCATCGTCGATGTCCCAGCCTGCGTCAGCCCAGCCCTCAACGATTCCGTTGGTCCAGGTTCCCTGGCAACCACGACGGATCACGGCACCAGCGTCTGCACCCTGAGCACCCTGGGTGTCCTCACCGATCACGGTGAAGTTGTTGATGGTGGCGTTGGTGAAGGGGGTGTCGGTGAAGTTCAGCTCGGAACCATCGAACTCGAAGCCACGGTCGTTGGCACCATCAAGGAAGTTGTTCTTGATACCGACGATGTTCTGGACGTTACCGTTCCAGCCGAAGGATCCGTCGAAGTCGTCGTCGTCCACACCGTAGCAGATACCGAACTCAAGGTTGGCACCGCCACCGAACCACTCGAAACCGTCGTCGAGGTTGGACTTGCACATCACGTGGTCGTAGTTGGTTCCAGAACCGCAGGAAGCAAGGGTGATGGAGTTGATCTCGTTGTTCGGGGAGATCTCGGTTCCACCAAACTCGCAGCGAACGTAAGACATGGTTCCGCTGTTCTCGTCAGCAACAGGGTTTGCACTTCCGTAGGTGGTGTTCTGAAGACCTTCAACGAGGGAGGTTCCACCAGGAATGTTGTTGGCACCGTTACCGATGACGATGATACCACCCCAGTCACCTGCAGAACGGGTTCCACGGTCACTTCCGGAGGTGAAGACGATCGGTGCATTTTCAGTACCGATAGCATTCAGGACTCCACCACGCTCGATGGCAAGGAATCCCTGAGTGGCGTTGTCACCCACGATGGTGGTTCCGGCCTGAATGGTCATGGTCACACCGTCTTTGACGAAGGTCGGCTCAAGAAGCCAAGTCGTGTCATTGGTCAAGACAATGTCAGCGGTGATGTCTCCACTGATGATGGACACAGCCTTGCAACCAAGGGCGTCCGAGGTAGGGTCTGCTTCCCAGGTCAGGAAAGGCTCGGCGGGAGCAACTCCACCGGAGAAAAGGAATCCCAAAAGGCTGACAGCGTCACCAATGTTGATGGAGCCGTCGTCGTTGATATCACTGGCGTCCTCACAAATGGGGGCTGCACCACCGGAGAAAAGGAAGCCAAGAATACCAACGGCGTCACCAATGTTGACGGCGCGATCCTGGTTGTGATCTCCACGCATGAACTGGGAGGACTGTGCATTTGCAAAGTCTCCAAACTGAATGCAACTAAGCATAACAACCACAAAACTGATTTTACGGAACATGATCTTCTCCTCTGACACTTTCAAAACTGCTGACTTTTGATCTACGTCAGCAAAATCCATGAACCCTGTTGTGTGCACTACCTGTGCTCACATCTCGAATACCAAAAGTTGAAGGCTGAAAAGTACTTTTCCCTGACCTTCATGACAAAGAGTGTGCACCACTTCAGTGAAGCAATAGTGAAGACGGAAAGATAATTTGTAGAAGATTTGGGCTGTCGGTTTTCGGGTTCCTGTTGTGGTCTTTATCTTTTCTTAACGTGGTTTGGTTAACTTCCCCATGCCTGCATTCGTGTTTTCAGAAAGAAGTCCAACTTCTTGACATAGCGAGCTGCTGGCGGGATTTCCTTCTTTCTCTACAGGGGTGTAGGGAGGCGTTTACAAGAGGGAAACGAGCCGGAGTCAGTCGTTCAATCAAATCGTCAACCAGCGATTTTGAGCAAGTGGTGAATCATGAATTTGAAGCTGACAATTCTGATCCCTCTCCTGTTTCCTGTCTTCATGAAAGACCTGATTGGGCAAGAACCTTCTGCATTGCTCTCGGGAGTGGTTACGAGAGCCTCAGACAATTCCCCCATCGGCGCCGCCGCTATAAAAATAGAATCACCGGGCCAGGCTGACATTACTCTTGCGACGAGCCTTGAGGGGGCCTTTTCAGCTACGGTCAAGGCCGGTGAGCTAATCGTTGAGGTTTCGGCTCCAGGCTTTTTGACTCAGCGGGTTCCAGTCACCGTTACAGCAGGAGAATCAATTAATATTCCCGTGATTCTCCCAGAGGATTCGGATGCCAGCACCATCGAAGTTCGAGGAAGACTTCTCGAGGCCAGTGCAAGAAAGCAATTACTGGAAAGGCGATTCGCTACAGAAGTGAGTGATCGAGTTGGTGCAGAAGAGATATCGAAGAGTGGTTCCTCTGATGCGGGTGAAGTCGTCAGTCGATTACCAGCGGTCACTATTGTGGGAGGAAAGTTCGCGTACGTAAGAGGTTTGGGTGGGCGATACAGTCAGACGCTTTTGGATGGGACCAGTATTCCTTCTCCAGAGCCGGCTAAAAAAGTCGTTCCTCTCGATCTTTTTCCTTCAAGCATTATCGAATCTGTAGTGGTCTCAAAGTCTTACTCACCGGAATTACCGGGGGAGTTTGCGGGTGGATCTGTTCGAATCACTACGGTGGGTGTCCCGGAAAGTGCATTCACAAAAATAGGAATTGGAACTTCTTATAATTCCCAGACTACCTTTGAAAATTTTAATACATACAAGGGCGGGAATTACGACTTCCTGGGGTTTGATGACGGAACTCGCGGACTTCCCGATGGATTTCCCTCAGTAAGAATAGCTATCGGAAATTTGGGTGCAGAAGGCGTACAGGCGGTCGGAAGAAGTTTCAACAACAACTGGGCACTCATGGAATCAACGGCAATGCCGGGGTTCGGATTTGATTTTGCCTTCGGCGATAAAGTGGAATTAGACGGTTTGTCGAGATTTGGATATGTCGGATCGCTCTCGTATTCAAACTCCTATCAGAACATTGAAGATCGTAGAAAAGTCGATTTTGGTGTCGCTGGAGAAGACCTCGTTCTTTTCAATGACTACACCATCGACTCCAGCTCTTTTGGTGTCGATCTCACAGGGATCTTCAGTATGACCTATGAGCACTCTCCGGCTCAAAAAATCTCTTTCCGCAATATTATGTCAAGGAACACCTCAGATTCGGTCAATCTCACAGAAGGCGTCAATGTTGATAATGGCGAGCCTGTTCGATTCACACAGTTCCGTTACATTGAGAGAGCCATCTTTAACTCCCAGTTAACCGGCGAGCATTTACTTGTGGGAGATTCATTACTGACCTGGAAAACTTCTTATTCCTATACGGAAAGGGATGAGCCTGATACGCGCTCTAACAAGTATGAGTTGTCAGCATTGCAGGTGGATACTGATTCAGATGGAGTACCGGATACCATCATTGAAAAGTATCGCTGGTATGACAAATCATTCAGCGGAAGTAGAGATTTCTACTTTCTGGATGAAAACGTGATTGATACAGCGGCCCAAATCTCGATTCCCTTTAGCCCATTCGCCATGAAAGATCCAAATGCAGATCCTCTGGCATTGCTTCCATCCCAGTATTTGAAATTCGGGTTAGGGATGACTTTTCGGGATCGTAACTTTTCAGCAAGGCTCTTCCGTTACAGGCGTGCGGGAGTCAACAATGCTAACGGTATCCCCATCGACTTTTCACTTCCTGCTGAACTTTTGTTTATCGATGAAAACATACATCCCACGGGATTTGTTCTAGAAGAGTTCACCCGATCAACTGACAATTATGATGCTCAGCAGCAACTGTATTCAGGTTTTGCAGCGACTTCATTTCTGCTTTCCGAACAGTTCAGGGTTCAGGGCGGCCTGCGAATGGAAGCCTCGAATCAAGAGGTACGTACATTTGAATTGTTCGGAAATGGTGAGATCGAAGCGGTTAATAAAACGACCGACCTACTACCGGCAATCAACCTGACTTATGAAGTAGAAGAAAATCGACAACTGAGAGTGGGTATCAGCCAAACAGTGAGTCGTCCCCAATTAAGGGAACTCTCAGAGGCTCAGTACACGGATACTCTCGGAAGTTTTTCGGTTCAGGGAAATCCTGATTTGGAGACCGCAACACTACAAAACTTTGATGTGCGTTATGAAACATATCCCACTCCTGATGAGATATTTTCAATGGGATTGTTTTACAAGAAGCTGGATAAGCCCATCGAACAGGTGCAACTGCAGGCCGCATCGGCTTTGATCAAGAGTTTCCTCAATGCCAAAGACGGAGACCTCTTTGGTATTGAAATGGAAGCGCGCACAGATCTTTCCAGGTTGAATCCAGTGTTTGAAGGATTCCTGCTCAGTTTGAACCTGGCCTATATTGATAGTGAAGTAACTGCGATTGTTACGCCTTTGCTGGCTCAAACAAATTTGAAAAGACCTCTGCAAGGTCAACCTGAGTATGTGGCCAATTTGGGAATTTACTGGGAGAGTCCAGACTTGGGCCTGGAATCGAGTTTACAGTTCAATACATTTGGAGAGCGTATCTCAAGTGTGGGGGCAAACGGATTGCCTGACGAATATGAGCAACCTCGATTGGATCTCGATTGGATAATTTCAAAAAGATTTGAGAGCGGTAAGCTCAAACTGAAACTCACAAATATTCTCGATGAAGACTACAAGTTTCAGGTCAATGAAGAGATTGCTGAAAGTTATCGAAAAGGCATTGGTTGCAGTTTGAGTTATTCAGTGGATTTTTAGATTGAAAAATGATGTTTGCTTCAAAAGACCTCTTATTGATCCTGCTTTTGTTGATTCTTCCCTCCTGTGTCGCTGAACGGGAATCGGATTCCGTCGGCGTTGTTGAGCAGAGTGAAAAGCAGAATATCACCAAAGTCAGTTCCGAAGAAACGCAGGAACACCACTATCAAATTCCACCTCCGCGTTTGATCCCCGTTTTTGATCCAGAGGTGGAAACGAGGGAAATATCCGACATGGATGAATTGAGTCGGGAGTTTCTGGTGGGCGTTGTGACGAGAGATGGCTTGAGAATCAAGAATTTGGTGGTAACGGAGCAATTCTATCTCGATGTATTATGGCCTGAGTTTGAGAAAAGTATTCACATGTCTTCCAAAAAAGGCGAGTTCCACTGGGAATTGCTGAGAATGAAAAGCATGGGCGGGATGCTCGAAAAATTTGACAGTTATGGTTGGGAACACCTCGAATATAAAGGCACGTTTTTTGACAGCGTGGAGTATTACGATGGCTTTAAACTACACAATAAACCATTGGTCGAGGTGAAAGATAAATTGACGGGTGAAACCCATCTGTTGGAGTTGTTCGGTTCGGTTGTCGAATTGGATAACGGGACATTAAAGATTCTATCGATCCCTGGTTGATCGAGTCGCTGACTTAGAGAGATGGAATACGTCATGAAACGGGAAGAACGAGAAATGTACATGGTGAGTTCTCGAAGCCTGATCCTTTTGCTTCTGCTGGGGATCTATTCTCAGTTTTCTTTGAATACAGTGGTTGGGCAAGATGCCAATACGGGCGGGGAATCGACCGCCAAAATAAGCGCAGGTAGCCTGGAAATTGAGCTTTCTACGCTCCAGGAAAAATTGCGTCGGCGTTCGCTGGAAGAGTTGGAGCGTCGCAAGGCTCAGTTGAACCGTCTCGATCAGTTGAGATACGAATCTCGTAATCAGGAGCGTTTAAATAACGCGATTCAGAAGCAGCTGTCAGAGCTTGATCAAAAAATATCCGAATCAGACGCAAAAACTTCACTGGCAGTCAACGAATCAATGGAAATACAGACCCAGGAAAATCGATTGAAAGAACGGGTCGTTGGATTTCTGCAGTCCCTCAAAAATCGAATCTCCAATGGGATTCCGTGGAAGAAGTCTGAAAGAGTGGCTTCTGTCGAAACCGCATTACAGTTAATCCGTAATGAAGACACATCTGCTCAGGCTGCGATTGCTGCCGCAGGACGAATGGTCAAGGAGCAAGAGGCCCTTGGGCGGCTCGTGGAGTTTGGAATCATTGAAGTCGAAGTAGATGGCGAAACCAGGGGAATCGAAGGATTTCATTTTGGGCTCTTGGGAGTGGTTTTCTCAGATGCTGAAGGCAATGTCTTCGGCTGGGCTGGTCCAGGGCAATCTATTGAAAGCGGAATCTCAAAAGACTCTTCAGACTCTGCTACAGGCTATCTGATGGCGGTTGATATTTTGAATCGGAAAAGAACTCCCGGGTTGGTGAACCTACAAGTTCCTTCGCTAAAAGTGAAGGGAGATCAGTAATGTTGCGGCATTTGATTTTCCTGGGTTCTGTTTTTCTATGTGCATTTGTTCAGGCGCAGGATGGCATCACCGTTGATGCGGGTTCAGCGCCCAGTGCACCTCCCCAAGCGAAGGCTGCAGAAAAGTCCGTATTGGAAGCTGCGATTGAAGAAATCAGTTCCGAATTGGCAGTTCTCGAAGATCAGTGGGAAAAAGACCAAAAAGAGCTCTCTGAAGAAATCCGTTCACTGACTGAGTCTGTTTTTAATGCTGCCAGCAAGGAAACAGAACTTAGAAATCAGGTCACGGAACTTCAAAACAAGCTCGCTGATAAAGAGTTCAACCGTTTGGAAGTTGAAGCCAAAAGGGATTCGCTGAAGAGCATGTCTGCCGCTGTGAACAGTGAACTGAGAAATCAAATCGCGGATTTGAATGGTCGGTTCTCGACGGGCGTGTTTTCTCTCGAGGCCCCTGAGTTTGGTCCTTCATTGGCGGCCAAACTTGAGTTGGAGAAGTTGGATGAAAACAGCGATCTCGACTTTCTTTTGAAGAGTTTCAATCAAGTCTTGTCTGCGGCTGAGACTACGAGTTCATTCAAGACTGATGTGCAAGTCGTGGATGATGGGCGTCGGATCGCCGAGGCCGATGTTCTTCGATTGGGGCTGGTCGATAATTATTTCAGTCAGGGCTCATTCTCAGGGCGGCTGGTAAAAGATGAGATCACAGGGGATACCCCTGAAGGGCTTTCGGAAGGTTTGACGAGTGAACAGGTTCTCCTGATTCGTGATTTCGTGGCTAACCCATCAGCGGGAGGAAAATTGCCCGTCGATGTGAGTGGGGGCGCCGGGTTCGCTTCTCTGGCGGCAGGAGACAGCTGGGCGGAATGGTTTGAAAAAGGTGGCAGCTTTATGTGGGGGCTTGTCGCTTTGGCGACCTTCTCCCTGTTGATGATTTTCGAGCGCGCATTGGTGTTGTTTATCAAGTCGATGGGGATCCAGGCCTCGGTAGACAAGGTTCTCAAGCCTCTTCAAAACGGCGACCTCGAAACTGCAATTCAAAAGGCGAGAGGTCTGAATAACCCCGTAGGAACAGTCATGCTGGCAGCCTTGGAAAATTCAGATCAACCAGAGGAGATCATCGAAAGTTCCATCGAGGATGCGATGATGACCGTTGCTCCGATTTACCGGTCAAGGCTCGCCATGATCGCTCTCTGCGCTGCAGTCGCTCCTTTGATGGGTCTGCTTGGTACTGTTACAGGAATGATTGGAACCTTCCAGAACTTGGTAATTTTCGGCGCCAGTGATCCAAGAAATCTTGCAGGAGGGATATCGGAAGCACTGATTACCACCCAAGGCGGTCTCTACGTTGCGATCCCCAGTTTGTTGATGAGAGGGATACTCGGCTCCATCGCGGAAAAATCAGTTGGGAAAATAGAATCCGGTGCGATGTCTGCATTGATCGAAATTCTGAAAATGCGTGGTGAGATCGTCGATGAAGCGGGAACTTCAATTTCTGATCCAGTGTTAGATTCAGCTCCGAATGATCTTCACGAGGAAGAACCTGAGACGACTCAGGATGGAGTCGATCTCGATTCTCCTGAGGAAGAGAAAATCAACGGATGATGCTTCTGGATCTCTTTGAACGACTGGGCAAGTTGATTGAGGAAGGGACCTTGGGGGTCATGGTTCCCCTGATGGGCACCTGTTTTGTGATTTGCTATCTGGCGGTGGATCGCTTTCGATATCTGTACGAACCCCGTTCCTTCTTCAGGTTCATCCCAACATTCCGGAGAAGCCTTTTAGAAGATAAAGTCGGCTTCCAAAAATGTCTGACCTCATTTTTGGAAGTAGATAATGCCGATACCAGGAAGAAACTGGAGCTCGCTTGTCAGAAATATCAAACGCCACATGGTCGTTTCATTCAGCGATGCTTGCTGGGGCAAGGTCGTCGTGGAAGCAAGATTCAGCAACTGGAAACTCAACAAGCAGAACTCTCTGAAAATCTGGCTATCGAAACCAGTATCCCTCTGCTTTCAACATTTGCCAGAACTGCACCATTGATGGGATTGATGGGCACCGTCACTGGAATGATTGCCACTTTTTCAGCAATGATGCTCTCCTCTGGTACGGATCCCAAAGCGCTCTCTTCGGGAATTCGTATTGCTCTTTTAGCGACTAATGTTGGCTTGGTGGTTTCATTGCCTGGAATCGTCGCCTTGGGAATTCTCTCGCGCAGGGGGCAGGTTTTGCAGGAAGAGATTCGCAAAACTTCTCTTCTCCTTCGGAATCATAAAACGGAGAATTCAAATTCCGATTTGAAAGGAGCCCGCATTGAAGAGTAGGCGAAATAGCGCTCTTGAAGAGGCCTCTGTGGATATGTCACCGATGATTGACATGACATTCTTGTTGCTGATTTTCTTCATCGTCAACATGAACTTCACCAAAGAAACCGGCATAGAGGTCAAGAGGCCGACAGCAGCAACTGGCGAGGCCAAGACCGGTGATGTCATCATGGTTGGGATTTCTTCTGCGGGAACCATTCACATGAATGGTAAACGGATTGATTTGAGTAATGTTCGTCCTACTGTCTCTCAAGCACGTAACAAGACACCCAAAGCGGCACTGGTCGTCGTGGCAGATGAAGCCGTCAGGACAGGTTTGCTGACACGGGTGATTGACGAATGCAAGCTGGCCGGGGCTGAAGACATCAGTATTGCTACAGGAAATGGAAATCTGTGAATGCTGCCAAGTTGAACAGAAGCCCTGGAGGCTTTACCGGTATCCTGAAAACATTGGCACTTGGCGGAGGCTTCGCTCTCTTTGTGCTTTTGGTATTGGCGTGGTTACAGCCGGTGGGCATTCAGGAAGAACGGGCAGTGGCGCCCCAGTTTCGTTTTAAAGTGGCGCAAAAAAGAGCAGCAAAAGCTCCTCCCAGAAAGCCTCCCAAGCAAGAACCCAAACGTCGTGAAATGAAGCGGGATGAGCCCAAGCCTCAGCAAAAAACGATTGCACGAAAGGCCAGGCCAAGGCGATCAGCCACACCCCGTAAAGCCTCCAGCATGCGCTCAGGTGTTCGTAGCGGTTTTTCCGGAATGAACTTGATGGCAGGCCTGGGTGGTGCAGGTACGGGTGGAGTTTCTCTTCCCACGTCCCAGTCCTTTGATGCGATCGCAGGTGAGGCGATGGAGTTGGTGAACTATCAAGAACAGCGCCGTGCCATACGAGAAATGCGAGATCGGGGTCAACGTGAACGAAATTCAGGTGCTGGGGCTCTTTCACGTGAAGCTCGACCCGTGTACCTGAAAAAACCGAACTATCCAAAGAAGGCTTTACAGAAACAGATCGGTGGCTTTGTTCGTTTGAGAATGCTGATCGATAGGGATGGGAAAATCGAGGAGTACGAAATCCTCTCTGCTCAACCAGCGGGCTTGTTTGAAGAGGCGATAGAAAAAGTTCTTGGGCAATGGACTTTCGATGCGGCATTGGATGCCAATGGCAAGCCGATCGAATCGTGGAGAGAGTACAACTACGTCTTCAAGATCGAGGATGCGAGATAAGACAATGAAGAATCAAATTCACCACTGCTTCCATCTACTCTATATGAGCTGCGGATATTTCCTGTTGATCTTGGGCCTGAGCTCCGGATTGGTGGGTTGCAAGACGATGACTGAGGCTCAAAGAGCCGCTTATGAACAGGAACAGAAGCAAATAACGGTAGCCGATCAGGTTCAGGTTCAGAACAACGAAGCAGTCGCACAACTGGATGAGGAAGAGCGCAAACTGAAGTTGCGAGCACTTCTGGTCAATCGCAGGGTCGATCGTCAAGAAGCATATAAGGAGGCCGTATCCAGAGTGATGTCCGGGGACGCAGATGGTTGCCTTGGGATTCTGGAACCACTATTGGCTGAAGATGAGGATGCTCAGCGTACTTACGAAGAGGCGCGGGCTGCAGGAAATGAAGATGAAGTTCTTGCGGATGAGTCGGGGGATCCCATTATTCCGCCCATGGAGTCAGTTGAGAAAGCCAACTATCTCGTGGTAATTGGCGCTGCAAAAAATGATACCGGAGATATGGATGGGGCGATCCGTGCATTCAGCGAGGCCGTTGATCTTGATTCCAGCAATCGAATGGCCCGGATCAATCTCGGAAAACTTCAGTTTAGCAGTGGCAACTTTGAAGGAGCGATGAAGGCATTCAGCAAAGAGCTCGCTGCGGGTTACCGCTCAGGAGAAAATCTGTTTCTTTTGGCTCAAGCTCAATATGAGGTCGGTAGCCAGAAGGGTGATATGACTCTCCTGGAAGCTGCCAGAATTGCCATCGATGAAGCCAGAGTTCAAGATCCAGGAAATGAAGAGTATTTGAGCTGGGGGGTGACTCTCGATTTCGAATTGAAGAGATACGAAGAAGCAATTCGAAAGCTCGACAGCATTTTGACTCGATACCCAGCTAATGCGTATTATCTGGAGTTGAAAGCGCGTAGCTATGAGGCGTTGGAGCAATCGGCAAAAGCTGCTGACAGCTATGAATCATATCTTCGCATCGTCGGAATCAATAAATCTACGAAGCAGGCTTGTCTTCAATTATCCGACATCTATTCACTCGATCTGAATCAACCAGATCGTGGGGCTATCTGGTTTTCCAGGGCTTTTTCTGATGATCTTCAGCAAATGTCAGCGAAAGAACTTTTTTACTATGGAACTTTGCTCGAAGAAGCCGGTCTTCTCGATGACGCTTTGCAGGTGTATGCACAGGTTGAAGGAGATTCAGATCAGAAAGCAGAAGCCATTTCTCGTAAAGCTTCGATTCTGATGGGATCGGGAAAGAGTGATTTGGCGATCGAAGCCCTTGAATCGGTGACTGTCATCAATCGAAACGATGGTAAAACCTGGCTCCTCCTGGGCGATTTGTATCTGGATCAGGGAGACCTCGATGAAGCCCGCGATTCCTATGGGGCTGCAGCAGGTTTGCCGGCTTCAAAAGCGGACGGATTGGCGGGTCTCGCAGAAGTGGCATACGAACTGGGCAATCTTGAGCAGGCGGTTCGATACTACGAAAATGCTGTCGCTGAAAAGCCCGAGGATTTGCGCTTTACGGGGGCACTGGAGCAGATTCGTGAAGAGTTGAAATTTGCTTCCTCTCGGGAAGGCTGAGCGAATCTAGCAGGCGTGCTTACAGGATCTTTATTTTCATCTTAACAGTTTCTTGACGGTATCGTGGTCGAATGCAGGGGACTTCACATCGGTGGGATCCCGTTCTGATTCCGCATTCGGATCCTATAAAAGATGAGAAGTCGGTGAGCTTTTCCCATTCTTCGGAGATTTGAATGCCGTACAGGTATTGGACACTTTTGGTTTCATTCCTGCTCGTGGTTTCAGGTTGCCAGCAGCGAAGTCTCAATGATGGACCGACGACTATCGATACCGGACAAACTACTCCGGTGGATGAGTGTCCAGTTCCAGATCCATCGATCGTTACCCTTCGTATCAATGAGTTGATGATTGAAAACCAGTCAACGATACCTGCGCCGGAAAACGAGTATCTTCCCTGGATCGAACTCTACAACACAGGGGCTGAAAACTTTGATCTTGGTGGAGTCACTCTTTCCGATGATTTGGGAAATCCTGACAAGTGGCAGTTCCCCTGTGATCTAGAAAACTCTTTGATACCTCCAGGCGGATTCAGAGTTCTTTTCTTTGAAGGTACTGGCGGAGATCCGAACAATGACCGGATTGATTTCAACTTGCCATTGACCGATTTCACTTTGGTCCTGAATGGCTCTGTAGACCTTTTTGCTGTCAATCCTACTGCGCTGGGGCCAGATGAAGTTATAGGCTTGTTTCCTGATGGAGAGGGAGACCCGGCAAATCTGCAGTTACCCACTCCCGGTGAGCCCAATGCAGATAAAGAACTGCCGCCAATGTTCGTTCGTGGAGATCTTGATTTGAATGAGGTGGTCAATCAGGAAGATTTGAATCTTCTTCAGCAGCACTTCGACGGTGCCCCCATATTTACTCTTTGTCCTGATCGCTTTGATGTTGATGACAACGGACTGATATCGGTGTCAGACCTGCTCTTTTTGGCGAAGTTCTTGGACGGCATTGTGGAAATGCCCATGCCTTATCCGAATGCAGGTTTAGACCCCACGGCGGATTCCATGAGTTGTGAGGGGCCTTAAATGAGATTTTATTTTCTGATTTCTATTTTGAGCCTCGCCTTGTGTAGTTCAGTCCACTCCCAGAGCTCTGATTACAACTTGTTCTTCAGTGATGGTTTTGGAGTCATTGGTGGGAATGCGCAAATTGATGTAATGCTTTCCATTGCTTCGGGGGTTGAGGAAATCTCCGGTTGGTCTTTGGGAGTTTGTCATTCGAGTTCTGCAATCGACATTGTTGACGTATTGGAAGGCTCTACTACTGCCGGTATTGGCCCTGATTTTTCTGATCAGGCATTGATCCCGGGGCAGGGTTGGACAGTGGGGGTTCTCCTTTCATTTGTGGGGTCGACAACTTTGGGTGAAGGCAGTGGCTATTCACTTCATTCTGCAATCTACGAGGTCCTGGAGGCTGGCGACCCTGTTTTGAATTATTGCTCAAGTTTGGGAAGTCCTTCGGTTGATACATTGGTAGCCTTTCCTGACAGCAGTACCGAAGTACCTTTTCAAGAAGCGGGTTCAATCACGATCAGTGATACACCGCCATTTACTTTGGCCGTTTCTTCCTCGACAGTCGCCCCCGGTGGTTCAAGTGAACTCGATTTGATATTGGGGAATCCATTACCCATACAAGCGATTTCGTTTGGTTTGAAGCTCGGAAGCGATCATTTACAGCCGTTGAATATTATTCCGGGTTCAGCAATCGATCTTGCAACAGGGACGGCAGGCCCTGATTTTCTTGCGGTGGATATTGATGCGGGCTCTTCCATGGGAGCCACCTTCATGTGCGTACTCTCGCTCTCTGCTCCTTACGCAGAGATTCCGACGGGTAACGGAATACAGTTGGCAGTTGTTCAGTATGATTGTTCAGCAGATGCGCAACAGGGTGACACCTTCACTTCAACTCTGGTTGACGATTTGGGTTCGCCTCCTGTGCTTCTAAGCGCGACTGTTTCAGGGGTTGATACCGCACTGGTAGCGGAAAGCGGGATGATTACTGTGGATGGATCGGCCCAAGGGCCTTCTTTCATTCGCGGCGATGTCGATGCAGACCTTGATTTGGGGCTGGGCGATCCGATTCAATTGATCAACTATTTGTTCACTTCAGGGCAAGAGCCCACTTGTCTCGCTACCGCCGACTTTGATGCGAATGGTGCTTTGCAGTTGAATGACATCATCAATCTCCTTGGGTTCTTGTTCAATGATGGCTCTGCTCCCGCCAGCCCTTTTCCAGGTTGTGGACCTGACGATTCAATCAACAGTCTGGATTGCTCCGCCTACCCTTGCCCATAATCGGGTGCCCAAGATTAGGGCAATTTTTGAGCTGCCATACTCAGCCGACGAGATTTGATGAGGATCGCATCCTCCAAAATCAAAAAGCCGAGATAGTCACAGTATTTATGCCATTCTTCCCTCAATGCAGCCTCAGGAATCTTCACACTCTTTGACTCTCAGGTTCACATAACTTTACCCACTCGTTGTCTTTGGCTTTTTCAGACCTTTACACCCGTACTGTCTATTAATGAGGCCGGAAGCCGTCGTCTTCCGAGAGTTCAATAGGTTTAGTGAAACAGATTCTGTCGACTTATGAGGAGGATCAAAATGTCAAAATATTGTTGTAGAGTTGCATCAGTGTCCTTGGCACTGCTTGTTGCATTTCTATGTTACGGAATCAACAACGTTCAAGCCGGAGACAGTGTCTATCTCAATGAAATCAAAATAGACAATCCGGGAACTGATACTGAATTTGTGGAGATCAAAGGTTTTCCCGGAACCACTCTCGACAACATTTTTTACATCGTCATCGGTGATAGTACCGGCGGCGGCTCAGGTGTTGCCGAAAGAATCGTTAATCTATCGGGCAATGTCATCGATGCCAATGGATTCTATGTCGCTTCTGGTTTCAGTATCGAAAACAGTGACAACCTGACACACCTTCTTGTTGTGGGTCAGCTGGATGCCCTCGGCGCTTCGCTAATGGTTTCTGAGCAGACCGATCTTGATCTCGATGACGACGGTATCCTGGATTTGGTTGTGGATACCGATGGCGATGCTGTTGCGGATGCTCTTGCATGGGTCGCCGTTCTCGATTCCGTTTCCACTGTGCAGACTTTTGATATTCCCGCTTCAGGTGAATACATTTACTCAACCACAACTGTCGGTCCCGACGGTAATTTTCCTCCCGGGGCGATTCGTCGTTGTGGACAGGGTTGGTTGATCTCTGATTTCGGTGGTGCAGATGATACTCCCGGAGCTGAAAACAGCTGTCCTGCTGAGGATTGCACCGACACCCTCGACAATGATGGAGACAACCTGGTCGACTGTGATGATCCGGATTGCTTTGGCAATGCGGCCTGTGTGACACCAGCTCTCAGTGCCAACAGACTTGGCCTTGAAGTTCTTGGTTCATACACCACTGGTATCTTTGACGAGAGCGCTGCAGAGATCGTGGCCTACGACGCTGCTTCCGGAAAAGTCTTTGTGACCAACTCCGACAGCGGTTCAGTAGACGTTCTTCAACTGGATGCCGCAGGTAATCTGACAAAGATCAATACTCTGGCTGCTGCTGGTGCTCCGACTCATGTACGGGTTTGGGATGATGCTGGCACGAGCCGCATTGTCGCTTCTGTTCCTTCCGCTGTGTCCACGGATCCCGGAAAGCTTCAGGTCTTCGATATTCCTGGCTCTGCCTACTCTGGGACTCCGATTCTCAGTGAGATTCGGATTGACCAGGACGGTGCGGACAATGATGAGTATGTGGAAATCGCGGCGGCTCCAGGTACGGATCTGACGGGATTGACCTATGTGGTGATCGGTGATTTCCCTTCCGGCACCATCGAGACCGCAATCAGCCTGGATGGCCAAGTCGTCCCCGCAGATGGAACCTTCTTGATCGCAGAGACCTCCTTCACTTTGGGAACTGCAGATCTGACGGTTCCTTCGAATGATCTCAATCACGAGAACAGCCAGAATAGTACCTACTTCCTGGTCACCGGTTTTGCCAATGCTGCAGGTGACGATGTTGATACTGCTGGCGACGGTGTTCTGGAGTGGACAGCCACGGTTGTTGACAGTGTGGCCCTGGTCGAGGATCCACTGGATGCAAACGGTCAAACGACCGCTGGTAACCTGATTTACTCCACCACGGTAGTCGGCCCTGATGGAACATTTGTCCCCGGACACGTTTCACGTTGTGGCAGTGATGGATCTGTGGCGGGTGACTGGATCGTCAGCGATTTCGATATTGCAGAGGGAACTGATACTCCTGGTTCAGCCAATGTTTGCGCAATCGCTACTTATGCTACGGGTGCTCTCCCTGATATGGTTTTCGTCTCAGGGAACTACGCACTTACGGCTGACGAAGGTGAGCCGAGTGGCGCTGTCGATCCGGATGGATCTGTAACAATTGTCGACCTGCTGGCCGGCACCACCTCGACCGTCACATTCGATAGCCTGGATGGCACTGAGGATGCTCTTCGTGGACAAGGCATTCGGATTTTCTCCGGCAACTCCGCCAGTCAGGATCTGGAGCCGGAGTACATTGCTGTTTCGCCAGATGGAAACACTGGCTATGCAGTGTGTCAGGAAGCGAACGCCGTGGTCGTCTTTGATATTGCCACTGCTTCCTTCACTGAGATAGTCGCATTTGGCCGTAAAGATCACTCCTTGCCCGGTAACGAGTTGGACCCGAGTGATCGTGACTCCGGCATCAATATCGGTAACTGGCCTGTACTTGGCATGCACATGCCAGACTCCGCCGTGGCCTACGGCGCCAATGGAAACACTTACCTCGTGACAGCCAACGAGGGAGATGCCAGAAGTGAGGATGAGCGTATTGAGGACTTCGTTCTCGATCCGACGGTTTTCCCCAATGCCGCCGATCTTCAGCAGCGTTCACAGTTGGGTCGCCTCGGAGCCTCCACCATCGATGGTGATATTGATAGTGACGGTGACTTCGATGAACTTCACGTTTACGGTGCCCGTTCTTTCTCGATCTGGGATATGAGCAACGGCGGAGTTCTCGTCTACGATTCCGGCAGTGAGCTGGAGCGTGTCGTTGCCGGGTATGATCCTTTCGATTTCAACTCCAACAATGATGAGAATGACTCTTTTGAGAGCCGTTCTGATAACAAGGGTATCGAGCCTGAAGCTGTTACCGTCGGTGAAATCAATGGCCGTACCATCGCTTTTGTTGGTGCTGAACGTCAGGGTGGCATTTACCTCTATGACGTCACAGATCCGGCGAACTCCTATCTGTTGAGTTACATCAACAATCGCGACTTCAGCGGTAATGCCGAAGCAGGTACTGCCGGCGACCTTGGTCCTGAAGGCATCGTCTTTGTTCCCGCAGATCAAAACCCGACTGGATCCGCCATCATCCTGGTGGCCAATGAGGTTTCCGGTTCGACCACGGCCTACCGTATCGTCGAGTTGCCGGATCAGGATTTGAGAACCGAGAGCAAAGAGGCTGAATCTACCAAGTTGACCGACATCAGTGTTTATCTCGATAGTTACGGTGCCGATGTTGACGCATACAGTTACGGTGTCTGTCAGGATTCCACTCAGTTGAGCCTGGTTTCCGTCACCACCGGATCTGGTGTTGGAACACCTGAATTTGAAAACTACGAGGTCGTTGCCGGTGGATACACCGTTGGCGTTGTCATGTCTCTTGGCAGCAGTGGCTTGACGATTGCTCCGGGCTTCGGAATCGAGACGACCGTCGCCACTTACGATGTACTGGGTGCTGCTGGTTCGACCACCAGCATCGACATCTGCAATACGCTGGGATCTCCTGCTGTTGAAGCTTTGGCTGTGGCCGGTGGGGTTACCGCCGCAACCGGCGTAATCTCCGGTGAAGTAAGAATCATTGCACCGATTCCGGATTTCCAGTTTGCGATTGCTGATGCAACCGGTGAATACGGTACGGATGGAAATGGTACCGTAGCTACCTCGGTCAGCATTACACAGACTTCCTCTGTGGCACCGATCGCCACGAGTGGATTCTCCATGGGAGTGCGCAATGAAGTTGCTGCCATGGCCGCCAAGGCTGTGACCGAACCGGTTCCGGGCGCTGCTCAGTTCTTCACCTCTTCCATTCTGGGTGGCGGTTGGACATTGGGTGTCGTTTACGACTTCAATGGTGTCACCACGCTCAGTTACGAAGCGGAAACCACGGTTGCCAATGTGGAGTACTCCCTGACCGGAGGACTGGCAGGTTCGACCGACACGGTGACGACAGATCTTGCTTTCGCTGACGATCTCGGGTCCCCGGCAGTCGAGAACCTGGTGACCTTCCCAGACGGAAGCACCCAGGCGCCGGTCCTGGTGGGTGCTGCGGTGACTCTTTCACCGGCTCCTGCACCGTTCACCTACACAATTGGCAATGCCAATGCTGAGTTTGATTCTCTCGGTGCCGGATCTTTTGCAACCAATGTCGCCCTCGCCCAGACCGCTGCTTCTGCCATTTCTGCGAGTGGTTTCTCACTCGCCGTGGCGCATGACCCGGTCGAGTTGCAGGCCCTTGGGGCAGAGGCCCACCCGGATCTTGGATCACTCAACGGTGGCACAGGGCCGGACTTCTTCGAGGCGACGATTGGCGCCAATGGTATGGCCATCGGCTGTATCTTTGACTTTGACAATGCCGAGCCTGTTGATTACTCCAGCGCTGCTGGTGTTGTGGTCCTCAACTACTCCTTGACCGGAGCTCAGGCTGGAGGACCCGGGGGAAGCACCACCCTCGCCGTGGTCAACGGATTTGGATCTCCTGCCACTGATTCGCTGGTGACGGACTCCCTGGGTGTGACCTACCCGGCGGAAGGAGTGGATGGTGTGGTCACCCTGACCCCGCCGCCTCCTCCGTTTACTTTGACGGTGGCGGATGCCGCGGGTGTCTATGATGCCACCGGTTCCGGATCTGTTTCTGCTGCCCTTAGTATCGATCAGACCGGGACCATCGCTGCCAGCGGTTTCAGTGCCGCCGTCGCCCACAACAGTGTCCAGCTTCAGGCAGACAGTGTCGTCGCCGGTTCTGGACTGTCGGGATTGAACAGCGGTGCGGGTCCTGACTTCTTTGAGGCCAGTCTGCTTTCTGGTGGGGTCACTGTCGGTTGTATCTTCAGCTTCGGCAACGGTGCTGGTAGCGACCAGATCACCTTCGCCGGTGAAGAAGTTGCTGTCGTCAACTACGCTCTGACCGGATTCAATGCCGGTAGCAGTGCCACTGTGACGACCGACTTGACCGTCACTGACGGCCTTGGCAACCCCGCGGTTGATAACCTGGTGACGGATGCCGCTGGCGTGACTTACGCCATAGCAGGTGTTGGTGGAACCGTGACTCTGTCCCCGGCACCCTCGCCCTTCGAGTTTGTCGTGGCCAATGGAAGTGGTGAGTACAACGGCACCAACGGTCAAGGATCCGGATCCACCACTGTGGCGATTTCCCAGAACTCCGGTTCGGCGATCCCTCTCAGTGGATTCCAGATGTCTCTTGAATGGGATGCCAGTGTGCTTTCCATTGCAACGATTTCACAAGGAGCGGGCCTTTCTGCCCTCGACGCCGGTGTTGGAGCTGAGTTCTTCCAGGCTTCGATTGCCGGTGCCACGGCAACTGTGGGTTGTGTCTTCGATTTTGACGGTGCAGAGCTTCTCGATTTCACCTCGGCTGCAGATGTGGTCGATCTGGCCTTCGACGTCAATGTGGCTGCCGGATCCACCAGCGTGATTTCCGCCGACGTGAGCATTGATTCCGAGGGTTCTGTCGAAAACCTGGTGAGCGATGCGGCTGGTAACACCTTTGACGCTGCAGGTTTCAATGGTTCTGTCACGGTTTCCCCGGCGGCTCCGATCTTTACCTTCGCGGTCCCTGCAAGCACACTTGTCGAGACAGGCGGAACGGATGTTGCCGTCTCCATTGAGGATCTCTCAGGCAGCACCGCTGTTGCTGGATTCTCCATGGGTATCAGTTACGACACTGCGGAGTACGACTTCGGAAGTGCAACTCCTGCCGGAGCTCTGGCAGCCGTCAGAGCGGGAGCCGGCCCGGAGTTCTTCGAGTCAAATGCCCTCGCTGACGGGGTGACGATCGGTTGTGTGACGGATTTCAGTGGTGTTGACACCGTGAACTACGCCACCTCTGAAACGGCCGTCAATCTGAGCCTGGCTCTTTCTGCCACGGCTACAGGTGGGGTGACCGCTATCGATTTCACCGACAATTTGGGCGCACCTTCGGTACCGAACGTGGTCAGTGGATCTGACGGAACGACCTATGTCGCCTCTGGTGTTGGTGGAGAGCTTTCGGGTAGCACCGCAGTTGCCTTCCGTCGCTCCGATTGCAATGCTGACGGGTTGATTGACATTGCCGACGGTATTTACACGCTCAACTTCCTCTTCCAGGGCGGATCTGCCGGAGAGTGTTACGGGGCTTGTGATACCAACGCGGACTCAGTGATCGACGTGGCGGATGCCATTTACACCTTCACTTACCAGTTCAATGACGGCCCGATGCCGTCTGCTCCCTTCCCCGATTGTGGCGTGAGCCCCTCCGGTGAAGAGTGCAACAGTTATGGTGGAGGGTGCTGATCTACCGTTTGGATTCAGTCATGAAGTGCTTTTGAGGCACTTGACCCCGGTGTTCCTGCAAAGGGACACCGGGGTTTTTTTATGGCAGTTTTTTATGGAGGTTTTTTGGCTAGGGGATCTGCGAGTTGGGAATACCTGATGAGCAGCAGGGGCTAGCCCAGCTGGTTTCGCAGGCAGGAAGGAAGGTCGGGGTGCCGGAATCGGTATCCACAGGCTTCCAGCTTTTGGGGAATTACCCGGGCTCCATCGACGACCAGTGCCTGACCCATTTCACCATAGAGAGTATTCAGGGCGAGGGCGGGAACTCGGGGGGCGACCGGCCTGCCCAGCTTTGAAGCGAGGATGGTCGTGAAGTCTTCATTGCGAACGGCTCCAGGGGCGGTGCAATTGATGGGGCCGCTCAGTTGATCGTCCCGAAGGACCCGCAGGATGATCTGCAGAAGATCATCGAGGTCGATCCAGCTCATCCATTGGCGTCCACTTGAAATGGGGCCTCCGAGGAAGGCCTTGAAGATGGGGAGCAGTTTCTGGAGAACTCCACCGCGGGGAGTCAGGACCAGCCCGATTCGCAACAGTGCTCGACGGATTCCCGCCTCCTCCAGAGGTTGGGATGCGTTTTCCCAACCGCTACAGACCTCACCCAGGAAGCCGCCGATAAAGGGAGTTTCCTCGGTCTGGGGATGAGGCAGTTTCTGGTCGTAACCGCCGATGGCGCTGGCTGAAATGAAGTGTTTTGGCGGAGATTCCAGCTTGAG
>CAYRAM010000013.1:9012-85464 GCA_964422295.1 uncultured Planctomycetia bacterium | reverse complement strand
CTTCGTCGTCGTCATCTTCGTTCTCGTCATCGTCATCATCATGATCATCGTCGTCGTGATCGTCGTCATCATGATCATCGTCGTCATGATCATCGTCGTCATGATCATCGTCGTCATGATCATCGTCGTCGTGATCATCATCGTCGTGGTCGTCATCGTCGTGGTCGTCATCGTCGTCATGATCGTCATCGTCAGTGTCGTCGTCGTCATCGTCGGTGTCGTCATCGTCGTCATGATCATCGTCATCGGCAGGAGGGGGTTCGTGAGTCTCGACGATGATGGTGAAACTGTCCTCGCCACTGGAGTTTTGCCCGACGATGGTGACGAGGTAGTCACCGAGACCGTGAAGGACCAGCGTTCCATCCCCGGGGTGCAACAGGAATGCGCCGTCGGGAGCGTCCACAGTCGGACTTGTCCACACCTCCACCGGACCCGAGCCTGGCAACAGCAGCGGCACCAGGCACACCATTTCGTAGGGTTCAAGAAGCACCAAGCTCAGTGGATATTCAAAAGCGGGGGGGGCCTCAGGCATCGGCGGGACCGGAGGTACGAGGATCTCCAGGGTGGTGCTCGCCATTTCGTGGGGAAAGTAAGCGCTGATGCTGTGGCTGGTGAAAGAATCCGCAAAGAGGGGTGCTCCGGAGATTCGACCGCTGGAAGGATTCAACAGCAGACCTGCCGGCAGCGGGGGGTCGACGCTGTATTCTCCCGGGATGCAAAGGTCATCGGCGGGAAGGATCGGATCCAACGGCTCGATGACGATTCCCACCGGTGCGATCAGCAGGGTCACGGGATATTGCAGCGGATAGACGGTATCCGGAGCGAGGTCACAGGGATCGGGGACGGGCACCACTTCACCGGAAGCGGGGATCTGCAGGGTACTTCCCCCCTGGCATCCCCCGAGGGTGATCAACAGAAGCAACAGAGATGGTAGAAATCGATCCCCACCGCTCATTGGGGGGGCCTGTCGATCTCGTAGGTTTGATCGGTGCTGCAGTAACGGGTGCCACCGAGACGGCCGACCGCCGCCAACTTTGAGGCATCGGGAAGGTCATCGGTGATGACATCTTCATGGACGTGGACCCGGATGACTTCGAGGAGGAACAGGTCGACAGGGGTGCGACCCACTTCCTGGTGTTGGGCTCGTTTGCATTCGAGAGCGATGGTCGCAGATGCGATGCGTGGCGGGGCGACATCGATGGATACTTCCGTCTCCAGGTCGAGGTGTTCGATCTCGCTCTCCTCCGGTGGCAGACCGGCGCTGCTGGCGACCATCATCTGTTCATTTTGTCTCGTCGAGATGTGGATCACCGCTTCCCCCGATTCGAGCAGATTGCGCGCCGTATCTTTGTGACTGCCGTCACGGCGGCGGCCGACGCTGAGCATGACGGTCCAAGGATCACTGCTGACACCGCCAAAGAAGCTGAAGGGGGCCAGGTTGGTGATTCCGGATGAGGAGATGGTAGAGGTCCACGCCACGGGGCGGGGAACCACGCAGGAGGTCATCAGGTGATAACGTCCCGCCCGATCCAAGTCTTCAGGACACCATTGCCGCATCGATCCAGACATCGGATCTCCCTTCCCCATCCCGGATGGTGACTTCTGGAGCGATCAGGAGCAAGGAGGAAAGGGCGAGCTTTGCGCAGAGGATCCATTTTCTGATTGCGCCACCGACGATAGCATGGACCCTGCACTCATGTTTGGCACCGAAGAGAAGGAGCCACCTTGATTTATCTCGATCACGCCGCCACCGCCTACCCGCGTCACCCGGGAGTGTCCGAGGCGATGCTGCAGGCATTGGAAGTGGCGGGGAGTGTCGGACGGGGAGGTCATGCCGGGGCGAAGGCGGCCGCAGACGTGGTTGACGATTGCCGCAATCGGCTCGCCGATCTCCTCGGAGCCAGCGACCCCCAACGCATCAGCTTGTTTCCATCATCGACTTTGGCGTTGTCGACGCTGATCGCCGACCTGGTTCGGGATGCCACGGACGATCAGCAATTGTGCATGGGGGTCCTCGAACACAATGCGGTGTGGCGACCGGCGGTGCGTGCGTTGGGGGAGGAGCGCATCCACTTTTTGCCATCCGATGAAGATGGCTGTATCGATCCGCAGAGACTGGGCGAAGTCGATGCCTCCCGGATGCTGGGGGTGGTGTTGCAACACGGCAGCAATGTCAGTGGCATATTGCAACCGCTGGAAGAGGTCGGGGCCTGGTGCCAACAGCAGGGGATCCCCTTCATCGTCGATGGGGCCCAAGCGGCTGGCATGGTGCCCTTCTCAGTGACCCGTTGCCCGGGGTTGAAGGCGTATACCATGGCAGGGCACAAACATCTCGGTGGCCCACCGGGGATCGGACCTTGTTATTTGGCACCCGGTTATGAACCGGAACCGTTATGGATCGGTGGCAATGGCATCGACAGTGCACTGGCGAAGATTCCCGATTCGGGACCGGGACGATTCGAATCGGGGACCGCCAATCTTCCCGGTATCGCCGGACTCGCCAAAGCGCTCGAGTATTTTGACGATCACCCCGTCAGTGATCGCTTTCGCTTCGGCAATCTCCAGCGTCAAAGGTGGGTGGAAGCCCTTCGCGGGATCGACCGCGTGGAAATTCCTGGCGAGACGGGGACGGCACCGCGGACTCCGGTGATTCCCTTGCATGTTCCGGATCATCACCCGGAACATTTGGCGGCGGAATTGGATGTGCGTCTCGGGGTGCGCTGCCGGTCAGGACTTCAGTGTGCGCCCTTGGCCCACCGGCATCTCGGAACCCTCGAAGCGGGGGGGACTCTACGCATCGCTCCCGGGGAGGAGACTGGCGATGATGTCATCGATCAGGTCTGTTCCACCCTGGAGAAGATGACGACCTGACGGTCGTCGAGCCGGCGATGAATCGCGCTTCCGATCGTCAGACACGCCTCACGATTTTTTGCAAGAAAACGCAAAGATGATGAAGGCGACTGCAAAGGTCCAAAGCTCTTCAGTCGTATCCAAGTGGTTTTGGTCCCTGAATGCGGAGAAGGCGACCAACAACGCTGCGGCGCGCAGAAGAATTTTGTGCCAGTTCCAGCCGGCGGGTGGAGCGACCGGGGTCTCTGCAACTGCAGCCTTCGAGACGGTTTCGTTCATGATGCCCTTCTCTCCTGATCCGGCAGAATCCGGGGATACTTGTTGAGAAAGTGAATGGTGGGCGAGGGGGGACTCGAACCCCCACCCCTTGCGGGACCAGAACCTAAATCTGGCGCGTCTGCCAGTTCCGCCACCCGCCCAGAGTCGGGACGGTAACCCTTCCTCGACGGCGAGGCAATCGCCGGGGGAGCTATTGAATCGATTCCAGAGGCATAAAACAGGCATGTAGGGGGCATTTTCGGAATAATTGGGATGCTCCTCCAGTTGGCGCCTCCAACTGCCGATGTCATCCCTATCAGCAGAGCCCCCGAAAGGCACAGGAAAGATGTTGAACGACGATCAGCGCCAAAAAGTGGAAATCCGTCAATTGGCCGGAGAACTCTCCGGAATCATGGATCGATTGCACCAGCTGCACGAAGAGTTGGGCCAGGTGATGGTCGATCTGGATGAGGCGCGTATGCAGGCTGATTACGATGCGGTCGCCCAGCATGGGAACCGCGAGTATCGCATTCTTGCCCGCCTGGTCGATGAAGAACGTCAGCGCCTGATCATCGGTGAAGAGCTGGGGGATGTCCTCGGTCTCGAGATCCCATCAGAGTGGACGGTCGAAGATATCGCTCCTCACGTCGATGAAGAGATCGCCCAACGTTTTCGCCAATTGCGTGACGGGATCATCCAACAATCCTACGAGTTGCGCGCCCAGAATCGCCTTCCGGAGTTGCTTCACGGCCAGGTATTTGAGCATGTCGAAGTCTATCTCAGCCCGGGAACCCGCAATTGGATCGAATCCGCAGAGGCATCGATTCCTGAGAGAGATGATTCTGTGAATCAAGGGGAGTCCTTCGAGACCGATTCTTGATCTGCTGAAAAAAGACTGTCCGATCACTCTCCGATTCCGGATCCCTATGGAAAACGCCGGTTTCCAACCTTTCGGCAGGAGAACCTCTCGGGTCTCCCCTTGAGAACCGGTTCCGTAGCCTGGAGCGGAGATCTCATGCCTTTCAAACTGTACGTATTCGATCTCGATGAGACGCTGTGGTGCACCGACCAAGAAGGGGTCAAACCCTTTGAAGGCCCCTTCGAACTGGAAGAGTCCCACCTGGCGCGCAGCGAAAATTCCAGCGTTCGATTGAGACAGGGGACCCGCCGGTTGCTCAAAGCGATTCATAGACACGGGGGGATCTCTTCCCTCGTCTGTCGATCACAGGAGGAGACCTGTAACGAGATCCTCGAAGTCTTCGGGATTCGTGACCGCTTCTTTCAACCCCGTTACGGATTGCAGGAGAAAGGGGAGGCGATCCTCGATATTCTCGCTGAAATCCGAGAGAAGCTGGGGGTCAAAATCTCTGCGAAAGAGGTCCTCTTTGTCGATGACGCCCCCGCCAACATGGCTGAAGCGCAGCGGGTTGGGGCCAGGGCTCTGCTCTATGGACGCGACATCCGTAACCTGTCAGAACTGAAGAGATGGGTCTCCTAAAAGCCGAGACTACTTGATTTTAGTACACTCTTTCTTTCATCCTGTGAGCCGCAAGGACCCGAGTGAAACTCGGTCAAGGCTGAAAGGAAGAGTCTCCCCATGTCGACGGAACTCCCAGTCGAAACTCCCGCATCCATTCCTGAAGCGGCTGTCGCTCCCGGGGGCCCTGCGCCCCTGATCGAGGCGCATGGTCTGCGCAGGACTTTTGGTGCGACGCTGGCAGTGGATGATGTTTCATTCAATGTCCATCGAGGTGAAATCCTCGGATTTCTTGGCCCCAATGGAGCGGGCAAGAGCACGACGCTGCGCATGATCACCGGATTGATCGCACCCGATCGGGGTGAGGCCAAGATCAAAGGGATCGAAATTTCGCAGGATCCGCTGAGCGCACGGATTGGTTTCGGATTTCTCCCCGAGAGCATCCCCCTCTACGATGAGATGGAAGTGATCGATTATCTGCGATTCGTCGGTGGTGCCCGCGGCCTCTCGGGAACCGATCTGGAGAATCGCATCGCCAAACTCGGGGCGAGGCTTGGACTGAGTCCGATGCTGCGTCGTCGCTGCGAAACACTCTCAAAGGGCTTTCGGCAGCGGGTGGGGTTGGCACAGGCGCTGATCCACGATCCGGATGTGGTGATCCTCGATGAACCGACCAACGGACTCGATCCGCGTCAGATCATCGAAGTGCGAGAGTTGATTACCGAACTCGCCCGTGAGCGAGCCATCATCTTCAGTACGCACATCCTTCAGGAAATCGCTGCGATCTGTACCCGCATCATCGTCATCAATTCGGGTCGCCTGATCGCCGATGGGACCCCCGAAGAACTGACCGGCGATGAGCAAGGGGGTTGGCGCATCGTCATCAGCGGCGTCCCCCTCGACGATTCAGCCTGTTCCGATCTGGGCTGTGGGCCCGGAGAATCGGGAGCACCCGGTGAGATGATCCACGATTGGCTGGGAGAAGGCACCCCTGACCTTCAACAGCTCTCGGCGGCTGTGGCTGCCAAGGGTGGCAATCTCGTCAGTGTGGAGAAATCCCGTGAATCCCTGGAGCAGGTTTATCTGAGGCTCACCGGAGCCAAGGGAGGTCAGCGATGAATCCGATCATGGTTGTGACGCGCAGGGAGTGTGGAGCATTTTTCAGAACCCCCATCGCGTGGATCGTGATCGCCGTGCAGATGACGATCATGTCCTTCTTCTTCTTCCAGTACTCGCCATTCTTCATCATCGAGAGTGCAGATATGCGGGTCTGGTTTGGATTGACCCCCTTCATCATGATGGTTTTTGCGCCGGCGGTAACGATGCGCTTGTGGGCTGAAGAGATTCGCACTGGCAGTACGGAGGTACTCCTTTCATTGCCGATCCGATCTCGGGATCTGGTCATCGGCAAATGGCTCGCCGCGGTTGTGGTCTTGCTGGTGAGTGTGATCGCCAGCCTCGGAATACCTGCGACGCTGGGATGGCTCGCCTCCAGTACGATGGATTGGGGACCGATCATCGGTGGATATATCGGCACCGTCCTTGCGGGAATGATGTTTCTCGCTCTCGGCTGTTGGGTTTCCGCCCTCTCCAGTAACCAGGTCGTCTCGATGTTGCTGGGTGTGACGGTGGGGATCATGTTGGTGCTCGCACTCAGCCCCGACTTCGCATCGTACATCTCCTCGGCGCAACCCGTCCTGGCGCGGGTGATCGAATCCCTCGGGGTTCAATCCCACTTTCAGGCGATCGAGCGCGGAGTGCTCGCTCTCAGCGATGTGGTTTATTTCCTTTCCGGCACCACTCTCTTCCTGACACTGTGCGTGTTTCAGGTTGAGTTGAAGAAGCAATAGGGGGCAGCATGGTCGAAAGAAAAAGACAATTCCTGCTTCAATGGACCGCCTCGATGGTGGTGCTCGTCGTGCTGCTTGTTTTGGTCAATGGAGTCGCTCGCAAGTTTGACCAGCGTCTCGACCTGACTGCCGCAGGCATCCACACCATCAGTCCGGAAACGGGAAAGATTCTTTCTCGTTTGCAGGAACCGGTGACGTTGGAGTATTGGGTCAGTGAAAAGTTGCCCTCGGGGCTGCAAAATTTGCGCCGTGATACGGTGGATTATCTCGATGAGTTCAAAAGAGCTGCCGAGGATGCGGGGGGAAGGGTCGATGTCAAAGTGATCGATCCTGCCCGGGTCGTCGAGCAATACGTCAAGGAGCAGTCTGAGGATGGGGAAGAAGCCGAGTCGGATCCGATGGCTGCTTTCATGGGTGGCCCCACTTCTCCTGCGGATACCAAGAAACAGGAACTCGCCCAGCAAGGGATCCCCGAACTTCAGGGTCGATCGGTCAAGGAGGACGGCATCGAAGTGGTGCCCTTCTACAGCGCCATCGTTCTCAAGTACCTGGATCGGGAGAGTGAAGGGATTCCGGTACATACCTCATTGGAGGGACTGGAATACGAACTGGTCAGCCGCATCGCCAAATTGACCCTGCAGAGCAAGCCGGTGGTCGCATTTTTCCAGGGGCGACCGGAGGATGTGATCACCCAGGGACCCGATGGATCACCGTTGCCGGCGCCGATGAGTCACTTCGACCCGATCCTCGATGCTCTCGCTGAACGTTTCGAGGTCCGCAAGGTTGAGTTGACGGAAGAATCCCTGGTCCCCGCAGAAGCGCAACTGCTGATCATCGCCGAACCGAATGGTACGACTCCGCGTCAGCGCTACGAGATCGAATCTTCGATCCGTTCCGGACGGCCAGCGATGATCCTCGCCTCGACGACATCCGGGAGCATGGACAGGGGTTTCCAACTCACCCCGTTGTCACCGGGATTGTCAGAGAGTTTTGGGCCGTGGGGCATCGACATTCAACCGAACATGATCGTCTCCAGTCAGCGCCAGTGTGGGAGTATCGAAACGGTGACAGAGGGACCGCTGGGACTGCGCATGCGGGTGCCCCAACCCTTCCCTGTCTGCCCCGGTTCTTCCGGCAACAATCTCGATGAGACCTCTCCTTTCACCCGGGGAGTCCAGGCGTTGGTGTTCCCCTTCGCCAGCCCATTGATCATCAATGAAGCAGTGGCCACGGCTGCCGGGATTGAAATCACTCCCCTGGCAATGTCGGACAAGGATTCCTGGCTGACCCCCTTCGGGCCGGCGGTCTCGGGCCCGATGGTGACGCCACCCAAGGACCCGGGAATGCAGAAGAGCAGAGTGCTCGCTCTCGTGGCGGAGGGGAGTTTCCCATCCACCTTTGAGGTCGGCTCCAAGGTCCCCTCCTGGGATCCCACCCTGGAGGTGACCGGTGAAGAAGAGGATGCACCCTTGGTTGAGGAGACGGAGTCTGCAGAATCGCGGATTCTGCTCATCGCATCCGCAGACCTGGCCAAGTACACGTCCCTCAGCATGTATCGGACCAATGTCGGATTTCTGATGGGATCGATCGAGGCTCTCGCTCTCGATCCGGACCTGGCAAAGATTCGCGGCAAGGTGCAGATCTCCAGCGCACTTCGTGAAACGACCCGGGAGGAGAGATTACTGGCGACCTACGGCAATTTGGTGGGCATTCCCCTTCTTCTTTCTGTGATTTACGGATTGATCTCCGCCAGCAAGAGAAGTGCAGCGCGTCAACATGAGGCTTTGCACATGCTCCAGGTATCCACTGAGGGGGGTAATGCATCCACTGGGGGTGGTGACGAAGAGGAGGAGAGTTGAACAAGAACAGCGTCGTCATCATGGTGATCCTGATTCTCGTTTCCGCAGGGTTGCTCTACGTCGATCAACGCGAGGATTACACTGAAATCACCGGGCCACCGGAAGAATTGGTGCTCCTGGCCCAGCTTAATCAGGAGCTGATCGATGCCATCGAGTTGAGCAAAGGTGACACCTCTTTCCAGATTCGTCGCAAGGGCAAGGACTGGTACCTGCCAACGCTGTGGGATTCATCCGCAGATCGGGATCAAATCCTCAGATTCTTCGACGATCTCACCGCCGTGTCCGATGCGGAAAAGAGAGGTGAGAGCTCCGCAAGTCACGGGACTTTTGAAGTGGATTCGGAGCAGGGCATTCGTGTGGTCCTCAAGAATCTCGATATGGCGCCTGTCGTCGATCTCGTTCTTGGCAAAAGCGATGGGACGGGACGTACCTTTTTGCGGTTGTCGAATCAGGATCAAGTCTTCAGCGTCAAACCCAATCTCAAACGCAGACCTGCACTGTCAGGGGAGGAACTTTCAGCACAACTTTGGTTTCACAAGATGCTCTATCAATTGCCGGAAGATTCAAAGGTTCGTGAATTGATTCTGACTCGCGGAGATGACCGCATCGTTCTCGAGTGGGCTCCCGGCGCACCGGCAGAAACCGTGAGCGGCGAATCGGGTGAATTGGTTCAGAGTGGCACCGATCCGGAGTGGTGGATTCGTGAGCCGGAAAATCTGCGTGCCGATACCAACACGGTCAAGGGCCTGATTTCATCGATGAAAAATGTCCGCTGCGAGGGGCCTCTGGATCCCGACGACGAAGAAGGGGCGGGTCTCGACAAACCCACCGCATCCATCGAAGTGATCCTTGTGGACGACAGCCGCATCATCCTCGAGTTTGGATCTCCACAAGAACTTCCCTTTGGGGGTGAAGGGGTCGCCGCCCGGCTCAAAGGTGATCCGCGCATCGTCGTCACCCGGGATTGGGTTCGGGATGGGCTGATCAAGGGGTTGGAAGAGCTGAAAGCGGTAGAGCCTGAGGTCGAAGAGGAGAGCGGAGATGCTGCCCCAGAAGGGGAGACGGCTGCACCTGCAACAGGGAATCCTGCAGAAGAGGGCTAGGGGCATGGAATGGCGAGCCATCCGGGTTTAATCTGCTCGTCAGGTTTTTCCCGGATGGAGGCATTTTGGCAAAGTTGTACTTCAGGCATGGAACCGTGGGTAGTGCCAAAACTCTGAATCTCCTTGCGGTCGCCCACAATTATGAGCGTCAGGGAAAAAAGGTCGTCGTCATCAAGCCCGGATTTGACGATCGTTACGGCCAAACGGATGTCACCTCGCGAGCCGGCCTGAGCCGGGAAGCCCACATGGTGATCTCCGCCGATGATCGAATCGCAGTGGAGCACTTCGAAGGGGTTCAGTGTGTCCTCGTCGACGAGGTCCAATTTTTCCAACCGCAGCACATCGATCAATTGAGGGATGTCGTTGATCGCAAGCGGGTCCCGGTGATCTGTTATGGATTGCGCAGTGATTTCAGGACGCGACTTTTCCCGGGAAGTCAAAGATTGCTCGAACTCGCCGATTCCATCGAAGAGGTCAAAACCACCTGCCACCGCTGTAATCGCAAGGCCATCTTCAATCTGAAGTCGATCGGTGGAGTTGCACATCTGGATGGACCGAGCCAACAGGTGGCAGGGGACGAAACTTTTCAGCCGGTCTGCTCGGTTCACTACACTGAAGAGTTGGAATTGGATTCCTACGAAGAGTTGCTCGATTCAGCAAGAGACAGGGAGTTGGCATGACCATCGATAAAATGACGGACACCGAACATGAAGCCATCACCCAACTGCGGGAGCAGCTGAGAAAGATCGGGTTGATCGATCATGCTTCGACGATCCTCTCCTGGGACCAAGAGACGCACATGCCTTCCAGTGGGGGGGCGGTTCGTGCCGAAGCACTCGGAGAATTGGCAGGGATCTGCCACAAGCGCGCACAGGACCCCGCATTGGGTGAGTGCATCGAGCGAGCGGAAGAGGCGGCCTTTGCTTGCGGCGATGAATCTCTCCAGGGGATGGTCCGCGAGGTGCGCTACGATTACGAAAAATCGCTGAAGATCCCCGTTGAACACGCCACCGAAACGGCGGAGGTCAACTCCAAATCGATCCAGGCGTGGCAACGGGCGCGGGAAGAGGATGACTTTTCTGCATACGCCCCGATGCTGTCGCGGCAGGTCGAATTGCAAAAGGCGGAAGCGGAGTATCTGCGCGATCAGGAGGACTGCCTCTACGATGTCCTGATCAACAAGCATGAACGCGGAATGACCAGTGAGTCCTTCGCAGCCATTTGCAGACAGGTGGTCCCGGGCCTCAAGGAGATCATCGAGCGGGTCGTCGCCCGCTCACTCCCGGAGCCGGAGTTTTGCCGAGGACCCTGGGATAAAAATCGGCAACTCGACTTTTCCCGCGATGTGGCAAGTGAATTGGGCTACGACTTTGACAGAGGCGGGCTTGATCTGACCTCCCACCCATTCTGCACCTCTCCTGTTGCTCCCTTCGATGTGCGCATTACGACCCGAGTCTATGAAGACAACTTCACCAGCAATCTCTACGGGGTCATCCATGAAGCGGGCCATGCCATGTACGAGCAAGGCTTCGATGAGAAGTGGATTCACACCCCCATGTGCGATGCGATCTCTTTGGGAATCCATGAGTCCCAATCGCGGTTCTGGGAGAACGATATCGGCAGGACGGAAGCATTTTGGGCCTACTTTCTGCCAAAGATGAAAGAGTACTTCCCGCGAATCCTCGAAGATGTTTCTGCGAACGACATGGCGATCGCCGTCAACCCGGTCAAGCCATCGTTGATCCGGGTCGATGCGGATGAAGTCACCTACGGCTTGCACATCGCACTGCGCTTTGAAGTGGAACAGGCCCTCTTCGGTGGTGAACTGGAGGTCGGTGATCTTCCAGGGGCATGGAATGAAAAGATGCAGGAATATCTGGGATTGACCCCTCCCAACTTCAAGGATGGGGTGCTGCAGGATATCCACTGGAGTTTCGGAGCGTTCGGCTATTTCCCGACCTACTTGTTGGGCTCGCTCTACTCTGCCCAATTCCACGAGGCCATCTCCCGCGAGATAGATATCGATACGGAAGTCGCCGCAGGACGATTCGGCGAGATTCTGGAGTGGTTGCGGGAACGGATCCACCGCCATGGAAGACAGTACATGCCCCTCGACCTGCTAGAGAGGGCGGTCGGCAAAGGGCTCGACCCGGCGATCTTCCTCGACCACATGGATCGCAAGGTTCGATCGATCCACGGAGTCTGATCGGTGGTACTTTCGCTGCTGAACCGCTACGCCAGGTGGCTCCACCTGCGTTGGCCCAGCGGCGCAGTCGATGCACTTCCACAGGTGGAAACCGATTTTTCCACCCGGATTCCCGGACTCTATGTGATCGGTGAACTCACCGGGATTCCGCTGCTGAAACATGCAGTTGATTCGGGATCGCGGGTCGTTCGCAGACTTCTCCCTGACTGTGAGTCGTGTGCCGATGATCTCGTTCCACTCGTCATCGTCGGAGGAGGTGTCTCCGGATTGGCGGCGGCGGTCGAAGCGCAGCGTCTCGGAATTCGATTCGAGTGGTTTGAAGCCGCTCGAATGCTGGAGACGCTGGAAAACTTCCCGGTCGGAAAGCCGATCTTCACCGATCCCCCCGACAGAGTGGTCGATGCGACGCTGGCACTTCCGCCGCCGTCGGGACTCGATAGAGAGGGCTTGCTGGCGGGATTGAGGAAACAGGCGCAGGATCGGGGTTTGCAACCCACCGCCGCCACTCTCGAAGCGGTATCCCGCGATGGGGGAGTTCTTCAGGTTCAGTGCACCGATGGAGAGGTGATTCGGGCTCACCGTGTCATCCTTGCCATCGGACGCAGTGGTGAATTTCGACGTCTGGGTGTCCCCGGAGAAGATCTCGATCAGGTGTCATCGATCTGTCACGACCCGGGAGCGTTTCAAGACCAGGACGTGGTCGTCGTCGGCGGAGGGGACAGCGCTTGCGAAGTGGCGGTTGCGCTCTCCGGTGCGGGGGCGAGGGCTCAGTTGGTGCATCGCCACGCCGAATTGGAGAGTGCTTCTGCGACCCAACGCCGAAGGGTGGAGCAAGCGACCGTCGAGGCGGGGCTCCAGGTCTTTCCTGCATCGAAAGTGCAAAAGATCACCTCGGATACCGTCGAAATTCTCGATGGCAGCAACAAACCGGTGAGCCTGTCTGCGAGTGCGGTCTTCACACTGATCGGCCGCAAAGCTCCCGTCGATCTGTTGCGGCGCTGCGGCCTCGGGATGCGGGGTGATCGCGGTCCCGGTTGGTGGACCTCTCTCGCTGCGAGCATGGTGTTCTTCTTTCTGCTGTTTCACTGGAAACGAACAGGGGTCTCCATCCCCATCGCCGAAGGGTGGAGCAGCGTTGGCGGATTTCCTGCGGACCTCGATCTCTGGTGGCAGAATTGGTTTCCCGATGCTGCAGGAGTCCTGGGTGCGCTGGCTCCGGCGATGGATCGGCCAGGGTTTTGGTACAGTCTGCTCTACACACTGATCGTGCTTCTCTTTGGGCTGCGAAGAATTCGTAGGCGCCCATCCGATTACATCCGTCGACAAACGTGGTGCCTGTTTTGGATTCAGGCGATCCCCCTGTTTCTGCTGCCGTACTGGATCCTTCCGTGGCTCGGCGCACAGGGTGTCTTCGATGCAGGTTGGGGTCAGTCTGTGGCGGACGCCCTCTTCCCACTCACTGACGAAGGCAGGGAGTATTGGCGCGCCTTTGGGCTGATCCTTGCCTGGCCCCTCTTCATTTGGAACATATTCACTGACCAACCCCTCATCACTTGGTGTGTCATCTCGTTGGTGCAGACCTTCGTATTGCTGCCCCTGGCGATTCACCGCTGGGGAAAGGGTGTGTACTGCGGATGGATCTGTTCCTGCGGAGCATTGGCGGAGACCCTTGGGGATGCCCATCGACACAAGATGCCGCGCGGAGATCGGCCGCGGATGTGGAACATGGTCGGCCAGGGGATTTTACTTTTGTGCATCATCATGATGGTCGGAAGGATTCTCTCGTGGGGGTTTCCACACAGTGATGCGGGGTACTGGGGACAGGCGATCGCGGTCGGCATTCAAAAGGGGATGCCACTCTTGAACTACGAATGGTTCGTGGATCTATTCCTTTCCGGCATCATCGGGGTGGGGCTCTACTGGCACTTTTCGGGGCGCACCTGGTGTCGCTTTGTGTGCCCGCTGGCAGCATTGATGAACATCTATGCGCGTTTTTCACGCTTCAGAATCTTTGCAGAGAAATCACGATGCATCTCGTGCAATGTGTGTACCACCCAGTGCCATCAGGGGATCGATGTGATGAGTTTTGCACGCCAGGGAATTCCGATGGAGGATCCGCAATGTGTCCGTTGCGGGGCTTGTGTGCACGATTGTCCCACCGACGTTTTGCGATTTGGAAGATTGGGCAAGAAACAGGGCGAAGTCGTATTGGACATCGCCAACGCCCGATCCGGTTTATCGAGCAGAAGCGCGGATCAAATCTGATCCATCAGTTCGTATCCAGGGTTTGGGCACCGTCGAAGGGAACGGGGATACCCCTCTCATCGAGACCCCAACCTGCGTAGCGACCGGTTCTCCCTTCCCGTTTGAGATGTTCTGCTTTGCGCTGGTCGAATCGAAGGACTCCCTGAATCACCTGCCGGATAAACTTCTTCTGTGCTTTGCGTTCATCGACAAAGGAGTGTGATGAGATTGAAAATTCGCCCTGATCGATGGCCCAGCGCACCCCCCCCGCTTTGAGGAAGCTGTGAAGGGCCCGCAGACGCATTTGGCCAGAGATGGTCGGAGGCAGGTGACCGATTTGTGAAAGGGAGTGGATCACCTGGTCGATGAAGTTCTCCCCTTCGGTGGTGCGTTGGATACGAACTTCATCCAGATCGACGACATGAAACTGCCATGGGCCATCGCTGCTGCCCTCGATCATGACGTTATTGGGTGAGAGATCGCGGGTGCAGAAACCGCGGTCGAGAAGTTGGAACAGTTGCTCGCCAATCCACACCGAAAAATTTCGCTGCCAAGTCTCATCAGGGTCGTCGATCAATCGGCGTGCATGCCAATGGTGCAACGGCTCTCCAGGGATCCAGCTGCAAACCAATTGGGCTTGCTGGCGGTTTTCCCTGCGGGCAAAGGCCCGTGGCAGTGGCAGACCGGATTCTTCCGCACGCAGCATCGCTCGCCAAGATCTGCGGGCTCGCCCCCAACGCATGAATGCAGGCAGGCAGCGGACGGCAGTTCCATGCAGAGATTTTTTGGTCACCTTGTAGATCTTGCGGGCGTAGAGCACTCCCGAATCGTCGATCTGTTCCAATCTTCCGCGACGTCCTTCCGCGACGACGCGGGTCGCGGGCAGTTCGAGCAGGTGATGGGCAAACTCCCCATCGACTCCCGGGGGGAGGAAGATCTTCCCGTGGACTGAAGATGCTTCCCGTGGCAATCTGACCTCCGATATGCGGTGACTTGCTGAGATCCTGTCAACCCGGGATCTTCGATGGGATGATATCGGCGGCACCGGGGTGAGCAAGTATCGCAACTTGCATACAACAGACTCACTGGACGATGGTGAAAAGGGAGAGGTAACGATCGATGACTTCCATCCATGTCGCTGATCATCCGTATTTGGACCCGGGAGCGGTGGTGATTGAATTGCCGGGATGCCAGGGAGAGGAGAGTCCTCTCTGGCTTCAGCAGATGTTGCAACCGGACCACCCCTGTGAACCGATGACGGAGATGGCCCGCAAAGCGGTACGCACTCTTTTGCGCCACGGAGGATATCGCCCTGCAGGTCGCGGCAAGCCTTCCAGCGAGTGGCTCCAAAAAGCAGCTTCCGAGGGCAAGCTGACTTCGATCTTTCCACTGGTGGATTTGGGCAATGCTGCATCACGGCAAGCGGGGCTGCCCCTCAGCGTGGTCGATCTCGATCGGGTCGAGGGAGAGCTCTCCATCGGACTTGGCAGAGCGGGTCAGAGGTACGTCTTCAATCGGTCGGGTCAGGAGATCGATATCGAGGGTCTGATCTGCCTGGCCGATTCGACGGGCCCATGCGCCAATGCCGTCAAGGATTCCCAGAGGACGAAAACCGATCCTGATACACGTCGGTGCCTGATCGTGATCTGGGGGACCCAAGAATTGCCAGGGGCGACAGATCGCCTCCTGGGTCAGATCTGCGCAGCAGGGGAGCGGTTGGGAGGCTCTCTGGAAGAGGTAAAATTCCTGCCTCAATAAACTCCGGAATCAGTGCCCATTTGCCTGCGACGATCATAAAATGGGGAGATCGGAATCCAGCCGTTGAATCAGCGGGAGAGATCCGGTCAGATCGGTGGAGAAGTTTCAGACGGGAGAAATGGATGCCCTTCGCCAACGTGGAGCAACTGATAGAGGAGATCGCCAGGGGCCGCATGGTCATTCTGATCGATGCCCCCGATCGTGAGAACGAGGGGGATCTGGTGATGGCCGCTGAATTGGTCACCGATGATCACATCAAGTTCTGCGCGCTTGAGGGTCGTGGCTTGATCTGTGCTCCATTGGCCACAGAGATCTGCGACCGATTAGATCTTCCACCGATGAGTGATCGGCCGACCCTCCCGGGTGAATGTGCTTTTACCGTCTCCGTCGATGCAGCGGAGGGGGTCTCCACCGGAATCAGTGCTGCAGACCGTGCCCACACTGCAAGGCTTTTGGCCGATCCAAACTCGCGACCCGAGCAGTTCAATCGACCGGGGCACCTGTTTCCCCTGAGGTCGAAGCGTGGAGGAGTTCTGCGCAGAACCGGTCACACCGAAGCTTCCGTCGATCTGGCAAGGATGGCCGGACTCAAACCCGCAGCCATCATTTGCGAAGTGATGAATGACGATGGCACCATGGCACGACTTCCCGAACTGGAAAAGTTTGCCAGCAAGCACGGCCTGCTCTTGGGAACGATCGAGAGCCTGGTTGCATACAGGCGTGAACGGGAACCGGTCGAAGAAGCGATTCCCGAATTGCCCGAGAAACTCAGCAGTGCAAATCTTCCAACTCCGTATGGGAACTTTGATCTGGAATGCTGGAGAACGGACGATGGGGACCCGGTCACCGTGCTGCGCATGGGAACTCTCGATCTTCCCGGGGAGGAACCCCCTCTGGTCCGGGTTCACAGCGCTTGCATGACAGGGGATGTGTTTGGTTCACTGCGCTGTGACTGCGGGCAACAACTGGATCATTCCCTCAAGATGATCGGTTCAAAGGAGCGGGGAGCACTGATTTACCTGCCCCAGGAGGGGCGTGGAATCGGATTGGCAAAAAAGATTGAGGCCTATCACCTGATGGAATCCCAGGGGATGGATACTGTCGAGGCCAATGCCCACCTCGGTTTCCCGCCAGATCTGAGGGAGTATTCGGCGGCAGCAAAAATTCTGCGAGTCTTGAATGTCGATGCGGTTCGCTTGCTGACCAACAACCCTGCCAAAGTCGAAGGACTGGAACTTAACGGAGTGGAAGTTTCCCAAAGGGTATCCCTTGAACTCGGGATAGGCCCGGTAAACGTCAATTATCTGAGAACCAAAAAGACAAAGTTTGGACACCTCTTCGAAACGATTTGATCGGGGAAGTGCCAAAGGAGCGGGCCCGCAGGGGAGTACCCTGCGGGCCCTTTTTTATTTCGGATCAGGTAGTTTCAGTTCAATCAGTTACAGGAAGCAGTGTTGTAATCGGAGCAATCCAGGGGATCGTTGTTGGATCCGTCAGGATCAACACCACAGGTGCTTGGCCCTGGTGCAACGGGAGCCGGCCCTCCATTGAAAATGTAACCGAGGGTGTAAATGGCGTCTGAGATGTCGATTTGGCCGTCGTCATTGGTGTCGATGGCGTCCAGGCAAACCATCGGAGTTCCCTGGAAGAGGTACGACAGTGTTCCGATTGCGTCGGAGATGTCGATCAGGGTATCAGAGTTGACGTCACCCCTGCGGAAGCGCTCGGGGAGGCACTCTGCCTGGCAGCTCATTCCTGCGAGGGCTTCACCACATTCACCGAGTCCGGAGACTTCCAGGGTGTAGGCGGTCATCTCTGCAGGGAGGATGTAAGTGGCGGTCGTATCCGTTCCCGGAAGAGTGGCGATCAGTGCGCCGTCTACCCGCACTTCCAATGCCTGGTAGTTGGGGCTGTTGTTGACCCAACTGAGAGTTGCTGTGCAGTTCTCATGATTCATCGAGCAGACCAGGTCAGAGATCGGAGCGGAAGGTGGGGTCGTGTTGCAGGTGTAGGAAGTGGCAGCGGCAGCGGAGTTCTGATTATTGATGATGCCGTAGACTTCGATGTTGGTGGGCAGCCCGTCATTCAGATTCAGGGCGAAGCTCTGGGTTCCTCCGGGGTGGGAGGAAGAGATTCCATCGACGGTGACGATCACAGTGTCGTAAGTACCTCCATTGGTCCAGGAAGCGGTTCCGCTGCAGGTGCAGGCATCGTCCACAACGACGGTGAGACTGCTCGGTGCAGGGGTCTCAATCGTCACCGATCCATGTTCGAGGATCGGTGCCTGGGAGACACCATTGACGGAGATGACACACAAAACCGGCGGCGTGCCGAGAGAATTGGTGAAGGTCAGTGGACAGATCTGGGCAGGGATTGCTGCCTGAAGGACTGTCATTTCAAGACGTGCCACCGCATGGTCGTTTCCTGCAGGAATCGAAAGCAGAGGCGGTGCGAGGCTGACGATGGCTCCTACGGTGATGCCACCGCTGCCACCGGGCTCGTTGGAGAAGAAGTACTCCGCCCCGGCTCCGTTATTGAGACTCTGCAAGGTCGTACCCTGAGTCACCAGTTGAAGGGTCATCAGCGTCGGATCGTAGGAGAGACCAAACTGGAAACCTTGGGATGCTTCCGGAAGGTTGGTCATCAGCACGTCGAGAGCCAGGGTGGATCCTGGCAGACTGCTGGTGATCGGTGCAGAGAGTTTGTAGGTGGTTTGGGCTTCGATGACAGGGGTCCAGAAGGACAGCAAGGCCACGATGATGCCGAATTGAATACGAAGGGACATGGATGATGTTTCCTTTCTCGCCGTCAGCCCCAAGCTCCAAGAGCGAGGAACTTGGCCGGGGCCCCCGGAAAAGGGGACCGGGCTGAATTCTTCCTATGTAAAGTATTCTATGGGTTAACAAAATGATTTGTAGTGTAGTCGTTAGAATATTTTTTGTATCCATTTCCATCCCCGGAAAATTAGGACTATTTTGCCAATCTGAACTTGTTGGGGGGGGAAGTTGATCTTGCCAGCGGAAACTTCAGCGAAATTCCGGCAAAAATTGGCGGGTCCTCTGCTGCGATCGGGGACCGCCACCTTGCAAATCAACTTGGGCCGGATTTGCAATCAGAGTTGTCGCCACTGCCACGTCGGTGCCGGGCCGTGGCGACGGGAGAGCCTCTCTGATGCAGGTGTTCAGGGGTGTATCGCACTCTTCGATCGATTGCCCCAACTCAAAGTGGTCGATTTGACCGGTGGGGCTCCCGAACTTCATCCCCGATTCAGGGAATTGGTTCGGCAGGCCCGGTCGCGAAACTTGGAGGTGATCGATCGGTGCAATTTGACGATCCTGGAGGAGGAGGGTCAGGAAACATTGGCGCACTTCCTTGCGCAGGAAGCGGTTCATGTCATCGCCAGTCTGCCTTGTTACTCCTACGAAAATGTCGATCGCCAACGAGGGGAAGGAGTCTTCGAGAGCAGTATTCGTGGATTAAAATTGCTCAATGCCTGCGGCTATGGGTCGGCAGAGGGGAAAGGTGACCCTGCCGATGAATTGCGTCTCGATCTGGTATTCAATCCTTCCGGTCCCCAATTGCCTCCGCCTGCAGAACAACTGGAAGCAGAGTATCGGCGAGTGCTGCACTCAGAGTTTGGAATCGTCTTTGATCGCCTGATCACGTTGACCAACATGCCCATCTCACGATTCCTTGGAGACCTGCGTCGACAGGGGAAAGTGGAGGAATATCAACAACTGCTGATGGAGTCTTTCAACAGTGCGACCCTCCCAGGGCTGATGTGTCGCGACACATTGTCGGTCGCCTACGACGGTCGATTGCACGATTGTGATTTCAATCAGATGCTGAGGATCGGTTTGACTTCCGGGGATGGGCTGGCTCCCGATCTCTGGAATGTGACCGATGAGCAGCTGGAAGGCCGGGAGATCGCAACAGGAGGGCATTGTTTCGGCTGTACTGCCGGGCAGGGGTCATCCTGTGGCGGCAGCCTGGTCACTGCTCCCGCCACAGGATGAACTCCTGGTGTCAAAGATGGATCCTCCTACTGTGGAATCACGATCGTACTGCCGATTCGCATGTCGCTGGGGTCGATGATGGTCGTTTGATTGGCAGCGATGAGATCTGCGTACCTCTGGCCATCGCCATAGAAGCGAACCGCCAGGGACCACAGGGTATCTCCCTTGCGGATCCGATACGTCATCGGTGTCGAGGAATCTGAAAGGGGGGAATTTGTACGGGTCACCTGCACCGGGGTTTCCACCGGCTCGGGGATGTATTCTTCCACCACCGTTTCTTCAGTGACCCCGGCCCACGGATCAAACTCATCATCAGAGGCGACTTCCTCGACGGGATCCACCGATCCGAGAGGAATCGGGATCACCATCAGTGGATACAGTGTTTTCTTGCCATCCACCTCCCGATAGCGCCAGAAAGGAAAGAACCAGTTACTCTTTCCATCGGTTCCTTCGGTGGTGATGGCTCTGCTCTCAGTCCGACCGGCGATCCACAGGGGACCAGCGCTCACCCGATCCTCTCCGACCTTCTGACCGGAGATCATCTGGCTAGTCGTCATGTCGTAGGACAACAGACCTCCAAGGGTAGCCATCCCCCTGCGGTCTTCATTCTCTACATACCAGCTGCCCGTCATCATGGCGCCGAAATCTGCAGGGGTCATCGATTCATCGTGAGCGATGCTTTCACCCCTGGGTGCAGGGGCACTGGAACAACCGATGATGGGTGAGATGATGATGAGGAGAATCGTCCACAAACCGAACTGTCGGCAACGGTGAGCGATCTCGATGGAATTTCCCATCGATGGAAATGGTTGGTGATTGGTTGGCACGTCTGAGCCCCTTCCCGGGCCAGGATCGCGCGGCGTCCCGTGATGTTAGGAAATTCGGTCTTTTCTGGCAAGCCCCCCTGAAAGGAGCCAGATGGGGAGGATCAACAGAATTGCTGCGGCAAAGTAGGGCGTAGAGGGGCCCATCTTCCAATACAGGATGGCAGCGATGAATGGCCCGATCGCTCTCGAAAGGCTCCCCAACGAGCGGAAGACGCCCATTGCCGCACCCTGTTCCTCTGCGCTCACCGCCGAACTGACGATGGTGGAGAGCATCGGCATCGCCATCGCCGCTCCGACACTGAGGGGAATCAAGGAACTCCAAAGTTGCCAATTTTCAGTGGTCAGGGCGATTCCACAGAGCCCGAAGATGACCAGTACCATCCCCCGGGTGGCGGTCTTCTGCGGACCCCACGACTGATTCAGGCGTCGGGTCAGCCCCCCTTGGACGAGGGCGAGCACAACACCGATGACGACGAACATCGTTGCCGTCTCCGTGGTGCCGAAGTCGAGGCGCTGGCGCACCAGGAAAGCGAGCGTGAATTCCATTCCGCTGAAGGAGAGCAGATAAATCAGGTTGGCCAGATTGGTGCGGCGGACCGTTTCTCCCCACCGGGATCCGAGGGAGATCTGGAAGCTCAATCGTCGCGGCTCGGTGGTCGCAGGCCTGGTTTCCGGAAGTGCCAGAAGGATCCACACCAGGTTGATGGTATGAAGAGCGACCACTCCCAGCGCTGCCACGGTAAACGGGGTGAAGGCCAACCCCGAATCACCCCAAACATCCCCTTGGGAAGAGAGATCGAAGATGGAGAGGTATCCGCCGATGGCGGGTCCGAGAATAAAACCGAGGCCGAAAGCTGCGCCCACTAGGCCCATGCCGCGGGCGCGTTCCTCGCCGGGGGTCACGTCGGCGACGGCAGCGGTGGCGGTGGCGATGTTGCCCCCGGCGACCCCGGCGAGAATGCGTGAAATGACCAGGATGGCAAAGGTGCCACTGAAAGCCCAGAGCATCGCCGCAAAGATGTTGATCCCGATAGTGATCAACAGCACCGGTCGGCGCCCGATGCGATCGGACAGACTTCCCCAGAAGGGACTGAGGAGAAATTGCAAAAGGGAATAGACTGAGCCGAGCACGCCTCCGAAGAGCGTGACCAATCGAGGATCATCGATGCCGATTTCTGGCGACAGGGACTGCAGGAAGGTGAGCAGCCCCTCAAGAAGCCCATCTCCGCGGTAGGAATCGAGAATCGCCGGAAACAGTGGAAAAATGATGGAAAAACCGACGAGGTCGAGGAACAGGGTCAGCAAGATCGCGCCGAGGCTGCGCTTCTTCGGTGCCTTCCCATCGCCAGAGGAGTCGGGTACAGGAGTCTCCCCTGATTCCGCTGACATCCCTGCCCCCTTCACGATGGATACCGGATTCGGTTGGTCGAACCCGCTTCGGTAGCGGACAGCCTAACCAATGTTGCAACAAATACACGAAGGAATCGCCCCAGGCTTTGGTCGGCAGATCTTGGGATCGCAGTGGCGGACATCGTGGTGGGTATCGTGGCGGGCATCGTTTCCCCGGATGGACCCTTCGTTTATGCTGGGGTGCGACATGACCAGTGAGGTCGGAGAGGAAGAGGTACTTCCATGGATTCCGGGTCGGGACAATCTCGCCAGACGCAACCATCTCCCATCCCCGGAGATACCTCGGCAACCGAGGAGCAGATTCGACCGCGCGATCTTTCCGAGTTCGTGGGGCAGAGTTCGGTCGTCGAAAACCTCAAAGTGTACCTGGAGGCGGCCCAGAAGAGGGAAGAGCCCCTCGATCACGCCCTCTTTTCAGGGATGCCGGGATTGGGGAAGACGACTCTTTCATGCCTGATCGCCGCCCAGATGGGGGTCAATTTCCGCGCCACCAGTGGCCCGGTTCTCGACAAGGCGAAGGACTTGGTCGGCCTGCTTACCGAGTTGGAAGAGGGAGACGTTCTCTTCATCGATGAAGTTCACAGGATCAGCCGTGTGGTGGAGGAATACCTCTACACAGCGATGGAGGATTTCCAGATCGACATTTTGATCGATTCCGGTCCCAATGCCCGCTCGATGAGAATTCATCTGCCCCGTTTCACTTTGGTGGCGGCGACGACGAGGGAGGGGAATCTCACCGCACCCTTCCGGGCACGCTTTGGCATCCACGAGAAATTGGAACCGTATTCCGTCGAAGATCTGCAGTGCATTCTTGAACGCAGCGCCAGAATTTTGGGAGTGACCCTCGATCCAGAGGGTGCGAAGGTCCTGGCGGAGCGTTGCCGGGGGACTCCCCGGATCGCCAATCGCTATCTTCGCAGGGTGCGTGATTTTGCCGACGTCGAGGGACGTCGCTGCATCGATGCCGATGGTGCGAAGGTGGCCCTCGATCGCCTCGGCGTCGATCCCCACGGTCTCGACAGTGTCGATCGCAAGATCCTTGAGGTTGTGGCGCGATCGCAGGGGACCCCGGTCGGAGTCAAAACCATCGCGGTCACCGTGGGGGAAGAGGAACGCACCATCGAGGATGTCCACGAGCCATTTCTGATCCGCGCAGGATTTCTTGAAAAAACGACCCGTGGGAGAGTGCTCGGTCCCGCCGCCGAAATGTTGTTTGGCAGTGGCGGAGGGGATCCTCGAAAACAAGGATCCCTCGACCTGGAGGAATCGACTTGAGGAGAAAATCTTGCGAATTTGAGATCGCCGGTGTTCCCTGGCTGGCTTTGCTGCTGATTGCGGCAACCTGGCCGGGATCTGCTCCACTCTTGGCTGAATCAGAAATCGATGGGCCGATGGTCGGCATCGAAATCGATTCGGGCCAGTGGAATCAAACCTTTGCTTCCGCTGGCGGCAGCAAAATCAGGATCCAAACTTTTTCTTCCCAGTGGTCGCTGCCTTCGCCGGTCATCCTGCAGGCGCGCGAGGGGGTCATCAAAGTTTCAGGTCTTTCCTTCGATGAGCCGATTCGATTACAGGCGGAGCGAGGAGCGCTCTACAATGAAGGACGCACGCTGATCGGAAAGATTGAGTGCTGGCCACAAGAGTCGACAGGGTGGACCGTTCTCGAGAGATTGCCGATGGAACTCTATCTTCCTGGTGTCGTCGCCAAGGAAGTCTCCGCAAGCACTTTTGGACCGGCAGCACTGAGGGCCCAGGCGATCGCTGCCCGCACTTATGCCCTTTATCACATCCTGATCCGGCCCGGCGAGAGGCGTCATGTCTACGCCAACACACGCAGCCAGGTTTACGGTGGCAGCGGTGAAATCCCCGAAGAAGTCCTCGAAGCAGTGACCGATACCCGTGGGCAAGTCTTGATGACCGATGGTCAAGTTTTTGAAAGTTTCTTCCATTCCACATGTGGCGGCGTGACCTGCTCCGGACAAACGTACTTCAACCTGACTCCGATCCACGCCTTGAGCAGTGTGAACTGTGGGGAGTGTCGCAGTGCCAAGTTCTATCGCTGGCAATTGCAACTTCCCGAATCGGTGGTACGGGATGCGGTCGCCAGGGTGGCCGGTCGCAAGGGGATATCTGTGGGCAAAATTCGTAAGGTCATGCCGGTGGACGTCGCTGACTCCGGCTTCGTCCCGTATCTGGAAATTCGCCACGACAAGGGGTCCCTGGAGATTAGCACCCGACAATTTCGATCGAGTTTGTCGAGTCTTCAGACGCCGGTGAAAATGAGATCCACCTCGTTCGAAGTGGTCGCCGTCGCAGGAGGGTTTCTCTTCAAGGGCCGCGGTTATGGGCACGGTGTCGGCATGTGTCAGAATGGCGCAAAGGGGCATGCCCTCAATGGCAAAACCCACGAAGAGATCCTGAGTCATTACTATCGGGGGAGTGAGTTGAGGACTTTGTGGTGAACGATGAGGTCAAAGCTCGCCATCCGATGACGAGCGGATTTGATTTTCAACTGGAGGGACGCAGTGGTGAAGCACGTGCGGCTCTTCTGACCACTCCGCGAGGGTCGATTCAGACTCCCGCATTCATGCCTGTGGGAACGCAGGGCAGCGTCAAAGGAGTCACCCCCGATCAACTCACCGCAGTGGGGACCCAGATCGTGCTGTCAAATACCTACCATCTGGCGGTTCGGCCCGGAGCCGACACCGTGAGAGCCCTCGGAGGTTTGAACTCGCTGATGGGATGGGATGGTCCGATTCTGACCGATTCCGGCGGTTTTCAAGTTTTTTCATTGGGACACAGAAATCGAATCAGTGAGCAAGGTGTCGAGTTTCGCAATCACGTCGATGGCAATCGATTGTTATTGACTCCCGAATCGGTCCTCGATATTCAAGCGCGCCTCGGATCGACCATCGCCATGATTCTTGATGAATGTCCTGCAGGTGGAGTCTCCAAGGATGAGGTTGCCCGTGCAGTGGTGCGAACACACCGCTGGGCTCTTCGCGCTCACGAGCATCGTCAGCGTCTTGAACTGTTTGAACCGATGGCAGTATTTGGAATCATGCAGGGCGGAACCCATGAAGACCTGCGTCGGGAATCCGCTGAGCAGCTTGTCGACATCCCATTTGATGCCTACGCCGTCGGCGGAGTCAGCGTGGGGGAGGGGCGGGATGCCTTACTGTCGACGATCGGCTTGAGCGCTCCCCTGCTCCCCTTCGATCGTCCCCGCTATCTGATGGGAGTCGGGGGATTGGAAGAATTTGTCATCGCCATCGATCGCGGGATCGACATCTTTGACTGCGTGATTCCGACTCGCAACGCGCGCAATGCGAGTTTGTTTCTCAGCGATGGCGGCAGTCTCAACATGAAAAATTCTCGCCATCGCCAGGATCCCGGTCCCATCGAGGAGGGTTGTGATTGTCTCGCCTGTCTTCGCTACAGCCGTGGAATCTTGCATCACCTCTACCAGCGCAAGGAGATCCTTGCATATACCCTCGGCTCGATTCACAACTTGAGGGTGTTTCACAGGTTTTTGGAAAATGCCCGAGAAGCGATTCTTGGTGGGGGTTGGGGCGCTTTTAGGGAGGATTTTCTGGCTGCAATATCCTCCCGGTCCGGTTGAATCTGGGGCCTGTGCAGACTAAGATTCGCAACTTGGCTGATGGGCATACCTTGCGGTGTTAGCGGCCGGTTTTGCCCGTCCTCCCCGTGGGCCTTCGGTGAGATCCCGAAGTCCCGTTTTCCACGGCGTTTACCTCACGAGCAGGAGCACCGATTTTGGCGTCAGCAACCACGACAACAGGGGCAGATTTGTTTCTGCAGCCGATCTTCCGTTTCATCGGGGATGATCTATGGGCATTCGCTGCTACAGCCGCCGGCGGAGGAGACTCAACACCGGGGTTCATGGAGGGGATCATCGAATTCATTCCCCTGATCGTGATGATTTGGGTGGTGATGTACTTCATGGTCATACGCCCGCAGAAAAAAGAGACTCAAAAACACGAGCAGTTGATCGCGGATCTTTCCAAGCACAGTGAAGTCAGGACCTTGGGTGGAATCATCGGCAAGGTAGCCCTGGTCGACAGGGATCAGGGGCACGTCGTCCTCATCATCGACGAATCCAAAGGGGTTCGCATGAAGGTGGCGTTGACTTCCATCGCCTCCGTCACCAGTTCCACGGAAACGAAAGATACGCCTTCCACGATTAAGGAAGAGGAAACCACAAAATGAAGCAATTTTTCGCCGTCTTGATGCGGATTTTAGGCAGCGGATTCGGCCTGACGAAGCGGGTCCTAGGCAACGGATTCTTCCTGATTGCGCTCCTTGTCGCAGCATGTCTCTACTCTCTCCAGGACTATCAGAGCGACATCAAGAAGGGCATCGATCTCGAGGGGGGGACTGAACTTCTCTACGAGATTCCTCTAGATCAGATCGATCCTTTGCAAAGATCCACGGTGGCGCAGGACATCAAGGACGTGATCTCCCGCCGTTTCGACAATTACGGCCTCAAAGAGATTAGCGTTGCCATCTCGGGTCGAAACCGACTGTTGATTCAGTTGCCAGGATCCGACAACGATGAGTTGGAGCGACTGAAGGGCCAGATCGAGCGTGCCGGAGAGTTGAACTTTCATTTGATCGCCCCCGAATCAGATCAGGGGGACGTTGCCAAAGCTCGCATCCAGGCCGAGATGATCGCTTTCGAACAAGCCCTCATCGCTTTCAACAGCCTGCGTATCGAGGAACGGGGTTCCCAAACAGCTCCCGAATCGCCGAGGCAAATCGTTGTTGAGCGCCCCGTAGGAGAAGATGGTTTACCTGCGGGCACGGTGGTGGTCGAAAACAAACCCCCCAACATCGTCAGCGCATCACTGCTGACCAACTCGGAGTCGACGACCAACACTACGGGACAGCCGGCGGTTGGGTTCGAGTTTGGCGGCAAGGGAGCGAGCCTCTTCGCAGACTTGACCGGAGAGAATGTCAATCGCGACATGGCAATCGTGCTCGATGGAGTCGCGGTTCAAATCGCCAGCATTAATGAACGAATCACAACGAATGGAACGATCAGTGGAAGCTTTACCCGCGATCAAGTCGATGATGTGGTCTCGGTCCTCCGTGCCGGCTCACTGCCTGCGAAACCGTTTTTGGTTAATCAGCAGACGGTAGGTGCGCTTCTCGGCAAGGAATCGGTGGATCGCGGAACCCAGGCGATGATCTTCGGGTTGCTGCTGGTTGCGATCTTCATGCTGCTCTACTACCGGGCTGCCGGAATCATTGCGGATCTCTCGCTGATTCTGAACCTCATGTTGGTGGTCACCTTGTTGATCGTCTTCAGAAACACCCTGACCTTTCCCGGAATGGCAGGGTTGCTGTTGACGATCGGTATGGCGGTGGACGCCAATATCCTCATCTTCGAACGGATCCGTGAAGAAAGGGATCGCGGCAAAGCGCTGCCGGCAGCATTCCAGGTCGGATTCCAGAAGGCATTCTGGACAATTTTCGATGCCAACTTGACTACACTGATCACTGCATTCGTGCTGTTCCAGTTTGGAACGGGTGCGGTCAAGGGCTTCGCTGTGGTTCTCAGCATCGGAATCATGACTTCCTTCTTCTCTACGATCTACTTTAGCCGCTTGCTCCTCTCTTACCTGATCAACAAGGGGATCATCACAGACCTCAACATGGGACGGATCATCCGCAAGTCCAATATCAATTTCATGGATCTTCGAGCAGGTGCGAGGGCGCTCTTCTACGTCTTCATACTCGGCGGAATCGGGATCCTCGGTTGGCGCGGTTCCGACTCCATGGGCATAGACTTCACCGGTGGAACCCGCTTGTCGGTGAATCTCTCCCAACCGATTCAGGAATCAGATCTGCGTGAAGTCATCAGTTCAGGGGTTGCGCAAGATCCTCAATCGATGGATTACTCCGACCTGCAACTTCAGGCTCTCGGGGTGATCGATGCAACGGGAGCTTCCCGATATTCGATTCGCACCAGCACCTTGATCGAGGGCGAGAAGCAGACTGAGCAGTTCAAGAATCAGATGGAAACCCTGATCGGTGCAGCGAACATTCTGGCCCCGAATGCCGTAACGGATGTCAACATCACCGAAAATCTTCAGGAAGGTGTCACGACCTACCTCTTCAATGCAAACGTCCATGTCATCAAAGGAACGGGATTGACAGAGGATGTGGGAGTGACCAGCAGTTCGGTGAAGGATCGATTGCTTACCACAGGATTTCCGGTCGAATCGATCAAAGAGATCAGTGGCGGACCAGGGGCAGAAGCGGGGATCGTCTCATTTGAGCTGATCAGCGCTCCGCAGTTGGATCAACCGTCTGCGCTGGCACTCCAATCCCAATTGAGTTTGGCGCTCAAGGATGTGGAGGGGCTTAATTTCTCGGAGCCATTCCCGGAAATCAGCAGTATCAGCGGCAGGGTCGCCAAGGATATGCAAGGCAACACGTTCATTGCACTGATGATCTGTTTCCTTGCCATCGTCTTTTACATCAGTATCCGATTTGAATTCAGTTATGGTGCTGCGGCGATCACAGCCCTGGTTCACGATATCTGTTTCACCCTGGGTGCTCTGGCACTGGGAGATTTCCTGCTTGGAGACGTGCTTTCGCTGAAGATCAATCTGCCTGTGGTGGCGGCTTTGCTCACGGTGGTGGGATATTCTCTCAATGACACCATCGTGATCTTTGACCGGATCCGGGAGAATCTGCGTGACGCCAGGCGTGATGCGGACTACGTCGAATTGGTCAACCAATCCATCAACCAGACTCTGAGCCGCACCATTCTGACCTCATTGACGACCTTCGTCGTCGTGACGATTTTGTTGATCTTTGGAGGAGAAGGGCTTCACTCCTTCGCCTTCGCGCTCTGTGTCGGGGTCTTGGTGGGTACCTACTCTTCGATCTTCGTCGCCAGCCCGACGCTGATCAGACTTCAGGAAAATGCACGTCGTCGCATTGAAACGGCGCGCGTGGAGTCTGCTTTGGCCAAAAAGGCGTAATATCGCTGAGAACCGGTCATCGTGGGAGTTTGAGACAGGCCCGGATCTCCATAGGAGTTCCGGGCCTGTTTCGTGATGGTCCGTGTTCAGGGCACCCCATCCCGGGAATCAGGAATTTTTCAGCTCAAAACTCTCCTCCGGTCTTCACCAGATCGGCGAGAAGGAGCGATTCCGGGGTCAAATCAATCTGTTGGAGGGGCGTGGATTCACCATAATTATCGGGTTATCCTCCAAGCCAACGCTAGCCAACCTCGAGTTCTGAATTGCAGGTTGGACGAGAGTCTGCTCACCGGAGTGATGCCAATTGATCCAACAGGTCGGGGGACCTGGCTTCGCTTGAACCGACTCGGGAACAGGGGGAATTTGATGAGCGGCATGGGTACCGGAACAAAAATCGGTTTTATATTAATCTCGATCCTCGTGGTGATCGTGATCGCCAATCTGTTGAACAATGAAGTTCAAAGTGGTCCCAGTGGTGAAGAGCAGGTCACCGGACGTACGGCAAAAGATGTCGACGCCAACAACCCTTCACGAAACAAGTCTGTCCGCAAGATCCCCACACGAGAGAGTGCCAATTCTCAGGTCAATTCCCCGATCACGGCATCGGGAACGACATCCACTCGCCCTTCGCGCCCGGTGAGATCCGGAACGGGTACGAATGACACGCTTCAGAACCGAAACGATTCCGCAGGCAGTAATGGTCAACTGTCGGGTCAACTTACAAGGGGAACCGCCCGATTGAATGAAGCGGAGGTGATGAAGACCACCGGTGTCATTCGAAACCGGGGTCAACTGCCGAATTCCAACAACAGCGGAGTCTCCGGCAGGGGCAACGTCTCATCTGCGAGTGCCAATGCCAATTCGACGAAGCCGCCTCTGCCGAAGCGTGAATTCATCAAGGTAGCCGTCAAATCAGGAGATAGCCTCTGGCGGATCGCCGAGCGTCATCTCGGATCGGGAAGCAGTTACGGAAAGATCATCGCAGCTAATTCCGGGCTCACCGAGTCTTCCGTACTCAAAGAGGGGCAGATATTGCGGGTGCCTGTCTTGGGAAGTGAAAAGTCAGAAGTCAAATCCCCTCGACCTGCGGCGGTTGCCCGCGGAGGCCGTACATATCAGATTCAAGATGGGGATACCCTTTGGGATATCGCCAGTGATCGTTTGGGGGATGGAAACCGCTGGACGGAAATTCGTGATGCGAATCCCGGGACCAATCTGAATGTCCTCAAAGTGGGACTCGTCATCAATCTTCCCTGATCGGTGATTGGCCAAGTGGCGGGGAGTTGATCGATCACCGAACTCCTGACAACTGTGGAATCTACTGAAAAAGGCCGATTGCGCTGGGCGCAATCGGCCTTTTTCCCTGACAGAAGGCCCAGGAGACAGAAGGCCCAGGAGATCATTGCCTGAATCAAGCGTGCTTACATGCGTGGGGATTGACTCCTGAGGTACTCATCCAGGGTGAACTCGTTGTTGGTGCGGAATAATGTCAACTTGCGGTACTTCACAAAGCGATGAAATTCATCCTCTGTGAGGGCTCTGTTGGACTCCGCCAATTGTTGCTGGATCAGTTTCTGCTCCGTAATCCTCAACTGAAAGTCTTGCTGTTGATTCTGCAAAGACTGCAATTCATCGATGCGAGGTGCGACCACCTGGTTGAAGAAGATCAATGAGAGTCCGAGGCAGAGTAATAGACTCTGCAAATGACTGAATCCAAGAGCGTTCAGCGGAGATGCGATGGCACTCTTCAGTGAGGAACGGGTCATCGGTGGGATAGACAGGAACAAGAGCTCCGATCTCCAATCTTCTCTACGCTGGCAGGCATGCAATTTCGACAGGCGCAGTAGATCAGGATCGGCTTAAAACTTCAAGGGTCCCAGAATTGCGGATGAGGCCAGTTCTGCCTCGATGCGCAGGAGACGGTTGTATTTGGCGTTTCTCTCCGAACGGCAGGGGGCTCCGGTTTTGATCCAGCCCGCTCCGGTGGCCACGGCCAGATCGGCGATGAAGTCATCTTCCGTCTCCCCTGAACGATGGGAAACGATGATTCTGAATCCCGCTTCTGAAGCGATTCCGATCGCCTGTAGTGTCTCCGAGACGGTACCGATCTGATTCAGTTTGACCAGGAGGGCACTCCCTGCACCTTCGGTAATCCCTTTGCGAATCCGTTTCGGATCGGTGGCAAACAGATCGTCGCCCACCATTCGGATATCGGGCAGTGCGGCAGTCAATTCGGTCCAACCCGCCCAGTCCTCCTCATCGAGGCCGTCTTCGATGCTGGTGAAGGGAAACTGGCTCGCCAATTGGACCCAGTGCCGGACCATATCTGAGGATGAGAGAGATTCCCCCTTCGCACCCATCTTGTAGCGACCTCCCTCATGCAATTCGCTGGCAGCCACATCCAGGGCAAACGTGAATTGTTGATCATGGCCCACGGTGTACCCCGCCTGATGAATCGCCCCACTCAATTCCTCAAGAACTTTTACGTCGCTGTCGAAGTCGGGGGCGAACCCACCCTCATCACCGACCGCTGTCACCAGTCCTGCACCTTTGAGCCGCTGTTTGAGGACGTGGTAAACCTCCACTCCCGCGCGCAGGGCAGAGGTGAAATCAGTGAAGCCCGTGGGTGCGAGCATGAACTCCTGGACATCCACGGAGTTGTCTGCATGGGCTCCGCCATTGACCACGTTCAGCAAGGGAATCGGCAAACGAACAGAGGAAGGCCCACCGATGTATCGGTACAAAGGAAGTTGGCAACTGTCGGCAGCGGCCCTGCAGACAGCCATCGAGGCCGCCAGGATGGCATTCGCACCCAGACAGGATTTGTTTTCGGTTCCGTCCGCTTCACAGAGTCTGCGGTCGATCCCTTCCTGATCCCGGGCGTCTTCTCCGGTCAGCAGTTCGGAGATTTCTCCATTGAGGTTTCCGAGTGCTTTTTCGACCCCCTTACCTGCCCAGTCAGCTCCTCCATCCCGAAGTTCCAGAGCCTCTGCTTCACCTGTGGAGGCTCCAGACGGTATGAGGGCTGAACCATGACTCCCATCCGCTAGGGTGCATTCTGCTTCAATTGTAGGAAATCCGCGGCTGTCGAGCGCCATTCTGCCATGGAGTGCTGTGATATTGCTCATGGGGATCTTTCATTTCAGAGGTCGCCTTGCGACGGTTACCGATTCCTCGGGGTCAGTTGCCTCACCCTTGCGGATGCTTCACGATGGAGATTGTGGATTGTCCTTGTCCGGGACCCCACGTGTCAACCGATCGGACGGACTGGAGCCATGAGATTGGAAACCAAAGTGATGCGACCCGAGTCGAAGGGATTGTTGGGCGACAGATTGACCCGGCATGGGACTCCCGTGGTTGCATGGATCTCCCTGATTTGTGTGGTTGCCAGTTGCTCCCTGCTCATGGGGGAGGGCTGGAATGAATCCTTCCGGACCGGGGGTTGGATCTTCATCGGGGTGATATGGCTCTTCAGCATCAACTTTTTTCGCAACCCGAAAAGGATCGCTCCCGCAGGGAATCAGCCGATCTCCCCCGCCGACGGAAAGGTGATCGGAGTCGATCGCGTTGAGGATGAGGCCTATGTTGAGGGCCCCGCATTGCGCATCCACATCTTCCTTTCAGTGTTCAATGTTCACGTCAACCGGATCCCGGTGGATGGGGTGATCGAGCACCTCAGGTATATCCCGGGTGAATTCCGCAGTGCGGTGGGGGCGGAGGCGCGAGAAGTCAATGAGCGCCAGGAGATCGGTCTCAGGAGTTCTGCTGGGGTGCCGATTCTGGTACGGCAGATTGCAGGCTTGATCGCCCGAAGAATCGTCTGTCCACTTCAGGTCGGGGAAGAGGTGGAAAGGGGATATGATTTCGGCATGATTCGATTTGGCTCTCAAACGGAAATCATCCTTCCGGCAAAGGATGGAGTGCCATTTGAGGCTGCTGTGAAGGTCGGTGACACGGTACAAGGTGGAAAGACGGTGCTGGGTGATTGGATCGAGTGAATCTTCGAGGCGAGTCGCTTTGATTCCCAACACGATCACATTGTGCAATGCCGTTTGCGGTTTCATTGCCCTGACCCTGATCGCAGGAAGCCTGGAAGGGGGTGCATCCGATCCTCTTGAAAGGCTTGAGAGGGCTGCCTGGTTCATCTTGGCGGGAATGCTCTTCGATGTTTTCGATGGCAAAGTCGCACGGGTGACAGGGGGCGGAACCACCCTGGGTGCGCAGCTCGATTCCTTGGCGGATTTGGTCAGTTTTGGCTTGGCACCGGCAGGTTTGGCTCTGGCGATGTTCCACCATTCGGATGCGGATGACATCATCACTCCATTGGGGCGCATGATGTGGGTCTTTTGCCTAGCGTACTTCCTCGGTGCCCTCATGCGCTTGGCCCGATTCAATTCCATCAAAGCGGAAAAGGATGATCCCGACGAAGCGGAGGCTTTTGTCGGATTGCCGACTCCAGGCGCTGCAGGAGTGGTCGCAGGGCTCGTCATCTGCTTTTTCTGGCTCAGGGATTGGCAATCCTGGGATCTGCGTCTTTTTGCTGCCGAAAAGCCTGAATGGGTGGAGCTGGTCAACAACAGCATCACTTCGTATCTACCGGTGACCTGCTTCATTCTCGGATATTTGATGGTTTCGCAACGAGTTCAATACACACACATGGGAACCGTACTCCTGCGCAGGGGGATGAACTTTGATCGGTTTACCAGCCTGATATTTGGAACCACGCTGATCGTATTCTTCGCCGAACCGGTGATCCTCCTCGCTTTTACCCTCTACGGGATTTCTCCTGCGGTGGCTTTTCTGTTACGTCCATTTTCGGGTCGGAGAAACCGACAAGAAAACATTGAAGAGTCCCAATCCTCCGGGGTGCCGGAGGAGGAGTGATCAAGGTCCCTGTCAGACTGGCACTGGGTTCTAATCTCGGAGATCGGGAAGGGAACCTCGATCAGGCATGCAAACTCATCGAGGAGTTGTTGCTCTCGGAAATGAGTTCTTCTCCGATTCATGAGACTGAGCCTGTGGGTCCCCCCCAGGGCCGCTATCTCAATCAGATACTCAGTGGAGTCTGTTCGATGCAGCCGCAGGAAGCTTTGCAGATGTGTTTGGGGATCGAAAAGCAGATGGGGCGTGAACGGATAGAACCTTGGGGACCGCGAATTATTGACATCGATATCCTCACTTACGGTGAAGAACATGTTTCAGAAAATTCCCTCAGGATTCCCCATCCGAGATTGGCTGAGAGAAGTTTTGTTCTGGCACCATGGGCGGACCTCGAAGCAGATTTTGTGGTACCGGTTCACGGGCGTTCTGTTGCCGAATTGCTCAACGCCTTGCCGACTTCTGTGAATGGGAGTGCCGGATGCTGATCGTCGGGAATCGCAATGACTACCGAGAATCTGCCGCTGACGGTGAGCTCTCCCTGATGGACAGTTTGCGAAGATGGCGAGAATCCTTGGCATCAGAGATCAGCGTCGGATTGGTGCCAACGATGGGCGCGCTTCACGAAGGACACTTGTCGCTGATTCGGGAGGCGAAAAGACGATGTGACGTCGTTGCCCTGACCATCTTTGTGAATCCGACACAGTTTGCTCCGGAGGAGGATTTGGCGACCTATCCAAAGACCTTGGAGGCAGATCTTGAACATGCCGCAGCAGAGGGAGTCGATTTTGTTTGGATCGGCGAGTCCGATGCGATGTATCCCGAAGGTTTTGCAACCGAAGTGACAGTCCCGACATTGGCAAATCGCCTGTGTGGCAAATCGAGACCGCAACACTTTGGAGGTGTGTGCCTGATCGTGCTGAAACTTTTTCACCTGTTTCAGCCCACTCATGCTTTCTTCGGGGAAAAGGACCTTCAGCAGGTCACGATCATCGAGCGTATGACACTGGATCTAAACCTGCCCATCGAGATTGTTCGCTGCCCCCTCGTGAGGGAAGCGGATGGCTTGGCCCTATCGAGCAGAAACCAGCGACTCAGTCCATCGGACAGGGAAGCGGCTCTCAGTTTGTGGAGGGGATTGCGAGCGATCAGGGAGTCGTGGGCCTCAGGAGAACGGGAACCATCTGTTCTGCGAGAAGTTGCCCTTCCCGAGTTGGATTCGCGCCTGGATCTTGAGTATCTGGAAATCTTGGACAAGGGGTCATTGAATCCGCTGGATTCTCCAGCCAGAGGAGGCGAGGCAGTCGCCTGTATCGCTGCACATGTGGGAGAAGTTCGATTGATCGACAATGTCACACTGGAGATCGATTGATGCCTGCACCGCTGTTCGAGCTGATCGAATCGTCTGAGAAATCTCTCCGTGTGACCACCCCTGCGAAGGTCAACTTGTGGCTTGAGGTGCTTGGCCTCAGGGAGGATGGATTTCACGAAATCGTTTCATTGATGGTGCCGATCGGTTTGAAAGACGAATTGGAATTGAAATTCGATGTTGCAGTCGATCAATTGGAACTTCCTCAAGGAGGAGCTCCTGCCGATTCTTCAAACCTCGTGATGGTCGCTCTTGAGAAGGCGCGAAGGTCGAGATCGATCCCTCCCATCACCATCCGGTTGAGAAAAGAGATCCCTTCCCAGGCTGGATTGGGAGGGGGGAGCAGTAATGCCGCAGCGATGCTCGCATGTCTGCACGAGCGCTATCCCGATCCCAGAGGTTGGCAGGGAGTCCTTCGGGATGCGGCTGAATTGGGATCCGATGTTCCGTTTTTTCTAGGGTCCGGACCTTGTGTTGTTCGAGGTCGTGGAGAGATCATTGAAGTGATCGAAGGACCGATATTCACAGATTATTCTGTCAATGTTTGTATTTGGTACCCCGGATTTGGCCTTTCAACGGCGGATGTTTACCACCAACTGGGCGGTCCCTTGACTTCTGGTCATTCATGTCGCAATTTCAATATTGATGACTTCCGGAATCAGCGAAGAGGATTCCAATCCTTGTACAATCGGCTTCTCGATGGTGCGCAAAGATTGGATTCGCGAATCGAAACCATCTCCGCTCTCCTGGAAGTCCAATTTTCCGGTCGCTGGATCATGACCGGGAGTGGCTCTGGGTTTGTCATTGTTGCTGATAGTCAAGAGGCTTCTGTCGAGGATTCTCGCCACCTGCGAAAAATTCTCCAGAGTGAGCCTCTACTTAAGGATGGGTCATTCGCAAACGTTCTCGCTGAAAGTAGAATTTTTGTGGTTCCCTTAATGACCGATTCTTGATCGATGCCGACGATGGCTATTCGGTCGGAATCTTTGGGTTCTGCCGCAGAAGAGGAAAGTGAGGCTCCCTTGGAAATTACTGAAGTCCGCGTCAGTCCTGCAGGGTCCAAGGAAGACAAGCTGAAGGCCTTTTGCAGCGTCACATTTGACAACTGCTTTGTGGTCAGGGACATCCGGGTGATCGAAGGCAGCAAGGGGCTCTTTATCGCCATGCCGAGCCGGAAATTGACGGTCCGCTGCCCCGGGTGCAATTTCAAGAATGTGGTTCGAAGCAATTATTGCAATCAGTGTGGGGGATCCATCGAACGGCACCTGTCCGACCAGGTGGAGCAGGGGCGATCGAAATTGCATGCAGATGTCGCCCACCCGATCTTGACCGAATTCCGCGAAGAGATTCAGGATCATGTTCTCGATGCCTTCGAGAATTTTCTCGAAGAATCGGGAGTTTACGAATCCGGTCGGGCGGAAGAGAAGCAGCAAATCCACGCCAGAGAGACTTCTTCCGTGGAGAAGTCTGTCAGTCAAATCCCTGCACCCCGGGGACCTCTCGAAGATATCCATCACGAAGAAGCCAGTGAGGCCGAATTCCTCGGCAAGACCGAATCTGAAGAAGAAGAGAAAGAGGAATCTCTTCCTCCCCCTGAGGACAACTTTAGTACCGGCATCATCTAGCCAGGGTCTATCGCCGCCAACTCCGAGTTATAGATATTCCGCAAGTCAAAGAGGTGATCAGCGAGTACACTGACCGGGTGCGGTTCAGGGATTGAGGGGATCCTCGTCTTTGGAGTTCGCATCGATCACGCCGTTCGGAAATCTTTCAGCGCTGGCTCGGTGCTCCGAACGCGAATTGCTTCGAATACAGAGTTGTTTGAGTAAGGATCATTTCAAATTTGCAGGGGATTAGTTTTGTCGGTTACAGGATTCAAGATGAGTGATTCACGCTGCTCTGTCGGAGTCCCGATGTTCATCTTCTTTTTGTTGATGACGGGGATGGTGGCTGCTCAAGATCCCGGTCTTCAAGGTCCCAGCCAGAAGGTCAAAGACCCCATCCCTGATCTGGCAAGTTCACAAAATTCCGAGATGCGTCAGGAAGCACCCAGCTCTTCGAAAAGTTCACAGGATCCAGGAGATTCTGTGAAATCCATCGAATCAAATCCTGCACAAGATCCTCAAGATCCACAACCGGTCCAGGAAGATCCTGACGAACAATTACGATCCAAGGTGAAAGACTTTTTTGCATCGAGGGAAGATTCGGACTGGATTCGTGCGATGACTCTCCTCGGAGCAAGGTTGGAAAGGGAAAATCCACCCGCTTGGATCAACCCGTTTCTCCTGGAGTTGCTCACCGATCGAGCGTTGGAGAACCCGACCCGTACACGTTTCATCTTGTCGGATGAGTTAATCAATAACAGCAATACAGGCATATTGATTTTGACTGTACTCTTGCGTCAGGAAGCGAACTGGCCATTTCTCGAAGAGGTCGAGAGCAGTTTTCGGCAGTGGGCACTCGATCCAACGGTTCGCGAGCGATTGATTACTGAATTCAGAGTTGCAACGGATCCCTTGCAGTTGTCGCGCCTGTTCGATGTGTTGACGGTAGGTGATTCCAGAGATGTCCTCGAGGTCGCAATCGATCGTTTGAGAGATTCAACTGAAGTGGCCGTTCCAACCTTGCTGGCTTCATTGTCGGAGTTCATGAAGCTAGATCTCGATCAATCGGAATGGATTACGTGGTGGGATGAAAATGGCGTAAAACCGATTTTGGATGGGATCGTTGCCAGAACCGAAGAGGCTGGGCAACTACGGGAGTTGGCGCTTTGGTCCCGTGCAGATCGCTATCTTCAGCAAGAGAACAGCCCCGCTCGCTACGTGAACTGGCTCATCGAATCGATGGCCCCTGGAGAAACTCACAAAATCAGGGTTGCGGCGATCGCCCGATCGGGAGAGTTCGCCCGTGAACTGGGGGCGACAGATGAAGTCAACGGGCAGGAAGATCGTGTCAAGATCTTTAGACCGATGGTGCAGAGATTGGTCAACCTGCTCCAAGATGAAATCAATACAGCCCGGCGTTCTGAAGAGTTTCATGAACTGGCCTTGTTGTGTTTGACTTCATTGCGCGAGTTTGGCGATTTCAAGGATGACCCGGACCTTGTCAGGGCGTTGAAGTTTCATATCACCCGACTGAATCCAGACCTGACCAATGGAGCAAAGAGATTGTCGATGGAGGCCTTGATGACCGCGAGCACTCTGCGCTCTCCGGTCACCGATGAAGTGGATGCCGCCCTCGAAAGATTTTTGCCCGGGATTGATCAGAAACCGGATGTCGCTGAGATTCGGCGACTCGTCGCCGCTTCGCGCAGCATTGGCTTCTCTGAAAACACCGTCGAGATTCTCTTCAGAGTCGCAAGGATCACACCCACTCTCGGTGATGTGGTTTTGGAAGCGTTGGTCTATGGCCAGGTTCCTGAGAGTTCAGTTGCGAGTGTGCTCGAATACTATGGAATGTTGATCGAGTCGCGCGAAGAAACCAATATCCGCTCTTTGGCGATCAATGGCATCGGTCGCCTGGGGGTCGTTGAGGGGATCCCGATCCTCGTTTCGATGGTCTTGCAGGGATCAGGAGAGAGTGAGTCGGAGCGAGAAGCTGCACTGGCGATGATCGGTTCCATCGGAGGTCCGGATTCTGTGACCGGATTTGTACAAATCCTTTCTGAAATTCCGACGAACGATGAACTTCGGGAGATGGCATGGAAACAGGCGAGGAACCAGATCGTCGCCGACGAATCCTTGGCTCTGGCCAGGGAGTTCATCCTCGATTCTTCTTCAGAGACGTACCCTTGGGGGAATGCTGCCCTGCAGGATGCTGCACTGGTACCTCTACTCCAGGCAAAGAGCCAGCCGACCGATCTTCGCAGCAGTTATCCGGACAGATTCCAGCGATGGACTCTATTGCAAGCAAGGCGATTTGAGATTCTGATCACGACCCTGCTGGAGCAGGATGCCGGTGAAAACCCCGCCACTGAGGATTCATGGAGATTACTCAAGCAGGAGTTGGCTAATTCTCTCGTTTTGATCGGGGAAGAGCCGGTGGTGGGAATCCCGCAGATCCCCGCAGCCCGATTACTGAGGCTGGCGCGTGAGATGGACAGTAGGGCGGTGGTCAAGGATGCATTGGGCGCTGGGGTTGCAACTCGTGTTGTAGACACATTTACCGTCTATCTGGATGCGGTCCGCCCCCCTGCTTCCGAATCTGCTGTACAGAGTTACTTTGAGCGCGATCCCTGGAGTTGGCTCCTCGATCAGTTGGAGTTGGGCACTTCCGGGAGGGGTGATTTAGAGCTGATTCGGGCCCTAAGAGTACTGGCGGAACAGCGCTCTGAACGGGAAAATATATTAAATCGTATCGATGCTTTGGAAGCGCGATCTGAACCTATGGAAAAAGATCCCGAACCCACTCCCGGCGAGGAGTCGCAGGAGGAAACCGTTCGGGAGTAATCGCCTGTTCGGAGGCTATTTTGGCCGAGTCCTCTGGAGAATCCGTCTCCATTCAAACCGTCGTCTGTCGAGGCTCCGTCGAGGAGTCCCGCCACTTGGCCACTGCGATCATCTATCCCCGCAGTGGTGCGCCGATGCGGTTTGGATTTCGTGATCCAGGGACCTTTTTGCGCTCTGTTGCAAAGCCTTTCCAGGCCCTAGCCCTGCTTCGGGCGGGAATTGCAGAGAGTTTTTCGCTGACTCCGCGTGAATTGGCGGTGATTTGCGCAAGTCATGCAGGGGAAGAGCTTCATCGACAGTTGGTTAATGGACTGCTTCAAAAGGGCGGTTTATCTGTCTCGGACTTGCAGTGTGGAATTCATCCGCCGTTTTCGCGCAGCGAGAGACAGAGGATTCTGGCGCAGAGGGAGTTGCTCGATGCCACTTGCAACAACTGTTCGGGTAAACACAGTGGCATGTTGTTGGCGACAGTCAATCAACAACAATCAACCTCTGATTACCTCGAACTGAAGCATCCACTGCAAAGGAGTATTCGGGCGGTGCTGGAATTATTCAGTGGAGAGATCCTCGATGCCGACAAGGCAGCGATCGATGGTTGTGGTGCTCCCACATATCACATGTCGTTACTGGCGATCGCTCGCGCATTCCACCGGTTACACCATACAGATTTTCTTAATGGGTGTGGCTTTGGGTCATGGGTTCAACAAGTTCATGATGCCATCGATTCCCATCCCAAAGCGTTCAGCGGAGAGGGGCGCATGCCATTGCTATGGCGCTCATATCTTGCCGGTAAGTTCCGTGCCAAAGAAGGTGCCGAAGGTGTGATGGTGATTTGGGGTGGCAAGGGATCATTGGTGATCAAGAGTCACGATGGATCGGACAGAGGATTGATTCATGCCATTCCCCATCTATTGAAGAAGTTCCACTGGATCGATGAGACGACCTTTGATCGCTGGGTGACGGATCAGCCTCCACAGGTCCGCAATGTGGCGGGAAGAAGAGTGGGCGAGATTTATGTGGAAATCCCGGAACCACTCGAACTGGATGATCCACTGAAATCGGTACCTGGGATGGGACTGGCCAGATAAAGCTTTTGGCAAGGTGGGCACAGATCAAAGTGGATTTCACGGTAAACCTGATTTTGGGCTTCTTCCGCACTCAAATTTTCCAATGACTTGAGCAGCGATTTCCAGGTGTCCGGACCGGTCTTCTCAAGGTCTCCTTTGGAGATTTCCATCGGGTCGTATGCAGCTTTTACGATGACTTTGACCTGATAACGGACTTCTTCATCAATCAGCAGGCTTTTGCCGCAACGATCGCAGGAGATACCATCCAAGGGGCCCCGATTCAATTGGTATCACAAAGGCAAGTGGTCGAATTCAGTGTGCACTGGATTTGTCGCGATTGCGAGAGCCGGTCCGCAGATCGAGCAGGATCAAGGACAGAATTTTGGTTCCTGCCTTGACCGATCCGAGCACGGTCCCCGAGATTTTTGATTTCCCGATTCGACGACGGTAAGGCAAGTCGAGTTCCCTGTGACGAAGTCCCCTTCGGGCGGCTTTCAATTGCATTTCCACCGTCCAGCCGAAGTCGGTGTCCGCCATATCGAGGTCGAGCAATGTGTCGAGTCTACAGGCGCGAAAAGGGCCGAGATCCCTGTAGCGGACACCGTGCAGCCATCGGATGAGTGTGGTTGCCAGGGAATTACCCCAGCGTTGTTGGGGAGTCAAAGATCCCGGGTCGATTCCGGGATGGGCGCGATTTCCGAGTACGAGATCTGCTTCTCCATCCAGCAATGGTGCGACCAGTCGGGGCAGGCACGCAGGGTCATCGGAGTAATCGCCATCGAGGAAGACCACGATCTCTCTTTCAGGAGGGCCTGCGATCTCCAGCAAGTCCGTGATCGCAGCCATGCAGGCAGAACCGTATCCCCTGCGATCTTCCCTGACGACCCTTGCACCCGCTTGGCGAGCGACTTGAGAGGTCCGATCGGTGGAGCCATTGTCGGCGACATGAATCGAGTCGACGATTGCGCTGGGCAGCGCACCGATGACGTTCCCGATGGAGGATTCCTCATCGAGAGCCGGGATGATGACCCGGATCTTCCAGCCTTGGCGAGATGGGGCGCACACGGATCAGAGTTTCAGTGGCGGAATCTCCCGTGCGACGCGGGCGATCGGCTCCAATTGATCCAAAAGTGGCTCGAGTTGATCGAGGGGGAGGGCATTGGGACCATCGCACAGTGCATTCTCGGGATCGGGATGTACCTCAAAGAAAAACCCGTCTGCACCGGCAGCGGCTGCTGCCCTGGCGAGAACCGGAATGAAGTGTCTCTCGCCCCCGGAGATGCCATCCGCTCCCCCGGGAGTCTGGACGCTGTGAGTGGCATCGAAGATCAGCGCAGCTCCCGTTTCCTGGGCGATGGGGATGGCACGAAAGTCGTTGATCAGGCGTTGATAGCCAAAAGATGAACCACGTTCGGTGATCCAAACATCTTCCGCTCCCGCAGAGTTGAGAACATTCACCCTGCTGGCGATGTCCCAGGGTGAGAGGAATTGTCCTTTTTTGAGATTGATGACTTTTCCCGTACCTGCGGCGGCTTCCAGAAGTGAGTTTTGTCGACAAAGGAATGCAGGAATCTGCAGGACATCGACCACTTCAGCGGCGCGTATCGCCTGATCAATGTCGTGAACATCGGTGGTGATGGGCAAGCCTGTCTGTTCCTTGATTCGTGCCAGGATCGAGAGTCCCGATTCCAGACCGGGGCCACGAAAGGAGTCACTGCTGGAGCGATTGGCTTTTTCGTAACTGGCCTTGAAGAGGACGGGGATGTTTCTTCTCTGTGCGACTTCAGCGATGACTTGGGCGACCTCGACGGTGAAGCCCTCATCTTCGATGACGTCAGGGCCGATGATCCATTGGGGAGCGGAGGATTCCCGATTCCCGATTCGAAATTTCTCACGCATGAGGGTCACAGGGTCCCCTTTCAGGGAGGAGTTACAGGGTCCCCTTTCAGGGAGGAGTTACAGGGTCCCCTTTCAGGGAGGAGTTACAGGGTCCCCTTTCAGGGAGGATCGGGATTGACCCCGAAAATGGCACTGCAGGGAACCGGGTCCCCGCCCTATGCGTCAGGATAAAGTCTGGAGGTCCCTGCATCCAAGTCGCCCGCGGGACTAATTGGCAGATTTTGTGCACAGCGTGGGACCTTCGGGATCCAGCTGTTGTCGCCCCCGCAAGGCCGATGTGCTAACATTTTCACCGCTTGCACAGACTTCTTGCGGGTAGCTGAAACAGCTCCTGAGACGAAGTAGCCGCGGAAAGAGGATGAATGAAGGATCAGCGACCTATCCAGATGTACAGCGCGCCCTGGTGCCCCGATTGCACCGTTGCCAAGAGATTTCTGGACGACAGTGGTGTCGACTATGAAATCGTCAATATCGATGAGGTGGAAGGTGCCGCCGAACGACTCGAGAAAGAGACCGGTAAAAAGGGGATTCCATTTCTGGTGATCGGTGATCAATGGGTGCGCGCATACACACCCGGAGGAGGTGCGTTTCCCGAGGAGGATATCCTTCGAGCCATTCAGGATCTGCGTGAATCGAGCCGCTGAGTTTTGCCATCGGATAAGTTGCCTCTGAGGAGCCCCCATTGATCTATCGTTTGCTGATCCCCTTTCTGGCCTTGATCATTCTCTGTGGCATTCCTGCAACAGGGTCTTCGCTCTATTGCCAGGATCCAGCGGGTGGCGGATTGCTCGATCAACTGGAGCAGGATGGATTGGGAGTGGGCGGATTCGGAGATTCCATCTTTGGATCCGATGATCCCATCTCGTGGAAATTGAAAAAACCTGCCGCTGCCCCTGCCGGATCGGAAGTCGCCCTCGAATTGGTCGCCACGATGGAACGGGGTTGGCACATCTATGGGCTCGATCAGGATCCGGAGTGGGGAGTCGCCACTTCGATTGTGCTCGTCGAAGTGGGAGATCTGTATTTTGATGGCGAGATCTCCGAGCCGGATCCCCATGAGCGTGAGGTCGGAGAGGAATACTATCTGGAACATGAGGGGGAGACCCTTTTCAAGATTCCCCTGACGGTGCCCCAAGATGCGGAGTCGGGACCACGCAAAGTGAGCGTATCGGTCACCTACCAAGCGTGTGATGCGAAGGAGTGTCTGCTCCCCCAGACTTTGACTTTCGACACGGAGGTTCACGTCGGAACCGAATCCACCGCAAAAGACCCGGCGACGGTGACCTTCCAGGCAGATGAATCTCCGGTGAAGTGGACGGTACCGATCATCGACAGGGTGACACCGGGCGAATCCTTCAAAGTCATCGTCTCGGCGGAAATTGAGCGCGGCTGGCACATCTACGGCGTCGAGATGAACCCGGAGAATGGTACACCGACCCGTTTTACCAGCGCCGATGGATCACTCCTGAAGGTGGTGGATGTCAAGGAACTGACGCCTCCCTACAAAGGATTTGATCCACTGATCGGGGCCAACAGCACCAAGCACCAGCGCAAAGCGCGCTTCGAGGTCACTCTCCAATTTCAGGGAGAGGATGCCCTGGAAAAGGGGACCCTGCCTCTGATCGTTGAATCGATGTCGTGTGACGCGATGATGTGTCTTCCCGAGGAAAGACTCGGTCTCGATATTCCCGTGGGTGTCTCTGGCAGCAGCAGTGAAAGTACGGGGCCTGCTCTCAATGAAGAATCGGACCCTCGGATCAGCGTCTACTCCGACGCCGATCTGAATCTGACGGCGACCCTGGAAACCGGTGAGAAAGTTTCTTCCGGTGACATCGTCACTTTACGCATCGATGGCACGGTCACCTCAGGAAAGCGTATTCCGGCATTCCGCAAAGATATCCAAGCGGAAACCGAGGATCAGGGATTACTCGGCGTCATCCTGCTGGCGATCAGCGGTGCGTTTCTGGCTTTGGTAACTCCTTGTGTCTATCCGATGATTCCCATCACCGTCAGTGTCTTCACCAAGCAAGCGCATGAGAGTCGTTCCCGTGTGATCGGATTGGCATTGCTCTTCGGCGCAGGCATCGTCGTTTCCTTCACTTCTCTCGGTTTCCTGCTTTCGGCACTTCTCGGGGAAGAGGGAGCCAACTTCATGGCCACCAATGGATTTGTCAATTTGGCCATCGGCGTGCTGTTTGTTGTCTTCGGATTCAGCCTCTTCGGTTACTACGACATCCAATTACCCGCATTCATCCGCAATCGTGTGGGTGGAGGCGGTGGTGGTGGTGGTGCGGCCAGTGTTCTGGTGATGGGGCTGGTCTTTGCGGTGACCACCTTCACTTGCGTGGGACCCATCGTGGCAGCATTGCTTGCCTTGGCGGCGGGGGAAGGTCCCGGTTTTGCCGCGGTCGGCATGCTCGCTTTCAGCTCGACGATCGCCTTGCCCTTTGTGCTCCTGGCCCTGTTTCCCAAGATGTTGACGGGGTTGCCACGCTCAGGGGGCTGGCTCTCCATCGTCAAGGTGATTTTGGGATTCATCGAACTGCTGGCGGCTTGGAAGTTCTTCAGTGCGGTGGCGACCTACTGGCGTTTTGGTCACATCGTCAATCGTGAAGTCATCATGGCGATCTGGGGGCTGACCTTTTTGGCACTCTTTTTGAACCTGATCGGAAAACTCAAGTTTCCGCACGATTCTCCCGTGCGTTCGATTTCCATGGGGCGCGGTGTGTTGCTCGCTCTGACCGCGGTGTGCGGCATCAGTTGTTTCTATGCGGTCACCGGTTATCGGTTGAATGAAAATCTCGAAGCCCAATTGCTGGTCCCCAGTATCCATCAGAAAGCGGCACTGCCGTGGAAGCACTTGGATCGGGAAGGGGATCTTGATTTTGTTGACACATTGGAGCAGGTCCGCAGTGAGGTCGCCGTCGGGGCGCGTTCACCCAGACCCATCTTCCTCAATTTTACGGGGCACACGTGACAAAATTGTCGACTCATGGAAAACGGTATTTTCCGTGAGCCGGCAGTTGAGCAGTTGCTCAGCCAATACGAGCTCTTTGAAATCTACACCGACGATGCCAACAGTGAGATCGAAGCGACTTACCGTGATCAGCAGATCCTGATCACCGGATACTACGCCAACCCCACTTACATCGTTCTCGACAGCCGTGATCACCTGGAAGTGGCGCGGGAGTCGTTCACCAATAGTTCAAAGAAGTTCATCGATTTCCTCGAACAGGGTCTCACCGATCGCCCCGCATTTGAAAGCCGCATCCAATTGGAGGGTCTGGAGATCCGTGAAATGGACGAGGATTTTACCGTGCTGATCCCTGAAACTCCGTGGCAGTACGAGGGTGCTGGTGTCGGTGGTTTCCAGGGGGAGGAGGTCTCGGAGATCGCTGGGGACTTCAATGCGACCGCGACCTTCCGCGTCGGCGAAAACCTCTCCGGTGAATACGTTTTGAGGGCCCGTATCGTCGGCGGGGTCTACGATGGGGACGAACGCTTGCGTACCTTTGCGATTCCACTCAAGTTGCGAATGAGTGTCGAAAATCCTCAAAGCTGATCAACTCTGATTTTCAGACCTTTCCCGGACGTTTCTTCCCATGACCAGGATGACTTGGGTTGGCGCCTCAGCCATGCTTCCTCCCCGGATCCGCCCGAGGGAGAGGAAGTCTTGTGATGAAGAAAAGTGTTCAACGCAATTGTCGGTGGAAGGTCGCACTGGGATTGTTTCTGTTTTGGGGGCTGTTGCCGATATGGGTGACGGAGGCGTCCCACTTCACGGCCGTAGCTCCTCCCGCACAGCAGGCCCCTCCCGCACAGCAGGTCCCTCCCGTACAGGGGGAGATCCCGCCTCAATTCCGTTGCGATGAAGAATGTCCGAACATCGGAGCCGGTCCGGTGCCGATGGAACAGGTTGTCTCGCCGGTCAGCAATCCCTGCACCGACATGCCCCTGAAATTAATTTTTGAGAGGTGGGGATCAACGGTCACCTTCCCTGAACCCCAATGCCCTTTGTGGGTCATATTGAGACCCTCCCATTCGGTGCCGGTCTCGCGAGCAGGATGCTGCCTGTTGGAACGCCAAACCCGATCGGTGTTGCAGCAGAAGTTGCAATGTGAATGCACCGACTTCTTTATCCTTTGTTGGAGTCGCGCGTGTCTACCGGCGGGGGAGCCGAGGATTTGGAATTCCGTCGATCACTGGATTTCTCTACCCTGTCCCGGTTCTGGATCGGCGATGGACTGCAATGGAGTGACTCCATGATCGGCAAGCAGCAACCTTATCGTCGTGGGCAGTCCCCCTCGGAGGAAGAAAACAAAGAGACTTTGTCATACAGCAGGGGAGTCAGGATCGGCGGTGGGTGCATCCTGCTGCTGATCATCCTTTGCACTTTATTGAGTCAGGCTGGAAGGGGAGATCCCTCTTTGGCAGTGACAGCAGAGTTACCGTCATCATCCCGAACCACGGACAGATCGGTGGAAAAAATTACGGGGCGGATTTCTGCGGTCGACGCCGTTGTTGCAGATGATTCGGCGGAGGATTCCCCAGTCGGACCGGTGAAACCGATCCCTGAACGCGATGATCCGTCTGATTCAGAATCGCAATTTCCCCTGCGAGAGGGCCCGTGGAGTGAGCCACTGGCGCAACTGATCCTTGCAGGGAAACAGGGAAGCGATGTCACGGAACTACTCATGAAACTCCTGGAGTGCCAACCTGCGATGGGGGATCAATCGTTGCAACTGTTGCTGGAGGGAGGGGGATCCCTCCATCAGAAGCGGGCACTCTTGATCGCATTGGGGACGGCCCTGTCCCTGAATCCGGCCCCCCCGGGAGTTTGGAATGATCGACGCGGCTGTCTGGAGTGGGCCGTGGAGATGTGGATCGATGGAGTACAAGATTTGGCAGAGTTGGATCGATGGCTGTGGCAGGTACAGGGGATCGACGGTCATCTGGCATTTGCCATGATCGAAGATTTCATCTCGGATCCGGATCGGTATCCAGTCTCATCCCAGATGCGCGCTCGCTGGAGAAAGGTGGTCATCGCAGGATTGCAGTCGGAGGTCACGGAAGAAACGCCCCCTTGGCTGGAGCAATGGGCCGTCGACTGGATCGATGCCAAGGACCCCGAGTTTCGTCGGATTGCCCTGGGGGTGTTGGGGAAGGTGTACTCGCAAGCGGATCCTCACTTGCGGAAACAACTCGACTCAGGAATTCGGCGTCAGGATGCGGAATGGCAACTGGAAGCGGGTCGGGAGTTACTGCGTCATGTTGAAAGTGATCACATGGTTGCAGTGATCGATGACTGGGCCAATTTTTTCATTCGGCATGAATATCGTGGGGAAGAATTGCTGGATCTGTTTCATCGCTCACGCGACTTGCCCCTCGAGCCGATTCTTTTGCGTAGGGGAGATGGCCCCGATTCCGAGTCTTATCGATTATGGATCCTCTTTGGTGCTCTCGGTGGGAGGGATCAAGGGGGCAATTACCCTGCCGATTGGATGCAAACACTGGAGAAGAGCGCACGGTTGGACCAAGCCCAGGTGGTCAGATATCTTGCCTTGAGATTGTGTGCATTGGGTTGGGGAAATCGTCCACGCTCTGAGTTTATCGATCTCGTTCGCCTTGCAAATGTGTCTCCTGTAGAAGCGAATCATGCTGCCGAATTACTGGGGGAGCCCGCTGCCAGATGAGGGGACTCGTGAGATGGTTGAGAAGTGCCAGGATCGGGACCTCGATCGATCAGGATTTGCTGTCACATGGGCCGTATCTACAGCAGGTGATTTGGCAAGAGCAAGCGCTTGACCCCCGCCTCTTGCCAGACTCTCATCGGACCATCTCCCGGAAGAGAGGTTTCCCGATGCGTGTCATCTCAATTTTCACCCTGCTGCTCTTTTGTGCCACTCTCGGTCTTGCCGGTGACGGCGTCGATTTCGATCCGACGTGGGAATCGCTGAGTCAGCATCCCACGCCGCAGTGGTTCAGCGATGCCAAGTTCGGGATCTTCATTCATTGGGGGGTCTACTCGGTGCCCGCATTCTGCGATACCAGCACCTACAGCGAGTGGTACCAGTATTGGTACGACACCAACAGCCACGGCGGCAAGGTGCGCGACTTCCACCACAAGAATTATGGTGAGGACTTCCCCTATCGTGATTTCGCCCCCCGATTTAGGGCAGAACTGTGGGATCCCGACGAATGGGCGAGTATTTTCCGCCGCTCGGGCGCGCGCTACATGGTCATCACCAGCAAGCACCACGATGGCTACTGTCTGTGGCCAAACTCCACCGCCAGCGAGGTGCGCGGTTATCCGTGGAATAGCAGCGAGGTCGGGCCAAAGCGAGACCTTCTGGGAGAACTGTTCGCCGCTTGTCGCAAGGAAGGTGTCCGTCCCGGGATCTACTATTCATTCATGGAGTGGCAAAGCCCGCTTTATGAAAGCGACAAGGAAAAGTACGTCGATACGCTGATGATTCCCCAGATCAAGGAATTGATCGAGCGCTACGAGCCGGACGTCTTCTGGCCCGACGGCGAGTGGGATTACCCCGACACGCTGTGGAAGTCGACGGAGATCCTCGAATGGATTTACGAAAACGCCAGCAACCCCGAAGAGATCGCTGTCAATGACCGCTGGGGAAAGGGGCTGCGCGGCCAGGTTGGAGACTACTCAACCACCGAGTACGGCAACCTCGGCAACTCATCGGGCAAGGGCATGAACAAGGTGCGTCCCTTCGAGGAGTGCCGCGGCATCGGCCACTCCTTCGCATTCAACCGCGCCGAGAATTACGAAATCTACGCCTCGAGAACCAAGAGCATCCGGACCTTGATCGACCTCGTCTCCAAGGGTGGCAATCTGCTCCTCGATATTGGCCCTGATGACGACGGCACCATTCCGCTGATCATGGTCGACCGACTCCTCGCCATCGGCCGCTGGCTCGACGTCAACGGCGAGTCGATCTATGGCACCACCGCAAGTCCCTTCAGATCGCTGCCATGGGGCAACGCGACCAGCAAGGGCAACAGCGTTTACCTGCACATCTACGACTGGCCCGCCGATGACATCCTCGAGGTTCCCGGCCTGGTGACCCCCATCACCGGGGCATCGATGCTGGGAGACCGCAAGGCGGGGAGATCACTCGAGATCACCGCCGGCGAACAGGGGCCGCGCATTTCCCTCGCGGGCCTGCATCCCAACGCACACGCCACCGTCATCCGTCTCGATCTGGCATCGAAACCGGTGGTCGATACCGCCATCGCTCCTGACTCCAGTGGCGCAGTTCGGTTGCTCGCTGGCAGCGGAATCATCACCGGGCCAGGGCTCAAGATTGAAACCTACCCGGGGGCTGATGGATCTGCGGTCGAGAACCTCGGCTACTGGAACAACACCGATGCCCAGGTGGTGTGGGAAGCGCGTCTGGAGGGGGGTAGAAGCTACTCCATCTCCCTCGACCACGCCTGCAAGCAGGGCTCGGAGGGTGGCGAGCTGGAGATGACCATCGGCGAGGAGACTCTCATCTTTACTCCTGCACCAACCGGGGGCTGGATGAGTTTCGTCGATGGAGAAGCGGGCACCTTCACCGCAGACAAGAGCGGAGCGGTGGAGGTTCAGCTGCGGGCCACGAAGATCCCAGGGGAAGCACTGATCAACCTGCGGTCGATACTCTTCACTCCTCGGTAGTGGTCGGCTCTCGCCAGCCTCCAGTTGTCCGTGTTGAATGCAATATGGAGTGAGCCGTATTCCATTGTTGGATCCGCGGCTTACTCCAATTCTGAGTTATTGTCTCATTGTAGTTGAGTTTGCAATTGAGTTTGTTGTTGAGGGGCTACTGAAGCCGAATACCGCAATCGGGGCATTCTTCACAATTGGCGGGGATGCTCGTCATGCAGGCGGGACAGGCTGGACCATCCGATGGGGAGTCGGGGGATTCCTTCGGAGCATTCTCGGCGGCAAGGGCGGCCAGAATCTGTTGGGTGGCCTGAAGGTTTTCTCTCGCGACCGCGAGAATCAGTTGGGTACCTCAGCCACCTGGAACCGTATTGACTATCGGGGTGATTCCAGCGCTTTCGAGCGTTTCGGCGAGGGCGCGAATCTCTGAGGGCCCGCCTCTGCCGATGGGAACCCAATCCTCCGGATTCTCCTCAAGGTTCATCTGAGCCTCACTTCTTTTTTGCCAGCATTTTCAGCAATGAAAGATTTTGTAGATCCATGTCCTCGACCTTGGGGGTCTCGAGAATTTTCGGAATGCCGGCGAAGCGATCATCCTGCATGACGAATTGAAAGCCCTTCTTGCCGATGAGACCCTCGCCGATGTGCATGTGGCGATCGAGATGACTGCCGAGATCTCCCTTGCTGTCGTTGAGGTGGAGGGCGAAGACCCTGCGAGCACCGAGGATCTTGTCGAGTCGCTTCATCGTTTCCTGGTAGCCCCCTTCAGTTCTCAACTCGTAACCGGCTGCAAACATGTGACAGGTATCAAGGCAGGTTCCGGTGCGTTCTGGAGTATCGATGGCGGCCAACAAATCGCGCAACTCTTCGAATGAACGGCCCATCGTCGATCCACCTCCGGCGGTGTTTTCAAGCAGTACCCTGGTTTTGGCGTGGGGGACCCGCTCGAAGCATTCCTTCATCCCGTAAGCGATGCGCTCGATGCCTGCCTCGACTCCGCTGCCGACGTGAGCACCGGGATGCATGACGAGAAAATCGAGTCCGAGCAATTCGGCGCGCTCCAACTCATCCGTGAATGCGTCGATGGATTTCTGAAACAGGTCATCTTTGGGAGATGCGAGGTTGATCAGATATGAATCGTGGCTGAGCAGGGGGTGGTGGCCCCACTCCTCGATGGCGGCATGGAACCTATCGACATGTTTGGGGTCGATGGGCTTCTGAACCCAGCGACTGGCATTCTTGGTGAAGATTTGCAGAGCGTGAATCTCCAGTTCGATCGCCTCTTCCACCGCTTTCCACGGCCCACCGGAGACGGACAGATGGCTGCCGAGGCAGTTTCGATCCGCGGCATCAGTGAAACTATTGCGCATTTTTCTTTGTCCAGCGGTGACGGTGGGCATCGTTAAGCCTCCTTTCGATCAGGTTCAGTGATGAGTGTGATCAAATCGGTCAGATCTTCGAGCCAGTGATCCGGTTCAGGGGGTGTGATTTGACCATACCCGCCTCGAAGACCGAATGTGAGAACTCCTGCCGCTTTTCCCGTGGAAAAATCTACGGAGGAATCACCGACGAAAAGGGTTTGATGCGGTTGCAGCCCTTTCACTTCGATCAATTGGAGTAGGCCAGCCGGGTCGGGTTTGGCGGCAGGTACGTCTTCAGGGCAGAGAATACGAATCCAGGGGAAAGCCTGCATCAGTTGTGGTTGGAGAACATCGGTGACTCGACGCGGCTTATTCGTGAGAATCGCCGCATCGATCCTCTTTGAGTGAAGAAACTCAAGCACTTCCAAGGCCCCGGGCAGCCATTGGATTTGATGCTCCGGGAGTCCGGCTTCTTTGATGTAAATCTTTCGGAATGCTTGATAGAGATCATCCGCATTCTCCCCTTCTTTGGCGAGATCGGTGAGGAGAGCCTTGCACAATTGCCGGGCTCCATGGCCGACCGCTTCTCTGACGACGTCTTCAGAGAGGGCCTCACCCTCACGAGAAGTACGGAAGCGATTTACCGCAGAAGTGATGTCACCGATGGAATCGATCAGGGTTCCGTCGAGATCGAAGACGATCAACTCCGGAGAATGTGGCAATCTTCTCATGATCCCGGAGCGGCCGCTTCTGCAGGTGGTGGAGTATTTGAATCACTGCGATTGCCGCCAATGAGGCCGATACCGATGACCACCAACTCGAAAGCAAAGAATCCGGCGAGTAGTTTGAAGACGCCATCGGTGAAGCCATAACTGTGAAGGCCGACACCGAGCAAATTGACGCCCCACCACGAGAAGGCAATGATCATGGCGTTAGCCACGCTGAGGACATGTACCCCGCGATCACGGATGTATCCACCCATGCGCAAATGCAGGATGATCAACTCTGCCAGGCAGATCATCAGCGCACCGTTTTCTTTGGGATCCCAGCCCCAGAAACGCCCCCAAGAGTAGTTGGCCCATATTCCGCCGAGGATTGTGCCAACGATGCTGAAAAAGAGCCCGAAGCACAAGGTGCCGTAGACCATTCGGCTCAAGCTCTTGTAGTAGCCGGGGTCGGACTTCTTGATGCCAAAGAGCTTGGAAAAGATCCATACGTGAGCGATCGCCGCTGCCAAGAGTCCCGCCGCATAACCGAGGGTCACCGTGGTGACGTGGGTCGATAGCCAAAAGTTGGTATCGAGGACCGCCACGAGGCTCGGCATCGTATCACCGGCGGTGACCGCCTCTTTCAACTCGTAGCGGTTACTGAGGAAACAGCCGAGTGCCCCTATAAAGGTCGATACGGTCAGGGCGATGTTTCGACGATCGAAGTACTCAAGAACCAGCGCAGTCAGCACGCAGCAGCCGGTGATGAAAAGGATGGTCTCGTAGAGGGTGGTAACAGGAGGGCGTCCCTGAATGATGCATCGGATAGCCACACCCACGATGAGGAAAGTCACACCCGTCAGACTCATCACCCATGTGACTTTATTAGGTGTGCGACTCTGAGGGACGAGCCAACCCAGACAACTGACGATAAACCCGAAAAGAAAGATGACAAGCGCCTTGAGGAAGTAATCCATGTTGTAGAATGACACCTCGGTGGAGATGTGACGGCCAGAATTATGAATCGCTGCCAAGTCTCGCAGGATCGATCCGAAGTGGGTCGCATGAGTCAGGAACTCGGCACGATTATCGATCAGATACGGCAACTGCTCCAGGCTGTAGAGGGCCTTTGCACGTTCTTCCGTCTCTTTCATGACCAAGGCGTCCTGGATCACTTCAGAGGAGGTCGTCCAGATCACGGGAAGGTTTTCCGCTGTCACGACCACTTCTTCGGGTGGGAACCAGCTGTATCCCATCGACGAAATATCCAGTGAACGGATCAAATCCTCCTGCAATTTCCGCAGCGCTTCGACGACTGCCGGACGCCGATCATCAGGGAGAGCCATCAGATTGTCTCTGTCTGTCAATACGGCCATCTCATCGATGTGGGACAGGATGGGGGAGTATCCTGGCCCAGGGTCTTGTCCGAAGATGGCGCTCAACTCTTCGACGGTGCTGAGGCCAAAGGAGTAACGCGCTGAATCCATCGAATAGAGCAACACTTCCATTTCTCGGATGTCTTGCATCAACTGGACCGTTTGGCGTTCCACGAGTGTCCAGTCCTTGGCTTCCGGTTTTGCCTGGGTGGTGTTACGAGCACTCTCAAAGAGGGCAGGAAGTACCGGTTCCAGCTGGGAGAAACTGTATCGGTCACTGCGTCGAAACTCAGTAGTGTCAAATCCGATACCGGTCAACACTTCAGCATTGGGAACGTGGATACAGCGATACTGTTTGGCGATTTCCGGATAGAACATGAAATCGAGAGCCCATACCACGGGCCCGAGTTTCTCATCTTCAATCTCCAAGGTGCGTCGGCCATTGGCCTTGAGCATCAGGAAACCGGCAAAAGTTTGGAACGGTTTAACGCGGCCGCCATGCTGAATCGGCCAGCGTGCGACCTCATTGGTGATCTCTTGTGACCAGGGTTCGCGGCTTTCTTTGCCAATGGTCGTATTGGAACCTTGTTCCTCTTGTGCCGACAACAGACCAGCTGCGGAAGGAACGGAGAGGAGTACAACCAATACGATAACCAGAGGACTATGGAGGTGGTTGATCATGCGGCCTCCTTTTGCAGTCGTTTCGATTGGCGTCGTCCATAGGCGAGAAACTTCTGAATGAATGTCAGCCCCATGCCCAATGCGATGATGATGCACGAATAGAGTGGCCAATGATCGGAAGGATTGTGGACGACTGCAAAAACACTGAACAATTCATCTCCGGGTTTGGCTTCTGGTGGACCCCAGGATGACTGAAACAGAATCAATCCCTGATCGCGCAAGGGATCATTCATCTCGATGCGCACATTGCGTTGAGTTCCTTGAGTGATCTGTGTGACGTCACTACGGAATTCCTTGGCCATGGTGATTCCTGGATAGTCGACTTTTTCAAAGTTGTCGAGTTGAATGGCGAAAGGCATTGAGTGGCGCACTTTTCTCAGTGCGACGACCCAAGTTTGGCCGTCGATCTGAAAGGTCCAAGGATAATTCTGGCCGCCCCAGAGAAAGCTATTGTTGTCTTTTGCAGATTCTTTGTCTTCCTCACTGGCGTGAATCCAAACGACCAGTCCCGGCATGTTGCGTTCATTCTCTGGATCCATTGCTTCCGGCTTCATGTACCATTCATCGATGACGACGGTGTCATCGGGGAGCACTTCTCCGGCAGTTTTCAGCTGAGGTCTGCAGTTACCGTGTAGAAATTGCAGATTCAGGTGGAATGGCAAACCCTCCACAGGGGAAACCGTCAAGGTGTCCAACCCGCGCCAGTAGCGTTCGTGCAGAGTCTTCTCGGTCACGGTACCTGACTCTGCTTCAAAAACTGCGATTTCCCATTCGTGGTGACTGATGTATTCGGATGATTTTTGGTTTTCCCACAAACGTAGATATCCCTCTTGCCCCGCCATCAGTTTGACGAGTCCAGCGCTCATCATGAGAGCGATCCCGACATGAATGACGAACACGCCAAAATTATTCTTACTGAGGCGCAGTCGCAGAATCCCTCCGACGAGGAGATTAAGGGTGAAGATGATCATACAAGTCATGCCACCAGGCAGAATGAGGAACGGAATGCCCCAAGGTTGTGTGACCACTAAGGATTCGAAGTATTTCTTTTGAGCTTGGTAAATTCCCATGTTTGTTTGATCCATGGTGCCCAAAAAGGTCAGCAGCAACAGAAACGTCATCATGGTTGCAGCGAGACCCAGCGATCCGAAAGTCTTGATGAACTCGGAATCCCAGAAGGAAGACTTCGATCGGTTCATTCGCGTTCCTCCAGTGATTGGGCAAGGAGTTCGAGACCTTCTCTGGCGGCTTCGACTTCTGCTATTGGTCCGACCATTTTGACATAGATGGCTTTGCCATCGAGGTTTCGGATTAGGCCGATCATCGCCCAGTCATCTTCAGCGGCTGAGCCCATGCTGGAATAGGACCCTTGCGCTTCGACAACGAACGCATCACCACCGAGAACCGGCATCTTGGGAAGAGATTCGAGGTCACCCGCTTGCAGGGGCGATTGACCCATTTCATTGCGCCAGCGATTGACGTTGGCAAGGGTGCCACCGCCATCCCCCCCGAGGATAGTGATCCAGCAACGGGCTTCTGCCCCCGCTGCAAATGTCACTTCACGCATGGGTTTTCTGCCGAGAGCGGTCCAGCCTTCGGGAATCTCCCACGTCAAAGGGGAAGCTCCGGGAGTCGGTGGCGGCGTTGGCATGGTAGGGGATTGCGAGAGTCCCAAGCCGTCCACGAAATTGTTCAGATTCTCTGCCTCCGCGATCAGGAGTTCACGGGGACCGGTCGCTTTCAGGAAAACGGTAGCTCCACCGAGGGGTAAGACGTAGACGACCATTCTGGCGTCCTCAACAGCGGAGGAGCTCATGCCTCCATCGAAGTTACCGTCGATTTCGAATCGAACACCTTCCATGCCGAGTAATTTGGCTTTCGGAAGGGCGGCTAATTCTTCATCGGGCAAAGGGTCGCGCCCCATCTGTTGACACCAACGATCGATATTGTCACGCAGTGAGCCGCCTCCTTGAAATACGGTGAGGTAGCACTCGGTTTGCGGATTGCCAGCGATGCGCAGGTTCATTCGGCGCATCGAAGTCACCGGGAGTTCGATCCAGCCATCAGGAAGTTCATACATGAGTTCAGGAGCGGAGGAAGGTTGCTGCTCCGCTTTTCTGGCACCAAACCTTACATCCAAATCTGCATCGACGAGGACCGGGTGAACCGCCTCGGGAATCGTTCGGCTCTGGTACTCTGGGGGGGGATGGCACCCTTGCAGAAAGAAGATCAAGACAAGCCACGTCAAAAGGCTCATCGATCTATCTATTTGATGTTTCGACCCTCTTTTCATCTTGCTCCTGCCAAGGGCGTCAATCAGCCACTGATCTCGTCGAGAGCCTTCTCCAGGACCGGTTTCGGGTGAGCTCCAGTCATCTGGTTGACCACTTCACCATCTTTGAAAAACAACAAGGTTGGAACTCCTTGAATGCCATACTTAACAGCGAGTCCTTCCGCCTGCTCGATGTCAACCTTGCCGATCTTCACACCCTTTCCGGCGTATTCATCGGCAAGTTGTGAAACCACGGGTTCGAGGGTTTTGCATGGCCCGCACCAAGTCGCATAGAAATCGAGCATTGCCAATCCACCGCTGGCGATTTCGGTTTCAAAATTGTTGTCATCGATGTTGATCAAATTTTCCGACATTCTTCGTCTCTCTTTCCTCAATCGAGGGGGTAAATCAACTCATCCGTATCCAAATCGTCTTCCTGAACCTTGAGAGGAATTCGATCCCCAGGCTCTCCGTCTACGGGGCGCCAAGCAACAATCGACTCTTCTCCCGGCTGCCATGAAAACCATGCGAGGCAACCGTCAATTTCACCGAGAAATTCCATCGTAGCCTGGTTTGGAGTGACTAAAATGCCCCCCAATTCTTTGACCTCTTCCCGGTACGCTTCCAGCTTCGCTGAAAGGATCCGAAGTTCATCCTTCAGTTGAACCAGGGTTGTGGACTTTTCCCCAGCGCCTCGCCCGGGAGTACGGGTTTGGCCGAGGATGTCGTCACGACGTTTGATCAATTTCAAAACATCGGAGCCGATTTTTTCGAGTAGAGGAATTCTTGCGGTGATATCGTCCAACTCGAGGATGGGAATCGAAGCTTGCCGGTTAGTCATGGGAGTAAGATTTCCTCCAAGATCCACAGTTTGGCGCAAAAGAAACGGATTCCAGCACACGGGGAATCCCCCGTCGAAATTCCGATGACTGTATGAACAGTACTCGGAATCGAACCCGATTCGGAAAAGGGGAAATCTCAGGGATTCACCCTCTGGGAAGATCTTTCGGCAACTCGACCTGCAGGATCTCACAGGGGCGGACGCCCGCCGAATTTCCTCCTGGATTCATGTTATGGATGTGGGCCCTTGGAAGCAATCAGGCCCACTGATTTTCGGAGTCATCGGACTCAAACTGGGATATAAAACAGGGAAAATTCAACTTGCATGAGGGGAGAATTGATGACCTCGATGATCAGACTCGGAAGCTGGGAAGTCACCACACTTGATGGGGGAGGATTGCACCTCGATGGAGGGGCGATGTTTGGTTCTGTTCCCAGGGTCATTTGGGAAGGGTGCATTCCACCGGACAGTGCTCATCGGATCCCCCTAGCCACAACATTGCTGGTTGCAAGAAATAATGAGTCAAACCGACTAGTCGTCGTTGATGCGGGAGTAGGGGACAAAGAAAACGAATCTTTTCGCGAGCGCTTTTCAGTCTGGCTTCCAGAGGGAAGCGCCGGAACGCCGTTGGAGCGCGCAATTCAACTTGCAGGTTTCGATCCAGATCATGTGACCGACTTGATCGTCACTCATCTTCACTTCGATCACGTCGGCGGAGCGACGCAGATCGACACTTCAGGGGATTCGGTTCCGGTTTTGCCCGGAGCACGACATTGGATTCAAAGGAGAAATTGGCAGACCGCCTTGGATCCCAATGTCCGTGAGAAAGCCTCTTATTTAAGACAAAATGTGGAGCCCCTGAAGGGAACCGATCTTCAACTACTGGATGGATCGGGCGAAATCATGCCGGGGATCTCAGTGGAGGAGGTGGACGGACACACTTTAGGAATGCAAACGGTGCGAATTGAAGGGGGTGGGAAGGTGGTGCGCTATCTCGCCGATCTGGCCCCAACGATCCACCACCTCAGGGCGGCCTGGACGATGGGATATGACATCCAGCCCCTAAAAGTCGTCCAGGAAAAGCAGGATCTCCTCGAAGCAGCGGTGGCTGAAGATGCCCTCTTGGCTCTCGAACATGATCCGGATCATCCTTGGGCCAGGGTCATTCGTGACCGTGATAGGTACAAGGCAGAACCCGTGAACATTGAAGATTTCCAAGGGGAAGAATAGGCCCCCAGTTTCAAAGCCCCAAATCAGACGAGCCGGAATAACAGTTGAGCCCCGATTCACTGGCGAAACCGCACAGTATCATTCCCGCTTCACGAGCGGTCTCTACCGCCAAACTGGATGGCGCACCGACAGCGATCAATGCTTGAAAGCCTGCAACGGCAGCCTTCTGCACCAATTCAAAACTGGCTCTGCCACTGACGGTGCACACCAGACCATGTGCCGGAAGGTCTCCACGCTGTGACAGGGATCCCACCAGCTTGTCGAGGGCGTTGTGTCTGCCGACATCTTCACGAAGTGCAATCAACTCCCCACCCGATGGCCATGCGCCTGCAGCATGAACACCTCCGGTAGATTCGAACAGTTTCTGAGAATCTCTCAACAGTCCCGGCAAGGTTGCCAGCCATTGAGGGTCCACGGCTGCAGATTCCACGATTTCGGGAATTTTTCGCAGAACATCTTCCAGCCTGGTTCTTCCACAGATTCCACATGCGCTGGTCCCGTGACCCAGGGTTTCCAAGTGTTCCAGATCAGGGGCTGATCCTTCTCGCAGGGTTACAGTGACGACATTGAGAGGCTCTTCTGCTTTTCCGTCGGTGCAGTGAGAGATTCCTGCCGGACTATCACTGACACCGAGAATTCCTTCTGCGATGAGGAATCCGCGGGCGAGCTCAAAATCATCGCCGGGAGTTCTCATGGTTGTGCCGACGCGCTCTTCGCGCTCCTGACCAGAATCGATCCAGCGAAGTCGGATTTCCAGAGGCTCTTCCACTGCGATTTCATCGAGTCCGCGGGGAGATCTTCCCGGCCGGGTTCGTTTGACCGACAACTTCATCGTCGGACGGTGGGGAGATCGGTTTTCTGTAGAATCAGTGCTCATATCCATTTCCCTATCCGTTGTTTCGATGCACAGGATACCGGATGGGAGTTGGATTGCACGATCAGAAGAGGCCCCGAAGGTAACCGTTACTCAGGATCCGGGAAGGATCGACTGGCCTTCTTCCCAAACCAGGCGGTCGATGGAAACTGCTTGAGGAAAGAGGTCACGCAGGACACTGGCATCGAGAAGGCCTGGATCGTAACCCCAGGATCGAACTGGAGGCCTGTAAACCCCCGATTTTCCCCAACGCTCGGTCGCCTGGCGACTCTGGAACAGGTTGATGAAAGCACCATTGATGTGGCAATCGACTCCTGACCATTTCTCATGGAAACGGGGCAGGTTTTCCAAACCACCGGAGTAATTGCCGCCACCATTAGGGGTGGGAACATTTCCGGTGATCAATGCCATGTTAAAGGTGGTTTCTGTCGCATTGTCGATATCGGAATAGGAGTCGCCGGGCTCTCGTTCATCATCCCACGTATTGGAGAGCAGATTGACGGCATCGCTGATGACCGCCACCGTTTTCTGATCCGAAGTTCCGAAATCGGTAGTATTGAAATCACCTTGAACATAAATCGGATTTTCGCTGACAAAGAGAAGATCATCGGGGATCGTCGCTCCATTTGTCAGGCGGATGCCTTCAAACCAATTGGAAGCTGCACCGGGATCCCAATTCGCAGGTTGGGGAGTGGGGGAGCGGTAGGCATAAATCTGATGAATATCATTGGAGGGATCTGCGTCCTGATTGGTGCTTTCGATGTAGTTCGTCAGCAACGGATCAGATAGATCGATTTCCGTCAGAGGAACGTAAGTTTCCTCCCGTGCGTCGTACATTTCAGAGGTCGATTCGCTGATTGCGGTGGAAACCTGGGAGGTGATATCAACTTCGACACCATTTTGGACGTGGTAAACACGGTCGTTATGAAAAACCAAATCCGCACTGTTTCGGTAATGCCCTGAATTGGAAATTGAACCGATGTCAGGGGCGTTTTGAGTCAGTACGCCGTGGCTGCCAGTTTGCACAGTCCCGCCCCAGCGGTTGTCGGCGTAGTCGACCCAAGCCTCCGGATCATTCCAGTAATCGTAATCTCGATCATTGCGCAGGCTTTTGAATTCGCCATCCGAATTTTTGATTCGAACGGTTCCACCGGTGGTACTTCCGTTGTTCTTTCGTTTACGGAAGATTTCACCAGTGCAGCGGAAGTAATCGGAATCGATGTCGAGGGTCTTGTTGTTTCCTACACCCACGTAGATGTCACCATTGGCGTGTACTTTTCCGGAGAAGGTCATCGACGGTCCTGGAAGCAGTTCCAAATCGTCATCGAAAAAGATTGCAAAATCGAAGAGAGGGTTGCGCTGAACTTCGATGGTTCTGCGCAATCTGCTCATGGCATCCCCGACTTGAACTCCCGATGCTACGTCTACCCCCGGAAAGATTTGCACGACACGGGTGTAAATCTCTTGGGTTTCAGATCCTGCACCGGTGGTGGAGTCGTAGAGAACCTCGATGGTGCGCCAGCCGTTTGCGTCCACCTCACCCGGGTAGACCGATGGAGTCAAATCGACACCATTCCATGAGTAATCCTGTCCTCCGATGGTCACCATTCCATTGGCGGATGTAGAACTGGCGAAAGGGTCATCAAAGTTGGCAGTTCGCACAAGAATCTGCTTTTGCGCGGCATCGAGGATGGCTTCAGCGAGGGACCTGGCCTGAACCCTGTCTAATTGGAATCGGGAGTCGATGTTTCTGGTCAGAGTCGTGGTCACGGTTACTGCGCTGACCATTCCCAATACGAGTGCCATGAATACGGTAACGAACATCGCTAATCCGGATTCTCCGGATTGGGGACTGTAGGCCATAACTCCAGGTTTCAGATCGTGGTTGTTATTCAAAGGGATCACTTTCAAGTTGGAATGAGATGGACTGATCGGTGAGAGCGCATTAGATTCCATCAAGGTAGTTTCGTTGTTGGATTCGGCTACGCATTTCATAAGGGACTTCTTCGACACTTCTTTGAAGTTTGAGTTCTACTTCGATGGACTTTCCATTCAGAGAAAATTCCAGTCCGTTGTACCTCTGTCCTGTGCCGTCAGTTTCATAGGTTCCTATATCAGAAGAGAGGATCCAATCGGTAGAGTTTGAACCAGAGGAGATGGTGCATTTGAGATCACCAAAGTAGTACTGATCATCATTAGGGTCGGTGCTGTATCGTTCCCAACTGACGGTACAACCTGCAACGGGTAATTCTAAACCTCCAGAATCAGCAAAATAGTAAGAGGCGGTAGAAGTGTCGTACTCACGCTTCCAGGTTGTTGGGTCGACTCTTTCCCAAGATTGTGATCCGGTATTGAAGAAGTATCCAAGAAGTTGGATTGTGACTGCTGTGCCGTCACTTGCGATGACTGGAGTTGACCATCCTTGGCGAAGAACCGACTCCATTCGTGAAAATGCTCTGTGACAATCCAATTGGATTCCTGCGTCCGCATCTACCTGATTACCATAGGCAGAAAATTCACTTGCAGCTGCCAGACTCAACGCGAGAACAACGATGAAAACCATCGATGCGATCAGGATTTCAAGGAGGGTGGCTCCACTCTCCGATTGTTCAATGGGGTGCTGCAAATCCATCTCCTTTATCGTGTTCTCACGACCCAAAATTCTTTAGTGATGAGCCCGGAATCTCTTCCGGTCCAACTGACGGTAACCAAGATTTCAATCGGGTCTGATTCCAGGGGGCCAGTCGAAACATCTACTGTCGGAATCGTTGGATCATTCAGTTCAGAAAATGAAGGAGTTTCTCCGAATATTTGCGTTCCTTTTTTGGGCCAATTGGAAGCAAGGAGATACCCATCTTGCGAGTTGGTTAATTCTTCGAGAGAGCGGGAATAGAGTTCTTCAAGGACTGCTCTACCCATGGCGGTGGCCTGGGTGAACTCTCTGGATTCATTCTGTGCTTTTACCACTGGAATCATCACCATTGCAGAAGCGAGACTGACTACAGCCAGAATCGCAATAGCGATGAGTACTTCCAGAAGGGTGAATCCTGCTGAAGAATTCTGGGACGTGTTTAATTCGGTCGACATTCCTTCTCCCATCAAGGCCCCCGAGGGATTCCTTGTCGGGAATCTCCAGAGAAGATTACGACGGGATCGAGAAAGTCGGCAAATCCATCGAAAGAGGAAGGAGGAAACAACCGGGAAGAATTTGCCGAGAGTGAGAGGTCATTAAAGACCGAGTTCGAGAAGGCAGCGGAAAGTGAAGAGATTGTCTGCAGAGGAAGAGGAATCCGGAAGAATTATCGGATCATCGCTGAAAGTCCATGTCCCTTCCAGCGTCCAGCGGATGGCTCGGCCTGATGTTCGAGTGAGAGCGAAGCGGATCGATTCCAGATCATTATCCGCAGATCCGACCTCGAGAAGACCCAGATCTGCGAGTCGCGATTTAGAATTCAATTGCTCGTACCGTATGAGGAGATCCACCGCTTGATTCTCCCGGTCGCTCTCAGCAGTGACTAAAGTGGAATCCTCATCCAGCGACATGTCTCCACCGGGCAGGTCGTGGGGCAGGGCAAATGGAAGTGGCTGGTCAGACCATACGCGAGCCCGGAGACCCACTTGAAAGGCGGTGACTTCACCGGGCATATCCACCTTTAAGGGACCGACGCCAAAGAAACCGGTTCTTAGCCATTCATTTTCAAATTGCAGATACTCAGAGAGCGGCAGTCGCCAACCCGCTCGAACCCAGTGGATATTGTCGTAGTGCAAATCCGTTGTTTTCAGAAGCTCCAGATCCCCTGAAGAGCGAATCTCGAACTCACCATCCGCCTCCCAGTCCCAACGACCGGAGACGAAGAGGGAAGTATCCTTCCAGAGGCGGTTTGGATCTGACGGGCCACCGAAGAGAAACTGGGAGAGAGGTCTCACGCTGATTCGGGTCAAAATTCCATAGCCACCGAATTCATCGCCTTCGACATCGACGGGGTCTTCCAACATCAATTGGAGGTCGCCACTTACGGTTCCATTGATCCAGCGCCCCCCCGATCGAACTCCCCATGCGGTTCCTCCGCCGGCCCAATCGAGAAACCCCGGAGTGATGGAGATTCGTCTTTCATGCCCCGGAAAACTTTCCAACCCAAGAGTTCCCGGAATCCTGCCCGCAGTCAAATGGATACCGTGAGCCAGTGTCGTGTCGAACCAAATTTCAGAGAGGAGGCCGTGAGACCTGTCACCAGCAAGGTCAAATCGGGCAAGAAATGAATCTTTCCCCAGAATATGCCCTTCCACGCGAATCTCACTGTCACGAGTTGTCAGAGAGAGACTCTCAGAAAGCTCAGAAGTGTGACTTAATCCCAGTCGGAGGGTAGAGATGATATCGACGTTGGGAACACCGCCGGGACCCAGGATTTTCAGTCTCCCCATCGGTTCAATGGTGATGGACCCGGGATCATTTGAGGTCGGATTGTCGGCTTGATTGTCATTGGAGAAGGGGTCTGAAAAGGGTTCGTCAGGGTCCCGAGGATCCGAGTTGTCTGAAAAGGGGTCAACAAAAGGGTCCTGCTTCTCCTGGGACTCCAGTTGAGCTGGCCATCCCAATGCGAACACCGAGATGAGAAGGAATAGTCTGCAATTGTGAGCACAGAGGGAAACCGGAGGTCTGGATTGCAGCAAGATATTCCCCTCTCGGTTTCATTAGAACCCAACCTTTTGGTACGTCAACGAGTCGTAGGTGGTTATGAAGGAATATTCGCCAGCATGGTGTATCCGTGCAATATTTGATCCCGAATTTGGATTTAATCCACTACTGAGACCGGGAAGAAGATTCTTCATGGGCTTTGTTAGTAGGGGCGAGATTTCATCTCGAACCATTGGAACACATCACTCCTGAGAGGAGTTCCCTTCTCACAGACCGGCTCACACGGTTTTCCCCATGAAACATAGGATCGAATAGGATACGCATCGAATTATCGGGGCATCAATTCAGCCCTTGTACTATTGAGCATGTTGGGTGCAGAGCGATGAATATCGCGCATGCAAATCTTCAATCGAGATCGCTCTTGACGATAGGCCCGAAGGAATGGGTCCTGAGGTCAAGATTTTTCGAGTTGGACATCGTCGATCATGATGAGGTGATCTGGCCCGCCGGTGTAAATCAGTCGCAGTGCTTCGACCATATCCCAGTCTACTTCGCCCTTGCGGACAAATTTCTTGAGATCGAGACGGTAATCTCGCCAACCACCTTTTGGAGTGACGGAGGTATTGAAACCGTCCCTTTGATACGCACGCGCTCCGCCGCGCCTCATTCCGCCTCTTGGGGCACGGATTTGTTCTCCGTCGACGTCGAAGAGCACCAAAATATTCGGTTTGGCAGATGGAGTTTCGCAGCGCAGGGAGAGGGTGAGATACCGGTAATCGGTCAGGCTTTCACCTTCCTCCATCATCTTTTGAAAGGTCTGATTACCCAGGGTGATCCAAGAGAGTCGATCGGTAGTTCGCCAGTGCAATGCAAATTTTCCGGAGCGAACATCCCCGTCCTCTGGAGTTCCCCCGACCACTTTGCTATTGCCTCCCTGGCCTTGCCCCTGCCCCTGGCGACGACGACCTTCAGGTTGCTCCTCGTCACTTTCTTCTTCCGACTCCTTTTTTTCGAAGTCATCGATGAGCAGAAAAATTTCGTCGATCAAGAGTTCCCTCAACTCGGTGAGCTCTTCGCCAATACGGGTGCCATCGAAGGCATCTCCCTTGGGATCTTCTTTGGTGATGATTCCCAAGGATTTTCGATACTGTTTGCGATCGTGGTACTTCTTTGCCTTGTCGAATACCGTTCCCCCATCTGCTTCGCGGAAGTAGCGATCGATGATTTCAGCGATGGAGTCCTCTGGTTTTCTGACTTTTGAGCGTACCCGTTTGATAATGGCGAGGGCCTTTGAAAACTCCCGGGCATCCAAGTTTTCCCGATAGCGTTCAAGGTCTTGATTCAGTTTTTCATCATCGAGGTCGAGCGGTGGAAGTGGAGGGGTTTCATACTCCCTCTCCGTCACTTCAGGAGAGTCAGATTCGGCTTCATCCTGTCCCAGGAGTGATTGATCCGCTCCCATCAACAGGACGGATGCAAGGACGAGGAGAAACAGGAATCTGTGGTGAATTAATCTCATCGGGATGGTTCCTCCAAAAAGGTTCAGCAATGCCCACGACAGCGGAATTCTAGCAACCGGTCTCTGCCAGGAGCCAGTATGATCTGGCAATGGGCCGAAAATACAGGACCGTTTTCCGTCCGTTGAAGGATCTGATCCAGCGTAATTTTCTTAAGTCTCAACAAAATAGAGGCTTATGACTATCGGACCCCTAGGTCACGATCCATCCCAGTAACCCCGCAGGGGTCCCGGAGTTTCTCAAAAAACCGGAATCGGGGGAGCCCTTTGATCCGGTCCGCTCGATAGGGGTGTGGTCCTGATTTAACATACAAGATCAGAATCTGAAACGACGATCGGGAGGGATCTCTCGATTTGGAAAGAGGTAATAGCATGGTGCGCGATGTCGTCATCATCGGATCCGGCCCGGCGGGTTACACCGCTGCGGTCTACGCAGGAAGAGCCCAACTCAATCCGATGGTCTTCGCTGGTGCAAACAGGGGGGGACAATTGATGTTGACCACGGACGTCGAAAATTATCCAGGGTTCCCTGAGGGAATCATGGGTCCGGAACTGATGGAAAATTTTCGCAAGCAGGCCGAACGCTTTGGGGCTGAGATTCACTATGAAGATGTGATCGAAGTTGATTTTTCAAGCCGACCCTACAAAGTCAAATCTACTTCCCAGGAGGTCGAGGCAAAATCTGTCATCATCTCAACAGGAGCCAGTGCGAAGATGCTGGGGCTTGAATCGGAAAGCCGCCTGATGGGACATGGTGTCAGCACTTGTGCAACTTGTGATGGGTTCTTTTTCAGAGGCCAAGAGATCGCCGTCGTGGGAGGCGGGGATTCTGCAATGGAAGAAGCGGTGTTCCTGACCAAATTTGCCGACAAGGTAACCGTGGTTCATCGAAGAGGGGAATTGAGAGCCTCCAAGATTATGCAGCAAAAGGCTTTTGACAATCCAAAGGTCGAATTCATGTGGCACTCTGCAATTACTGAAGTTCTCGAAGAAGATGGGAAAGTCAGTGGTGTGACAGTGAAAAACCTCGAATCGGGTGATCAATCCACCGTGTCACTCACTGGAGTATTCGTGGCGATCGGTCACACCCCAAATACGAGCCTCTTTGAAGGTCAATTGGAACTTCACGATAATGGATACATCAAGACCCGGGAGGTCACACGTACGAGTGTTGACGGGGTCTTCGCCTGTGGCGATGTTCAAGATTTCACTTATCGCCAAGCGGTCACCGCTGCAGGAAGTGGTTGTGCAGCAGCCATCGATGCGGAGCGTTGGTTGGAACACCAAGAAACCTGAGTTGAAACGAAAATAATGGTCCGGTGTTTCCCCCATGAGGAAGTACCTGAGAGATGAAAACAGGACAATATGCGTATTTTTGACCCACACAGTCACATGATCTCAAGGATCACTGACGATTACGAAAAGATGGCGACAGCCGGAATCGTGGCAATCACAGAGCCGTCTTTTTGGTTGGGTGAGCCCCGTAAATTTGCGGGCACGTTCTACGATTATTTTGATCATATCACCAACTTTGAAAGGGAGAGGGCCGCTGAGTACGGGATTCAACATTTCTGTACCATCGGGGTCAATCCGAGAGAGGCCAATAATACTGCCCTCGCCAATGAAGTCTTGGAGAGAATGCCTGAGTGGTTCCAGCATCCTTCGGTTGTGGCGGTGGGTGAATTGGGATTCGACCTTATTACCGATGAGGAAGAAGCGATCCTGAGAAGACAATTGGATTTGGCGTTTGATGCCAACTTGCCGGTGATGATCCACACTCCTCACAGGAACAAATTAGAGGGTACAAAGAGAACGATAAAGGTGATTCAGGATATGAAACTGGATCCGGCAAAAATCCTCATGGATCACAATACGGAAGAGACGATTCAGGTAAGCAAAGACAATGGATTCTGGTGTGGACACACGGTGTATCCGGTCACCAAGTTGAGCCCTGAGCGTGCCACCACAATTTTTGAGGAGCAGGGAGCCGAAAAAATGCTCGTCAATTCCTCTTGCGATTGGGGCCCTTCAGATCCGCTCAGTGTTCCCAAGACGATATGGGCGATGAGGCGTCAAGGATTCAAAGAGGAGACGATTCGCACCATCGTTTGGGATAATCCCATAGAATTTTACGCGCTTTCAGGCAAAGTCGATCTGCAACCGGGTTGGGATTAGTTATGAATGAAAAAGGTGAGTTCGATTCGGAGAAAATTCGGGAAGGTGTGAAATTGATCCTCGAAGGCGTCGGCGAAGATCCGACACGCGATGGGCTCATCAATACACCGGACCGGGTTGCACGCATGTATGATGAAATTTTCGGTGGTTTGAGGGAAAACAGTTCTGATGTATTGAGTACGGTGTTCGAGGAAAACTATGACGAGATCGTACTGCTCAAGGACATCCCATTCGTTTCCCTTTGCGAGCATCATTTAATGCCGTTTACCGGCAAGGCCCATGTCGCTTACCTTCCCTCGGGTAAAATCGTCGGATTATCGAAACTTGCTCGGGCGGTGGACCATTTTGCGAAGCGCCCTCAAGTTCAGGAGCGCCTCACCATGCAGATTGCAGATCTGATTTCCAGCGCATTGGAACCCCAGGGCGTGACTGTGGTTCTTGAAGCGACCCATACCTGCATGACCATGAGAGGCGTAAAGAAACCTGGCGGAATCATGACCACTTCTGCTATGAGGGGGTTGATGAGAGATAATCTGGCGACTCGCAATGAGGTGCTAAACCTGATCTACGGAAAGTAGGTTGGATAATGTCTAATCGTCCTGATGGGCTCTTTGAAGTCGATTGCCCACATTGTGACAGCAGATTGACCATCGATCCGAGGGCAAAGAGGATCTTTCACGTCGTCAAAAGCACCGAGGATGGTGAGCCGAGATCATTTGAATCTGCGGTAGAGGATGCAGTTTCTTCTCCAAATAGGGCTCAGGAAAAGTTTGAGAAAGAATTGGCCAAGGAAGAAGGACGTGGCGAAAAATTGGATCAACTCTTCGAGGAGGGCCTCAAAAAGGCGGAGGATGATCCCGATAAAAAGCCGCCTTCAATATTCGACTTCGACTGAGGTGAATGAGCATGCTTTGGATCATCGACGGAAACAATCTGATCCATTCTGATTCAGAATTGAGAGCTCGCATGCAGGAAAGTGGTCTCGATTCTGCGGTCTCGATGCTCTGCGACCAATTGGGGAAAGTCTCCGGTTCAGGGCATAGTTTCCAAGTGGTCCTCGACTCCGGACATGGACCCAAAGATGCAACAGGGGTCGAGGTTCTGATCGCTCCCCATGGAAAATCGGCCGATGATTTGATTTTGGCGCTGATACGCTCGGATGAGTCACAAGGTCAGATTCAGGTCGTCACCGATGACTTCAAGGATATCGGCAAGAGGTCCCCTGGAGGCCGCGTTCAATGGTGTTCCTGCGCAGAGTTCCGCTCCAGGGTGTTTGCGAAACAGTCCAAGTCCGGTGGGGGTGTGGTTCAGCACAGAAAATCTGAAAAACCAACTGCTCCCCGAAGCAAAAATCAGATCAATTACTGGTTGGATCAATTCCCCGAGGAAGAATGATCCGAGATCCATGGAACGTCATCGATTCCTTCAGCCTGGTTTGCTGCCCGTGCGTGGACGAAGAACAGGTCGGATAACCTGTTGAGGAAAACCAAGGCCGAGTGACCTTCGTCGGTATCTTTGAGGAATTGGACGGTTTTTCTCTCTGCCCTGCGGCAGATGGTTCTCGCCCTGTGCAAGAGCGCAGCATTGAATGAGCCACCAGGAATAATGAATTGGCGCAATTCTGGCAGGGACGATTCCCAATCATGGATCCATTGGGTGAGAAGATCGGAGTGGGTGGAGCTGATCCTCGTTTCTGGACCGTCGCTCTGTCCACACCGAGGTTGCGCAAGATCTGTACCCAAATCAAAGAGCAGGGACTGGACCTGCTGCAGTTGCTGACTGATTTTTTCTGGAAGTTGCTTTCCTTCCGCTGCATGGGATTTGTTTCCAGCAGCAAGGATCACTCCTATTTCGGAATTCAGTTCGTCAACACTGCCGTATGCTTCAATGCGGGAGTGATTTTTTGGAACCCTTCCGGACCCCAATACTCCAGTGTCTCCCTCGTCACCACCGCCGGTCACTATTGAATTCAAGATATCTCCTCCGAATCCCTACAGAACCAGGGATGCTGCTCCCCGTGTAGAATCTGCGGTCCCCAAATCCCCATGCTCTAACAAATACCCACTTAAGCCCTGGCGCTGACGGGCGTGACCCAGCGCGATCAGAGTGGGTGCAAAATCATGAATGCGAGCCATGAGAGATGCATCCAAAAATAACTTTGGATCGGGATCAAGAATGTGACGAATGATGCCCGCATCGTCGGTGACGTCTGCTACGGAGCCCAATTTGTCCCGAGCAGGCAAATTCAAGCCTGCGATCACGCATGCACCATGTTCTTGGGAAAGGGCATCACCCAATTTCTGTCCCAGATTAAACATGGATAGGGCGTCAAACTGACGATCTGGAACAAGAATGGGGATGAAACGGCAGCCCGGAGCGAGGACTTGGCAAAGGAGCGGCGTCAGGCGTTGCAGAGTCGGCAGTGGGCTTCCCATGCGTGCCGTTACCTCAAGTTGATCATCCAATTGAGTGGCGAGAAGCGCAGAGAGCCGTTCATCGATGGAGCAGGAACCGATCGCAGTATCCACCTGTCCCATCGATTGCATGCGAGGATGGGGGACTGCACCGGAAGCGACCACGACCAGGGTTCGGGGTCTGGAGCGCAGTACCAAAGTGTGGAGTGCTCTGGCACAGAATCGTGCACCTGCAGGACACTCGGAGTCAGGCAAGATGACGGTACTGATTCCCTGGGGGACCTCTTCAGGAATGATCCAGCCGGAGACAAGCCCTTCGACCATTTCGGTCGTTTCATCGCGAGTCAGCTGAGGATCGAGGGCGTATTCGTTCAATCCAAAACCTTTCCCGAGATCTGTGGAACCGGTCTGTCCTTCAGTCGGAGATAGCCGGCGTTACGAAGCCCTGGTATGAAGCCCGCTTTTTCAATGGTGGATCGGAGCAGGTTTTCAGTCGCCTCGTGATTTGCGCCGGCGACAGAGATGACATTTTCCTCGATCATGACCGAACCGAGGTCGTTGGCACCTCGGTGAAGCCCCAGACGACCCTCCTCGAGCCCTACTGTGAGCCAAGAGACTTGCAGATTTTCGATATTGTCGAGGAAAATCCTCGATACTGCCAACCAGCGGGCGTACTCCTCAGCGGGGACTCTCTCGGTGATCTTCTTTCCCAGAGGTGTATTGTCCGGTTGAAAGGTCCAAGGGATGAATGAGATGAATCCACCGGTTTGATCCTGGACATTGCGAACCCTCAAGAGGTGCTCTGCTCGCATCCAGTCCGTTTCGCCGAGACCGATCATCATCGTTGCGGTTGTGGGAATCCCCTCCTCGTGAGCCTTGGCAGAGATCTCCAACCAGTCATCGGCCCCACATGATGATCGGCGTCGTTTGCGAATGGCATCGACAAGGATCTCTCCCCCGCCTCCGGGGATGGAATCCAGGCCTGCGGATTTCAAGTCCCGCAGGATCTCTCCAGCACTTTTCCCCGTTACCGAAGTAAGCGCATGAATTTCTGTGGGTGAGAAGCAGTGGAGGTAAAAATGGGGGTGGCGATCCTTGATGCTTTTCAGCATCTTGGTGTACCAACTGAGCGGCAGATCCGGATGCAGCCCCCCTTGCATCAACGTGCCGCTTCCTCCCAGAGAGATCGTCTCATCCACCTTGGCGTGGATCTCATCGAGAGTGAGAAGATACCCCTCCGGATCATCGGGTTTTCTGTAGAAGGCACAAAAGGAACACACCGAAGTGCAGATGTTGCTGTAATTGATGTTCCGGTCGACGACGTAGGTCACGACGCCGTCGGGGTGTTTCGCCGCCCGGATGGCGTCGGCGCAGGAATAGAGAGCATCCCGATCCGCATGGAGAGCCAGTGCGAGGGCGTCCTCGACAGAAATTCGAACTCCCGATCGCGCCTTGGAGAGGATTTCCTGGCAAGCGCCCTCATCGAGACAGGATGGTTCAAAGCCCTGGTTGTACTTGTGGGCACTCTCAGGATGATTCAAGTCTGACCTCCGGATCAGGATTTCACAAGATTCAATCCTAAGCGGCACCTCTGGTTGAGGCTACCCATCCAGCGGCCAACCGACGATTACATGCGGGGGGGATTGATCCCTGTTTGTCCCTGATACTTGCCACCCCGATCACCGTAGGAAGTTTCACACTCCTCATCGCTCTCAAAGAAGAGAACCTGAGCCAACCCCTCATTGGCGTAAACTTTTGCAGGGAGTGGGGTGGTATTGGAAATCTCCAAGGTGACGTGCCCCTCCCATTCGGGCTCAAAGGGAGTCACGTTGACGATGATCCCGCACCGGGCATAGGTTGACTTGCCCAGACAAACGGTCAGTACCGATCGGGGAATCTTGAAGTACTCGATGCTCCGGGCAAGTGCGAATGAGTTCGGAGGAATGATGCAGCAATCGGTCTCAATGTCGACAAAGGAGCGCTCGTCAAACTGCTTTGGGTCTACGACCGATCCGTGGACATTGGTGAATACCTTGAACTCGTCCGCTACCCGAAGGTCATAACCATAACTGGAGACCCCGTAAGAAATCGCTCTTTCGACCTGGCCGGAGGCGTCGACACTTTCACGGACCTGTTGAGCCGCAAATGGTGCGATCATCTCATGTTCGATGGCCATCCTGCGAATCCAGCGATCGGATTTGATACTCATGGTGTCTCCTCACCTCATCGACGGTCAATGGTGTTTCGACTGACTCGTATAAAAGCGAGTCAGAAATCAAGTCTCCTATGCTTGCCCAGAGCAGATCATGAACAACCGGTCGTTGCCCCACATGAATCGCAGCGAAGACAAGTGCCATTCCGAATCATCGTCAGTGAACCGCATTCAGGGCAAGGGTCCCCGGTGTATCCTTTTGCACGGGCGAGATCTTGATCAGAAAGCACTTCCTGTTCGGTGGCGGTGGAAGTGGCGCCCTGATCCATCCCGATATCCCCGCTGACAAAACGGGTACTTGTCGTTGAAGCGGGGGCTCCCGGGTATGAGCCAGCCTTCTGCTCAACCTCGTCGGTAAACTCCGGAGTCGGCGGGTTGGCGCCGAGACTGCTCGAACGCAGATCGTCTTCCTGCACTTGAGCCAAATCGTGACGCCCAAGATAGTTAATGGCGAGTTCGCGGAAGATATAGTCGAGGACGCTGGTCGCCATCTTGATGCTGCGGTTTCCTGAGACAAGCCCGTTTGGTTCAAATCGGGTAAAGGTGAATGCCTCGACGAACTCCTCCAGTGGAACCCCGTGCTGCAGACCCAGAGAGACACAGATGGCAAAGTTATTCATGAGACTTCGGAACGCAGCGCCTTCTTTGTGCATGTCCAGGAAGATCTCGCCGAGGGTTCCGTCTTCGTATTCCCCTGTACGAATGTAAACCTTGTGGCCTCCGACGATCGCTTTTTGGGTGTAACCACTGCGGCGGTGAGGGAGTCTGCGACGACGGGCGAGGTAGCGATACACCACCTTTTCGAGATTTTGCGGCATGTTGGTTGTTGCTTCCGGCAACTCTGCCTCGTCGAACTCCTCACCCCAAGAGGAGAGAGGCTGCGACAACTTGCTGCCGTCACGGTAGAGCGCAACGGCCTTGAGCATCGATTTCCAGCCCAGGTTATAGGACTCGCGGACGTCGTCGATGGATGCTTCGTTTGGCATGTTGATCGTCTTCGAGATGGCCCCGGAGATGAACGGTTGAGCTGCGGCCATCATGAGGACGTGGGCATCAGAACGGATGAAGCGTTCACCCTTGCGACCACATCGATTTGCACAATCAAAGATCGGCAAGTGCTCATCTCGAAGTTTGGGAGCTCCTTCGATGGTCATGGTTCCGCAGACGTATTCATTGGCGGCGGTGATTTGATCGTCACTGAACCCGAGCGCACTGAGTGGCTGGGAATTCCAACGTTTCAGTTTTTCTCCGGTCAGCCCGAGGGTCTTTTCAGCGAAGTTTTCCCCGAGAAGGTAATCATTGAACGCGTATTGCAAATCGAAGGAGCTTTCGAGAGAAGATTCGATCTTGGCGATGGAGGCGTCGTCGAAGCCGAGTTTGCGCAAATTGTCGTGATCGATGTGCGGTGCGCCGCGGAGGGTGCCATGCCCGACAGCGTACTTGGTGATCGCAGTGATCTGCTCCTCTGAGTAGCCGAGTTTGTCGAGAGCGGGGGGGAGGCTTTGGTTGATGATCTTGAAGTAACCCCCGCCGGCGAGTTTTTTGAACTTTACCAACGCAAAGTCCGGCTCGATGCCGGTGGTATCACAATCCATGACGAGACCGATGGTTCCAGTGGGAGCGATCACCGTTGCCTGCGCATTGCGATATCCGTGGTTCTCTCCCAAGGCGACCGCCTCGTCCCAGCAGTCTCGGGCAGCCTCAACCAACTCTTCGGGGCAATACTTGTTTTTGACGGGGGTGGGAAGGATGGAGAGCCCTTCGTACTCATCGGCGGCAACATCGTGGGCTGCACTGCGATGATTTCTCATGACACGAAGCATGCCTGCGCGGTTTCTGTCAAACGCCGGGAACGCCCCAAGTTCACCGGCCATCTCTGCGCTGGTCGCGTAACACTGTCCGGTCAGGATCGCAGTGACGGCTCCACAGAATGCGCGTCCCTCCTCACTGTCATAGGCCAACCCCAGGCGCATCAGCACAGTGCCGAGATTGGCATATCCGAGTCCCAGTGTGCGGTACTCGTAGGAGAGTTTGGCGATTTCAGCACTGGGGTAGGAGGCCATCAGGACGCTGATCTCAAGAACCATCGTCCAGATCCGGGTGGCATGGCGGAAAGACTCGATGTCGAATCGCCCATCGGCACCCATAAACTTGACGAGGTTGAGGGAAGCGAGGTTGCAAGCCGTATCGTCGAGGAACATGTATTCGGAGCAGGGATTGGAAGCATTGATGCGTCCATCCTTGGGGCAAGTATGCCACTCATTGATGGTGGTATCGAATTGGACCCCGGGGTCAGCGCAGGACCATGCTGCCCGACTGATCTCATCCCAAAGTTCGCGTGCGGGTATGCTCCTGATGATCTCACCATCGGTACGGCGGATCAGATCCCACTGGCCATCGCGTTCGAGGGCCTCAAAGAAGGAGTTGGGTACCCGAATACTGTTGTTGGCATTCTGTCCGCTGACGGTGGAGTAGGCTTCGCTTTCCCAACCGGTGTCAAACTCTTCAAACTCGATGCCGGTGATCCCTTGGTCTGCCAGTTGGATCACGCGCATGATCGCGGGCTCGGGGACGGCGACATCCCGGGCTGCCCGGATCGCTTTTGCCAATTCGGGGTTACTCTTGGGATCGACATTGGCGGATTCGACTCCTGCGCTGCGACAAGCGGAGAGGACCGCCTTGAGATGCTTCGCACACATTCTCGAGCCGGAGACGAGAGCGGCGACCTTTTGTTCCTCCCGGGTTTTCCAGGTGATGAAACTTTCGATGTCTGGATGGTCGAGATCGAGGCATACCATTTTGGCTGCCCGGCGGGTGGTGCCGCCACTCTTGATCGCTCCGGCAGCCGCATCGCCGATCTTCAGAAATGACATCAGGCCGGAGGATTTTCCTCCCCCGGAGAGGGCTTCCCCTTCCCCCCGAAGGGCAGAAAAGTTGGAGCCGGTTCCGGATCCATATTTGAAGAGGCGAGCTTCGCGGGTCCAAAGATCCATGATGCCGCCTTCTCCGACCAGATCATCCTGAATGCTTTGGATGAAACAGGCGTGAGGCTGTGGCCTGGAATAAGCGCTGTTCGCTTTTTTCAACTCGCCGGAAGCAGGGTCGACGAAAAAGTGGCCTTGGGGTGGACCATCGATGCCATAGGCCCAATGGAGACCGGTGTTGAACCACTGGGGTGAATTGGGTGCGCACATCTGATTTGCCAGCATGAAACAGAGCTCGTCGTGAAATGCGCGAGCGTCTTCCTTGCTGTCGAAGTACTTGTTTTCAAATCCCCAATGGGTCCAGCATCCTGCGAGACGACCAAAAGTTTGTCGACAATCGGTCTCTCCACCGAGAATGGTTTCACCCTTCTCATCGGTCTTCGGATTTCCGTGATCATCCAACTGTGGCACACCCGCTTTGCGGAAGTACTTTTGCGCCAGGACATCCGTCGCGACCTGACTCCAAGATTCGGGGACGACGATGTCCTTCTGATGGAAAATGGTGGTTCCATCGGGATTGCGGATCTCGGAGTGGCGACGCGCCATCGGAATGCCCTCGTAAGGGCTCATGCCATCAGTGGTGAATCGACGTTGAATCTTCAATCTGTTCCTCTTTCAGCTTCCCTCACCCGGATGTTCGTCCATGGTTCTCTCTGCGTTCGTTCTCTCCGCAGTGAACCGGGGACGGCCGGGTGTTCCCATAGGCTCCACACTTGTTCTCAGTAACAGAACGCAAGGGTTGCAACCTTTGCTCCTGGACCGAGCTCTTTCCTGCAGCCTGCTTCCTGACCGCCTGTTCCGCCAACATGGCGATGCAGGTTTACTCGTCTCATTTTGAGACTCTTTGCTTCAAAACGACGTATGAGTCGTCTTTCCCACGACGGCACTGCTTTCCCACGACAGCACTTCTTTGATCTCGACAGCACTTCTTTGATCTCGACAGCACTTCTTTGATCTCGACAGCACTTCTTT
>CAYRAM010000013.1:0-8912 GCA_964422295.1 uncultured Planctomycetia bacterium | reverse complement strand
CCAACGATCGAGTGACAGATCGAGTGACAGATCGAGTGACAGATCGAGTGACAGAGCAGAACCTGACAGAGCGCAAACTCTGAGGTCCCGCTTCCCGATCAGTGGAAAATACCGGGGGGGGCGTCCGTCACTTCAGCCGTTGCAAGATACTTCCGAGAGGGAGTCACAGTGAACTCTCCCTGCAAGCAGACCATCACGCCCTCGCCCTTCGCTTCCCGATTCTTCCCGGTCACTCCACCCTTCCACGGGTAGCCGTGATCACGGGATCAGAATCAGGGACCGGCGCCGAGTGCCCTCCTCCCAAGGGGGAAGGGCTCCCTGCACCCACCCAGCGAAGGGTGAGTCCGAGGTGATTCTGTCACAGCAGGATGACCTTTTTACCTCAATCCCGGAGATCGACCGTGCGTTCCCACGGGACCAAGGTGTCACCCGTTCTTGCGCTGCTGTCGGAAAGAACCACAGCCCTTTCCGCACGACGGACACAAATCCCGGATGGAGAGGATGCAGATCTATCTGCGATCGCCCCATCCATTTTCCACAACAGGAAGAGAACCCTTCGGCTCTTCCACCCGGTCAGGAACACTTCTGTGAAACTCCTTGCGGAGATCCCCTTGAAAAGTTCCTTACCCCAAACTCCGACCCTCTTGCAGATGAATTGTCATCTCTTTGACGATCCGTCTGCAGGGAGTCGGTTCCCCAGCCAGGTTTCCATCGGGAATCCATCCCGACACAGCCCCTGGCTCCACACCGGAATCATCGCAGAGGGCAACGCTTCAACAGGCATTGCTGCCTACTTCCGTAAAGCCACTGCAAACCTGACGAGTCAGGCGATGCAATCCGGTCATCGATTGATCGCATCGTAAAAACGAACTCCGGCATACATGCGCTCATGTGGTCCGCCGTCCGGGGTGAGTTTGCTGTCAACACTGCGGGTGTTGATCACAAGCGCACCACCGCACGCCCCATTACAGGGGTGGACTACCTGATCGATCCACCGTCGATCGTCACTCTGTCGATCAAGCAAATGATCAAACCAATGATCGATTAAACCAATGAGCGATCAAACCAATGATCGATCAAACCAATGAGCGATCAAACCAATGATCGATCAAACCAATGATCGATGCGGTGCCAAATCCCTCACCGGTCGACACCCCTGAAATCAGGGGGAGAATCCCCCCTTCGGCAGGCTCCGGAACAGATCCGGGTGACCCCCGCAAAGGCATCGAAAAGTGAAGTCAAACCCCGGAATCCGGCTGGATTCGCACAGGATGGCCCCCGTATCGATCTCCCACCCGACCGCACCCTGCGGTGTTTCTCAGGTGAGGGCCGCACAATATCTAGAGCCGGGCCCATCATCAATATGCTAGCTGGAAGCAGATTTTGAATCTGCGGCGGAAGCGATTCCTGTCCTCTCCAATCGACGATTTGAGGCGAAAAATTTTTTGTGCGGCGAGCATCGGCAGTGCCGGCGCAGGTCCGAAAAAATTGGCCATGGAAGAGGCGCAATCGGGCTCTGTAACGACGCAATAATTTTGACATCCCGGGGTCGCTCACTGCGAGGGGATCGCATCAGGAGCCGTCAGGGTGGGCTGGGAGCGGAACAAGGTAGTTCAGCTGAAAGGGGGACCCGGCCAGGGTCCAGGGGGGATGGGGAAACTCCGCGCAGGGGGAGTGGGGATCCTGGCCGGGAGGGGAGTGGCTATGGGCCCACACCGCCGGACTGACACTCCAGTCCATCCGCGGTCGGATCAGGACCGGCGGCAGGATACGGTGCGGGGGGTGGATTGGATCCTTGGTAAAGGTACTCGAAGATGTACACCGGGTCAGACTCGTCGACGACACCATCGTCGTTGACGTCCGCGGCATCGGGGCAGTCGATGGAAATGGCATTGCCGATCCACAACTGAAGTTGTGTTCCATCGGTCAGGTCGAGCATCCCATCGCCGTTGACATCGCCACGAATAAAGTTCGCCTGTTGCGAATCTCCGGAATCGGAGGTCGTATCCTGTGAATCATCTTCATCTTCCGGGGCTTGACTGGGACTGGTGCCACCGATGGTGACCGTGCCACCGATCAGTTCGGGGAAGACGGAGGTGCCCTCGACGACGAAAGTATTGTCGGTTGCAGGGGAGGTCCCGGCGACGACGCCATTGGCCGGGGTGAAGTCGTAGTTGCCAGCGGGAGCTCCGGCACTGATGAACGCCTCACCGGTTGCGACCAGGTAGCCAGATCCCGGTGCGAGGACCTGATTGTCAAATGGTGGAGCGAGGTCGAGGATATTGGCATAGATGACACTGCCATTGGCGTTGTCGATGTTGGGCAATTCAAATTCGACCAACGAAGCGACATCCGTCCCTTCGATGGTGATGTTGGAGAGGCCCATGATTGCGGCGTTGTAATCGAGCGCGAGTGTCCAGCCCTGCAGAGAATCGATGCAGTCGATCAGGATCTGGTAGTTGACGGTGTCTCCGGCGTTGGCACTGATGTCAGCGACACGGACCCTGTTCGCCGGGGACAGCACCACAGGCTCAGAGCGCAGCACTTCAAAGGTCCCATCGGTGGCGAGGAGAGCGACCTCCATGGCCCCGTCCCCATCCGTATCCCCGACGGCGATATCCGCAATTTGAGATGCGTATCCGAGGAGCTCGGGGGCCTGAAAGTTGCCGTCACTGGCACCCCGTGAGTAACTCAGGCCGGAAGACCCGATGACGGGACTGAGACAATCGAGGCGACCATCCCCATCCCAATCGACGAGGACACTCCCGGGAATGGCAACGTCATCGAAGAGAACCCTGAGCGAGAATTGAAAGTCTCCATCGGAGAGGAGCACCGAGGGTGTTCCTGAAGCGACCGGAATCAGCAGCAGATCTCGCAGGTCATCGCCATCCAGATTGGCGGCGCGGATTTCTCGGGAAAGATTGTAGCCGATGATGGTGCCTTCGGAATTGAAGACCCGATCACCTGCTCCCGAGTGGAAGGCGATGCTTCCATTGGCGAGAACCGTTGCCAAATCGATGAGGTCATCTCCATCGAGATCTGTGGCGACAGGTCTGTGGACCACCGGAGTGGAATCCACTGGGGTGACGACACTGAGGGGATTGGTTTCTTCGCCCCAGACGATGGCCAATCCATCCGGTCCTGCGATCACGAGGTCGATGAGACCATCCCTGTCGCCATGGGCGGCCTCGATGTGGGAGACCGATACGGTGAGCGGGATCAATTGTGGATCTTCGAGAACCACCGCGATGCTGAATGATCCGCGCAGAAGGTAGGCGGAGTTTCCGGAAGCTCCGAGGCAGACGAGGTCAATCCTGCCATCTCCATCAAAGTCACCTACTGCGGCATCGATGACCGCCTCCGGCAGATTCCACGTCGTGCTTCCCGCAGGGCCTGAGGGGGTCGAATCTTGAAGGACCAAAGTCCCGTCCGTTCCCACCTGGACCCACTCGTCGAGTCCATCAGCGTCGCAGTCGAAGAAGATGACCTTGCCGCCACTTAACCCCGTTCCTGTATACACGGAATTCCCTGGCCAATCGAAACCCAGATTGGCGATGTGGGTGGCGAGAAGGGTTTGGGGCAATTCGGAACTGTCGAGCCCGAAGACCCCATCCACCAGGGAGACAGTGACCCTTTCTCCGGCGAGAAAGGGACGATCGGGGCTGAGGTAGATGGTATTGATTCCCGTGAAGACGTTTTGCAGGGATACACTTCGCTGGCCACTGCGCGATCCGTCGAGGCGAATCGTTGCGGAGCCGAGGGTGAAGGGATCGTAGGGCGCGGTGAGGGTCGGATTGATCGTACTGGTGATGGAGCCGTTGTAGTCTTCGATTCCGGGAGACATCGACGAGACGATAAACTGCGAGGGGGGCGGTGGGGTCCCCGCTTCGATGACAAATTGCCACTGATAAGGGTCCACCGCTTTTCCGGAGGAGGAAACGAGCCCTGAAGTCAGGTGAACCGTGATCGTTTCTCCACCTGCGGGAAATTCTTCAGCGGTGAAGGTGACCTGACGGTTCTCATTCAAACCTGCGAAGACTCCTTCAACGGGACCACTGGTGGATCCCTCGACCTTGAAGCTGCTGCTGTCGAAGGTCTCCAGATTCATCCGATGGTCGAAGCCGACCTCGATGACCAGCAGGGCCAAGGGAGCGGTTTGTCCCGGTGCAGGATTCACGAATTCGATCTCGGTTTTGATCGGGGCGCAGCCGATAACGCTGGCCAGACCGAGGCTCAAGATGAGTTGTCTGAGCATGAATGTCTCCAATCCAATCCGTCAGGGATGCGGCAAGTGGCGGGCCTGCCTTCCCCGTCTCCGGATCAGCTTTCGTAAAATACACCAGTTAAGGGTTTTACGGGTGCCCTTTCCGGGACATGATCCGATCCGTATGATCACCCCGGACTCCTTGGTGAGCCAAAGCAGGACGCATTGTCCAGGAGGTAGACAGATTTGGCAGCAACCAAATTTGATCGCAAATGGGCAAATGGAGGCGATTTCGCCGACGAATGGAGTGTCGGCGGGAGCGGACCTCACGTCCTCGTCCTCGATCACCACGACTCCTTCACCTACAACCTGGTTCAGTCCCTTTCACGCACCGGAGCCAGGATTTCCGTGCGCCAGGCGCATCGGTGGAGCTTGGCGGATGTGGAAGAACTGGCCCCTGAGCGTCTGTTGCTGTCCCCGGGACCCGGCAAGCCCCAGTCTGCCCATCTTGCCATGGATGCACTGCGGCACTTCCGCGGCAGCATTCCGATCCTCGGTGTCTGCCTGGGGCACCAGGTCCTCGCCTTGTCGGTCGCCGCGAAGGTGGTTCCCAGCGGGTCTCCGATGCACGGCAAAGCAGATCGTATCGTCCACTGCGGCGCCGGAATCTTTGAAGGATTGGCGAACCCGCTGACGGTTGCACGCTATCATTCCCTTCATGTGATCCCCGAATCCTTGCCGGAAGATGTGGCTGTCGTTGCATGGAGTGAATCGGGAGGCATCATGGGCCTTGCGATCCCCGGTGAGCCCACCTGGGGGGTCCAGTTTCATCCGGAATCGTTTTTGACTCCGGAAGGGGATCGGCTTTTGAAGTCGTTTGTCGATGGCAAAATTTGTCCCCCCGATGTACCGCCGTTGGAATCATTCGCAGCTGATGCGGGTTTCCCGGTGGCAGAAGGAGAGAAATTTTGATCACCGATACCGCTGATTCCCTGGCATGGAGAGTGGTCGAGAGATTTTATCGCGCCTGGAATAATTTCCATTCGGTTCATGATCGATACGAACAGATCGTTCAAGATTATGTCGACAAACTGGAAATCCCCAGGGAGCAGATCAGACTCGATCCCCGGGATCTCTTTGAGCTGCTCTCAACCCAGGATCTGGAAGTATTGCGCGACGATTATCTGACTCCCCTCAAGTCCGCGTGTCATCGTCTGTTTCGCACCGAGGACAGCACTGATTTTCTCGACCGCCTCGTCAATGACATCTTCCACGAATTGAGCATCCTCAAGGAAGAGCACTACAACGTACTGACTTACGCCACGGATGAAGCTTCCCTGTTGCCGGCGAACGATCGTGATCTTCATGAGGAACAGCAGGTGATTCTCGATGAGGTTCACGAGATGTTTCCCCAAAAGGTTCACCGCATTGCCCATCTCTTCGAGACCGGATCGGCGGCACTGGAGGCGTTGCTCCATCGCTGGAACACGGATCCGGTGCTGGTGCGCTCTCTTTTCATGCAAAGAGATGGATTTGTCGCCCATGCCTACGAAGATGGTCTCGATCACTTTTATCGGTTGATGTACGGCAAAGAGGATTACGCCAGGGGCTACCTCATCGTCGGCGAGTCATTTCTGGGCTCTGGATTTTTCAACAGGGCTGAAGAGTCTCTCACGATGGGAAGGGAAAAGGCCGGTGAAGCCGGGCAATCGGAGGTATCGGACCAGATCCAACAAGCATTGGATCGGGTTGCAGAGGCTCAATCAGATCGCGAGTCGAATGAGATCGGAGATGAGGATTGATGTCTTTTGAGGGAACCTATGCCGATCGTCTGGCAGCAGCCATCGAAAAGAAGGAGAGTCGACTGGTCGTCGGCATCGACCCCAGACTCGATCGGTTACCGTCAGAGTTGGGCGCGCTGGAGCCGGAGGAGGCTCTCGTCGCCCTCGGTACCGGTGTTATCGAAGCGGTGGCGGAGGAGGCGGTGGCGGTCAAACCGCAGATCGCCTTTTTTGAGCGTTGGGGTTGGCGCGGTTGGCGCGCCCTCGATGTCGTTTGCGAGAAGGCGAGAGCCCAGGGTCTGATCGTCATCCTCGATGCGAAGAGGGGAGACATCGGATCGACCGCCAGTGCTTATGCTCACGCTCTGCTGGGGGATGAACCTGGCACACCGGGACCTCACGTCGATGCGCTGACCATCAATCCATACCTGGGAAGTGATTCGCTGGAGCCGTTTCTCGAAAGGGTGCGCCAAGGCGGACGTGGCTTGTACGTTTTGGCGCGCACTTCCAATCCCGGAGGGGCGGAATTCCAGAAGCGGGAAGGAGATCCGGATCCGGTCTTCCTGCAGGTTGCCCGCAGTGCCGACAGGTGGGGCGAAGGTTCCCGCGGGGAGTGCGGTTACCATGGTGTCGGTCTCGTCGTTGGGGCCACACATCCCGAAGAGATCTCCAAGGTGCGCGAGTGTGCACCCGGGGCCAGTCTGCTGATTCCCGGGGTCGGTGCCCAGGGAGGCAGCGTCGAAGACCTCGCTTCCGCCTTCGACAGCCGCGGGCTGGGAGCGGTGGTCAACTCCAGCCGCGGAGTGGTGCAGGCCTTTGAGAAACAGCCGGGGATTCCGTGGCAGGAAGCGGTGCAACAAGCCGCCAGAGAGACGCGTGAGCAGCTACAGGGGGCGATCGCCTCCTGATTCGTCGGCAGATGGTATTCTTCCCGGGGGCAGTGGTGTTCCCCACTTCGACCGATTGCGGTCGGAGAAGGAGGAGTGTCGTGAGAGTGCCCGCCCCGCATCCGTCGGCAGCAGCCGATGAATTGCACCTTCCCCATCCTTCAAAGTGGGTCCCCCTGCCGTTGGCGACCTTGGAGGCGGACAGCAAGATTCCCGTCGATATCTACCTCGATCACGACGGCGACTGGATCCTCTGTCGCAGTACCGGTGATCTTCTTTCCACGGAGGTTCGCAGGGAGCTCCTCGAAGCGGGGCAGGATGCCTTGTGGATGCCGTTGCACCAACGGGGGTGCTACCTGGAGTACCTGCGCACTTCGATCCAGGGAGAGTGGCATCCCCGATCAGGAATCGTCTGGGTCAGCAACTTCCTTGAGCAACACGTCGAAGATCGACCGCAAGCCATCGAAGCCATCTATCGCCGGGTTCGTTACGCCCTGCTTCTCGCTCACGACGTCGGCATCGATGGAGGTGATCTCCTCGATGACTTTTGCCGTGGCATGATGCTGCTCGGTGCCCACATCGAGGGACTCGATCTTTCGACACTGGCAGAAGAGCATCGCTGCGGTGACAGCGTCCGTGCCATCCTCGAGGGTTATCGGGAACGTTTCGATGGAACCGGCCCCCTGGGCTGGAGCCGGGAGCAGCAGCGATTGCCGGTACGTATCGCCAGTCTCGTCATCGCTTTTGATGAAGCGACGATGGGAAAGAGGGGGGAGAGCAGGACCGATCGCCGCTGTGCTTTCGATGTCCTGCGTTCCTTTATCGTCGATGATCACGGAGCCTACGACCCGCGTCTGGTGGCGGGTTTCATCCGCATTCTGGAGCGCTAGGCAGCCGCATCATTCAGCGAAGAACTCCAGGGTGTCTCCCGGACGAATCGTGCCCGCAGCGACGATCTCACCGTACACTCCTCCACGCCAATCCGGTTGCAGGGATGCCATCAGGCCCGGTTGCTGATCCTCCATCTGCTGACAGGGGACCAGTTCGCCGTGAATGCGGATTTCGACCTCGCCGATCTGCAGTCTCCGGCCGTCATGTTGCGGACTAAAGGTATCGCCGCTGACCAACAGGTTTGCACGGCGGGTGGTCCACGCCACTTCGTGACCGACCTGCTCGCATGCGGCTTGCCACTGTTCCATGGACAGCAGGGTGATCTGGCGCCGGCGGGATGAACCATGGTCACCGATCACGCCCGATTCGGGATCGCAGGAAAGCTCCAGGACCCGTTCGGGAGTGGCTCCCTTCGCGGGTCTCACCGCAAGATCGATCACCTGCATCAAATGAGACCGAACTTGAAGAGGATGACCGCGAGCACTCCGACGGGGACCACGTATCGCAACAGTTGCAGCCACAAAACGTACCAGCGTGCAAAACGGGAGCCGGTGATGAAGTCCTCTTCCCGGACTTGATCTCCTACACGCCAGGCCACGAACAGTGCAATCAACATACCCCCGATGGGAAGAAACCAGTTGGAGGCGAGGTGATCGAAGGTGTCAAACCAGTTTTTGCCCTCATCACCTTCAAAGAGGAACGCAGAGTGCGCCATGAACCCACTGCCAAAATACGATTCAGGAGATCCGGAGAGGGCAGAGGGCAAGCCGAAGAGGGTGATTGCGCCTCCACAAAGTAGAGTGGCCTTCAATCGCGACATTTTGAACTCATCGATGAAGGTCGAGACGACCACCTCGAGCAGGCTGATGGCACTGGTCAACGCCGCCAAAACCAGCAGGGCAAAGAAGAGCGTGCTCCAGAAAACCCCTCCCGCCAGTTGCGAAAAGGCAATCGGAAGATTGATGAAGACCAGTCCGGGTCCTGAATTGGGTTCGAGACCAAAGGTGAAAGTGATGGGGAACAGCACGAGGCAGGCGACGAGGGCGATGATGGTATCGAGGATGGTGATCATTCCCGAAGCCGCGACCAAATCTTCTTTCTTCTTCAGGTAGGAACCATAGGTGATCATGGCACCCATACCGAGTGACA
>CAYRAM010000012.1:29451-87090 GCA_964422295.1 uncultured Planctomycetia bacterium | reverse complement strand
GGCCCTGATGGACCGGAGGACCCTTCTTGAGTCCTTGGATTTCCACAGCGATTGCCCTGATCCTGCTTGGGCTTCTCCTCGCGATACTCGATCGTCTGTGTGGCAAGGGTGGAAGCCTTGGTGCCGTCACCGGAGTGATGATTGCCGAAGTCTGGCGCAAAAGATTTCTGCCTGTGACCGGCCTCGTACTGATCATCGGTCTTGTCTTGTTGCCCGCCATTCTCTCTGTCGATACCACCCTTCCGGAAGGGCGCAGAACATTGCTCCAGTATGGACAGGGTTGGACCGGACTGGTCATCCTGACAGCGATACTGGTGATGGGTTGTTCCACCCTGTCCGAGGAACGATCCAGCGGTCGTTGGGGATATCTGTCGTTGCGACCAGGGTTACTTCTGAGGTGGCTGCCAGGAAAGTGGTTGGGTGGGGTTGGAGCGAGTTTGATCCTGGTGATTCCAGCGACCTGGATGATGTTTTCCCAGATCCGGAACCCTGCGGGAGATTGGGAAAATCCCCGCACCGTCATGCCTGTGACCGCCGACCAATTTTCGGTAACGCAGGAAGATATTGATCTGTTTTTATTGCTGAAGATTGAAGAAAGCCCTCTGGAATGGGGGCAATATTCTCAGGAAGAAGCTCGTGAGAGGGCCAGGTCAGTTCTCATTCGGGAGGCCAGGTCGATTCCGTTGGGAACTCGCGCCTACGTCGATTTTTCCCTGTCGTTAAACCATGAGACCCAAGTGTCCCCTGGGGACCCATTACGGCTGAGTCTTCGTCCGGCCATGGGCAAGGCTCATCGATCCCAAATTGCCCGAATCAGGGTCGAGGGGGACCAGTTCTCCAAAGATCTGTTGGTGACCAATGGACAAAGGACATCGGTGGAAGTTCCAGGGCGTCTGTACAGGGATGGGCGCGTTTCTTTGGAGTTGGAATTTCTGGGAGCTGTTGCAGAAGACGTCGTGATCCCATCCCTTTACTGGATTGACAACAATGCGGTCGAGTTGCAAGTTCCCAGGGGATCACTTCTGGGATCACTGTTGAGATCACAATTACTGTTGCTGGCGAGATGTGCTTTTGTATCGGCACTCTCTCTCACGGTATCCACATTCCTTGGGTTTCCGGTGGCGACGCTGCTCGTTTTCTGTTTTTTGCTGGCGGCGACAGGAGGCGGATTCGTCGGCGCCTTTGAGGAAACGGCACCGCAAACGATGGTCGACCGGAGGCAGGAGTCGTATTCCAGACAGATCATCGATCTGCTGGCCATCGGCGGAGAGAAAATCGTACACAGTCTCGGCGAGTGGAAGCGCACTTCCACAGCTGAGCAGGTTTCCTCAGGGGAATTTGTCTCTTGGAAACAAGTATGGACCGGCTGTGCAAATCTTGGGGGAGTGTGGTCAGGATTGAGTTTGCTCATCGGAACCATGCTGTTGGCAAAACAGGAAAAATCGGCGGGGGAAGACCGATGAATCACCGATCTGTTCTACAGCCGTTGGCCCTCTCTCTGCTTTGCTTCCTGCTGGCAGCAGCGAGCACGGTGCCCCTCGAACAGAACTATCAGCGGGATCGATTGACCCTGCCGGTGACTGCTTCTGCTGGAGTTCCCGCAGACGTATTGCTGTTACAGCAATCGCTGGGGGCATTTCGGGGGTGGGCGATCAATGCATTGTGGCTGAAGGCATTGGAGCGGCAGGAACAGGGAGAACTTCACGAGTCGATGGAACTGTCCCGCTGGATTCTGAAACTTCAGCCCTATTTCCCCCGGGTGTGGAACTTCCAATCCTGGTTGCTTGCTTTTGAATTGGCTCTGGATACACGCGACCCTGCAGAGAGGTGGGGGTGGGTAGGGGAGTCGATTGATTTATTGAGGGCGGAGGGATTACGGGCGAATCCCATGAGCAGGGAGATACACCGGCAATTGTCCTACCTCTTCTGGTTCAAATTGGGTGAGAGCAGGGATGATGCAGCCCCCTATTTTCGAAGAATGTTGTTCGATCGATGGCATTCTTTGATGGGGGTCGCTGCTGCAGATTCACGGGAACAGGCACAATTTCTTCGAGAACCCGACCCGCAGCTGCGATCGACCTTAGTGGAAGAGCTCAACATGGATCCGCTTCTGATGGCAGAGATCAGTGACCGGTTTCCCGGACTCGATTGGCGGGTACCGGGAAGTCATGCGATCTACTGGGCGGTGCAGGGGTTTCTCCGCCAGGAGACGGGTGAGATTTCTCCTCATCTGACCGATGAACTCTTCGGGCAGACTTTGTTACTGAGCCATGTTCGTATAGGACTCCAACAGCTGATTGTCAGGGGAAGGCCTGTGTCCGATCCTGTCAGCGGCGATTTGGTTACCAGTGGACCGATACCTGAGCTGCTCCCCGTCTTTTTGCGTTCACTGGAAGAAGTTGGAGGGGGTCAGATCCCGGACCAATTCCGCGATCGGGCCAAAGAAATCGTTGCCGACACCGCACTGCAGGCTTGGCTGCTGGGAGAAGATGAACTTACCGCAGAAATACTGGACCGACTGCAAGACTTTGGTGAGGGATCCCGGACCCCTGGGGATTCACTGATCGACGAGGTGGCCAGGGTTGTCCGTTCAAAGCTGTACTCGGACGAGCCGGTGACGGTGATTTCGATACTGATTCGGGCAAGGGGACTGATCGCCGCTGCAGGTGGGGGGCTTGAGATCGAGTTCACGCGGGGATTGCAGATGGCAACCCTTCTTGAATCGGAGCTGGATTCCCGGGATCAGCAAAGAAGCAGGTATCTGTCGTATGTCGAAGCATTGAGAAGTCCTCGCGCAAGCGCACCCTTGCCGATCAAGCAACGGATTTGGCAACAACTGTCCGAAGCAGTGAGACGTCAACTGGACGAGGGAACAAAGAGTGTCTTGCGTGACGATGCCCGAAACAGTGAAGTGGACCCGGCGGAGGCATTTCCAGGCTTGTAGAGCAGGGTTCCATGAACTTTCGATTTGATTTCAAGAATACAGTGGCAGGAGGATTGCGGTGAATGACCTGATTCAACAGATGCCCAAGGTTCAATTGCACGATCACCTCGATGGAGGTTTGAGACCACAGACGATTCTGAACCTTGCCGGAGAAAGGGACATCTCTCTTCCGGAATCGGATCCCGTTGCTCTCGGCGATTGGTTTTTCCGTGGAGCGGCACAGGGAGATCTGCCCAAGTATCTCGAAGGATTCGCAGTGACGACGGCGGTGATGCAGGATTCCGAGTCTCTGAGACGGGTTGCTCTTGAGCATGTCGAAGATTTGGCAGCAGACGGAGTCATCTACGGGGAGATCAGATTTGCCCCGGTACTTCACACTTCAAATGGATTGTCGATGGAGCAAGTTCTGGAAGCAGTACTCGAAGGGTTGAATGAAGGGAGTCGAAAAACGGGAACGATGGCTCGTATCATCGTCTGTTCACTGCGCCACATGGACCCGGTGATTTCCCTCGATTCTGCAAAGGTTGCCGTTCAATTCCGCGACCAGGGAGTCGTGGGCTTTGATCTCGCAGGGGACGAATCAGGCCATCCACCTGCAGATCACAATGACGCATTTCAATATCTGAGAAAAAAGAATTTCAACATCACTATTCATGCAGGAGAAGCATTTGGACTTTCATCGATCTGGCAAGCGATCCAGCACTGCGGAGCTCACAGGATCGGCCATGCCACCCGATTGGTGGAAGACGATACTGTTCCTGGCGATCATCGCGGAACGTTGGGGGAGTACATCCTCGACCATCGGATTCCTTTGGAGATGTGTCTCTCTTCCAATCTTCATACCGGGGCAGTCACGGACCTGTCGGAGCACCCCTTTCCCAGATACCTGCGGGAGGGTTATCGGGTGGCATTGAATGTCGATAACACCCTCATGTCGAGAACGACCCTGACCCGTGAATGGCAACTTGCCAAAGATCTGTTTTCGCTGGGAATCACAGATTTCGAGAGAATCGCCATCAATGCGGTGAAGGGTGCTTTTTGCGAGCACTCACTGCGCAAAACCCTCATCCAGGATCAAATCGTGCCACGATTTCGTGCTCTTCGCAGCGATGCGAGTTGAACGCACCGATAACTTCGTAGATAATCAAAAAATACCCCAAGGGCACGGTTCGTTATGAGTCAACAATACTCATCATCCCATGAGTTTTGTTTGTCACCTGCGATTACAGAAGATCTTGGTCATTCTCAGCTCTGCTGGACAAGTCTCATGCACCCGGGGTTTAGTCGAGATCACGTAAAACAAAGATGGAGTGCACACAATGTCCGACCTGATCCAGCGCCTAAGGCAAAGGGACGTTGAGAAGCGATCCGTAGAGGTTGTGCTCGATGGTCGAGTTCTGTACCTGGTCGATGATTCAGTGGCGATCCGGAAACAGTTGTCAGGAGAGAATCTTCCCCTGAGTCATGGATTGCCCTATAGGGATAACATTTCCACGGATGAGATGACCCCCGCATACGTCTGTTATTACCACGATGAAACCCTCGGAGAGTTTCCATACGTCGGTTATTCGGCAGCGGGAGAGTTTCCAATTACGCGTAATTCGGTCAAGGAGGGCGGGTTCGCTGCCAGCGTCAGCGGTAAGCGCAGGGGCAAGGGGTCGAGCCGTGAAGCTTCTCCCTATGCGGAGTTGTGCGCAGGCATCCATCTGGTGTTCGCAGAGAACATCGAACGCATCTACCAGCAGAATTGCCATAACCTCGGCCTTTTGACTTGTACTGACATGTCAGTTCTTGAGCGGTTGATCGATGGTGAAACAGTTTCTCTCGACGCATTCACTCTGGGGAAGGATCCAGTGACCACCCAGATCATCGAGTGGGGTGGGCTATTTGAATTCAACTTGGCACGAATCCAGGGAAAAGTCGATTTGCCCGGCCCCCAAAAGAGTTCGGAACCGCAGACGATCACTCAAAAGATCTTTTCGAAACATCGGGTCATCGACTCCGCAAGCTATGAAGTGGGGGTAGATAGTTCGGCCGTCGGTGACGCAGGGTTCTATGCCACAGATTTGCGTTTCAGTCATGAATATGTGACCCCCATGGCAGCCACCTTTTTTGAAGAAAAAGTTGGCAAAGGTGAACCACTGAATGACCCCGATTCCATCATTTTGTTTAGAGATCATCTGACATTCCTTGAGCAGGCGATGACTCCTGAGCGAAAAAAGATGGGACTTTTGAATACAGCAGAACAGTTGAAGATCAAGCAGGAGGATTTTGCAGCCAGTTACAACCTGACCCTTCACGGTGAAACGGAACATGGTGGGTCTGAAGCGATCTGTCACTCGAAAATCCTTCAGGATTACGCCGAGCCTGGTCAATTGATCATAGGCAGTGATTCCCACACTCCCCATTCTGGCGCAATCGGCTGCGTGGCATTCGGAGTTGGGACGACTGCGATCTTCAATTCATGGATCACCCGGGATGTGTACTCCCAGGTTCCCGATACGGTGCGCATCGAAGTGAAGGGCAACAGGCCTGACGGAGTCACCGCAAAAGATATGATGTTGGCGATTCTGAGAACTCCCTATGTCGCTGATGGACATGCGATCGGCAAAATGGTCGAGTATTGTGGAGAAGCAGTCAGGAATCTCTCCATCGACGAAAGAGCGACGATGACCAACATGGCCGCCGAAGTCGGGGCTTTCAGCGGGATTGTCGCTGCCGATGAGAAAACAGTCGAGTTCCTCGTGACGGAGAGAGGGATGGACGAAACACGTGCGCGAAGTCTCTGTGCAGGTCTTGAGAGTGATGAGGGAGCGCAGTACTGCCACGAAATTATCATCGATGCCGACTCACTGGAGCCCCTTGTCGCTTTGCCGGGTGACCCCGGGAATGGGGTTGAGATTTCGAAATTGGAGGAGACGGTTCGCATCGATATCGCTTACGGAGGTTCATGCACCGCCGGTAAAAAGGAGGACATGGACATGTACGCCGAAGTTCTCAAGGCGGGTCTTGAGCGTGGTGAACAGGTTGCTGAAGGGGTTGAATTCTGGATTCAATTCGGCTCCCAAGAGGTCAAGGAGTACTGCCGGGAGCAGGGATACCTGGAGATCTTTGAAAAGGTGGGCGCACAAGTGATCGAGCCATCCTGCGGAGCGTGTATCAATGCCGGGCCCGGAATCAGTCGTTCTCCAGACCAGGTCAGTGTCAGTGCCATCAACCGCAATTTTCCCGGAAGGTCCGGGCCGGGGCAAATGTATCTGGCGAGTCCGTTGACGGTAGCGGCGAGCGCGCTCGCCGGTGAAATTGTGGCATTCGAGGGGTGAGAGAGCGTCTCCTGTCAATCCTCATGGGGTTCCGGCGATGTGTCGAAGTTCAGTACGCCGCAATACCTGCTCTCGGATCGGGATGATCAAATCTCGATAGCACTGACCTGCTTCTACCGGTTGGTTTGCGAAGTGCTGGGGTGATAGATCGATGGGCAACCGAGCGATGGTCTCTCTGACGACAGGAAAGCAGCGAGGATCGTGATCTCCGTAAGAATCGTCCAGATCTTGCCACCACATTTCACCTTTTTCCAAATCGAGCATGATTTGCTGGGGAAGCGGTGTGGAGAGCCAACCTTGAAGATCAATGGTCAGCCTTCGGATCAACGGCAAAGAGTGCTGGACAATTCGTGTTTCAACACCCCGCATCTTTTCAAGCGCATTCATTCTCTTCTGCAAAGAGTGGGCGTCAGGAGCAGATTCGTCACTCATCATTCATCGCCTGTCGAAGAAGGTCGGAAGTGCTGACAAGGTTGGAGGGCTCTGGTGTTTGAAGGCGACTCAAAAGTCCGCATTGGAACCTCCTCTTGGTCAGAAAAGAGTTGGGTAGGTGCATTCTATCCACCGGACACGCCCTCCGCTGGCTACTTACCCCATTACTCCAGCAGATACGACACTGTGGAAATCGATGCGACGTACTACGCGATCCCGCGGGAATCCACCGTGAAAAACTGGATGAGCCGCACTCCGGATGACTTTCTCTTCACCGCCAAGGTGCACCGGGAAATCACTCATGACAAGGTGCTCGTGGAGGTTGAGGAGTCGATGGAGATCTTCATCGAAACCCTGCAGTGGCTGGGAAACAAATTGGGCCCCTTGCTATTGCAGTTTCCTTATTTCAACAGGAAGTCGTTTACGAGTCCCGCCCCATTTCTCAAACGGCTGGAAGAGTTTTTGCCGCGATACTCCAGCGAGGTGCCGATGGTGGTGGAAGTCCGCAATCGAAACTGGATCCACAAGGATCTGGTCGAAGTGGTGGAAGGGTGTGGAGCGACCCTGGCCTGGGTTGATCACGGCTGGATGCCGAAAGCGGAAGAGTGGATCGACCGACTCGGTGAGCCAAGTGGCCAGAGGGGGTATTTCCGCTTCCTGGGAGACCGTAAGGAAACTGAAGCGCTCACGGATACATGGAATCAACAGGTTTTGGATCCGCGTGACAGACTCTTGCCCTGGGTGGAGATCATGAAATCATTTCGAACCGGCGGGGGAGATGTCTTCGGGTTCTTCAACAATCACTACGCAGGCCATGCACCGGCAACGCTGGAGGATTTCCGTGCCCTGTGGGTTGAGAATCACTCGTCCTCGTCGTCTTGAGAAAAACGAGTCTCCAAACCTTTCCATGAACCTACTTTGTAGACGAGCATCAAGTTGGTCTTGCCCATCTTGTGTGTGGGTGCCCCCATCAACAGGACCAACTTGTCTCCGGGATTTGCGAGTCCGTTATCTTGAAGGGTACGGTCGAGGATCTCAATCAATTCGTCCGTCGACTGCGCAGGACGAATTTTGTAAGGCTTGACTCCCCATACGAGGCTCAAAATGTTGCGGACGCTGGGGTGTGTGGTGAATGCCATGATAGGACGTTCGGGCCTTCTTCGGGCTGCGAGAATCGCTGTGGATCCGGATTTGGTGAAGGCGACCAGGGCATGTGCATCAACGTGGTGTGCCAATTGACATGCGGCATCGGTGATCGCCTCCGGAGTGGAATCCACTGATCTTTCTCGGCGTCTGCGTTGGAGCGGTCGCCCTGAGTTGTTTTCTGTGTAGGAGATCACATCCGACATCATTTGGACCGACTCCACAGGGTACTCACCGATCGCTGTTTCTGAGGAGAGCATGACTGCATCGGTTCCATCGAGTACCGCATTGGCCACGTCACTCGCTTCAGCCCGAGTGGGACGAGGATTGGTGGTCATACTGTCGAGCATTTGGGTGGCCGTGATCGTGGGTTTGCCCATCCTGAGTCCCTCCAGGATGATTTGTTTCTGAATCAACGGCACGCGCTCAGGGGGGATTTCAACCCCGAGGTCTCCCCTCGCTACCATCGTGCCCCATGACTGTTGCAGGATTTCCCCGAGATTGGTGACTGCTGCGGGTTTTTCAATTTTGGAAATCACCGGAATTTGAACACCGGCTTCATTCAAAATGTCATGGAGTGCTTGAATGTCTTTTGCTTTGCGAACAAAGGAAAGGGCGAGGAAGTCTACCTTTTTCTTTATCGCAAAGAGCACATCCTCTTGGTCCTTATCTGTGATCGCCGGTGAGGAAACTTTGGTATTGGGCAGATTGATCCCCTTACGTGGGTGGATCAGACCCGAATTCAGGGCTTTGGCGACTACCAGGCCCTTTTCGACCTTGATTGTTTCAAGTGCAATGTTGCCATCGTCTATGAGAATCGGTTCACCGACTTTGAGATCTTTATCGAGAAGATCGTAATCACAGCCGATTTCATCATCTTCAGCACTTCTATCGACCGCAAGAGCAATCTCGGAACCGACTTCCACAGCACGGGGATCACCGGAAAAGTCGGAGACTCGAATCTTTGGGCCTTGCAGGTCGTAGAGTATCCCCAATGGTTTGCCCACGCTTCGAGCGACCTGACGTACCAGATCGATGGTGTCGCTATCATTTTCATGAGCTCCGTGGGAAGCATTTATTCGGACTACGTCCAAACCCGCTTCGACCATGCGGCTGAGAACATCGGGATCGTTTGAGGCAGGGCCAAGGGTGGCCACGATTTTGGTTTGTCGAATTTCATGAGCGTTGATTGTCATGACCTGAGTTTCCTGATTGTCGACACAAGAGTAAAGGGAACCTTGCTGGTAAAGAAAAGAACCCGAAGATCTCAAGGATCTTCGGGTTCTTCGCCATTTTCCCTCAGGAGTGCCCTATTACGGGCAGGGTGGGAAACTGGAGCAATCGAGGGGATCAGTGTCCGTCCCATCCAGTCCACAATTTGGATATGGAGCGGGAGGATTATTTCCGTTGCTGAACAGGTTTGACAGCAGGAATACCGGATCACTGATATCCAGCGAACCATCGTCATTCAGGTCACAGGCATCGGCGCAGAGGGGAGTTCCACCTCCACCGAAGAGGAAAGTCAGGGCGGCAACCACGTCGGCGATGTTGTTACTGCCGTCTGCGTTGCAATCACCCCGAAGGAAAGTGGGTCCTTCCTCACAAATGAGAGAGCAAACCAGGGTGTTCACCGATCCTCCGCAGATATCGATGGCTTCGACGGTGAAATTCGCAGCCGCAGGAGAGAAGGACAGAGATCCCGTGCTGCTGGTGGCTGTTCCTCCCAACGTGTCCACAACCAGGCCATCGACGGAGACAATGATCGCCGAATAGGGCCCCACGCCAGACCAGGTCAACTGGTAATCACAACCCGTTCCTGGAACATTCGAAGTCAGTTCGCAGTTCAGGTTTTCAATGGGAGGGGGAGGAGTGAAAACGGGACAGGAGTCAGTGGAGCAGGTATCTGCCGAGTCAACGCCATTCGCTACGCCGCGGACGCAGACCTCGGTTGCAGCTGTATTGAGGGTAACCGTGCTTGAGGTAGCGCTGCCAGGAAGCGTATTCACCAAGGCACCATCGACGCGTATCTGGATGCTGTCGTAGGTTGCACCATTTACCCATGACACCGGCGTACTGCAGGTGCAAGTGTCAGGATTACCCAAGACGAGACTGGTAGGAGCCGGGACAGAGATGTTGACCGCCCCGCCTGTTGAAGCAGGGAAGACGCTGACGCCGCCCACAGTAAACACAATGTTTGTGGGAGGTGATCCAAGGGTTGTCACAGGAGTGATGGGAGTACTTGAGCCAGGAGCAGCACCGCTGCTGACGGAGTAACTCATGACACTGACCTCTTGGTTGTTTCCCGCCGGAATCTGATCGAGGGATCCTCCAAAAGTCGTGATGCAGGCGAGGATGACGCCGGGACCATTTGCAGGTGCCAGATCAAAGAAGAAGTACTCCGCACCGGTGCCGCTATTCAGTGCACTCAAAGCAGATCCCTGGACAATATCCAACGGGGTGAGGATCGATCCTGAATGGGTTGCTCCATAGGAGAACCCCAAGAGAGGTGCAGTATTGTTGATGCTGACAGCAACACTGACATTGCCCCCGGGGAATGCGCTGCCGGTGCCCACATCGAGGGAATCTTGCGCCTCGAGGGGTGCAAAGATAAGAAACAGAAATGTGATCCATAGAGCGTGACTCTTCATGCTCGTTCTCCTGACCTTTTTAGGTCGACTAAAGGAAAGAAAACCGGAGACTCTCCCCCCGACCAATTGTCGAGAAAGATTCATCCCCGGATAGACGGTTTCCTGAGGCAGGATCAGAAACAGCCCGGAAAATAAGATACCTTCCATTGGACCCTTGAATTCGCCGACGAGCAACAATTCGGTGCAAAATCACTGCCAGAATCCGTGTTTTTGTAGCGATATTCGTGATCCGGTCATGCCAGTCACCCCTGTATCACTTTCTCAGAACGGGCGAAAACGCTAACATCAGGGAGTATTGTGGGGTGCGGGAGCAAATTGTCCTTCAGGCAGAATGCAGGCTCCCGAAGCAATTCGATCCGGATTAACCCCGGAGAATGAATCGCGATCGATTTTTCTGATGGCGCTGAGGCAGCAAGCAGAGGATCTGAGGTGAATACGGATGAGTGACACGATGAAGGCCCTGGTCAAGCCAGGTCCTGAACCGGGCCTGGTTCTCGAAGACAGACCGATTCCCTTGATGGACTCGGGGGATGTCAGAATCCGTGTGCAAGCGACTTCCGTTTGTGGGACCGACCTCCACATTTACAACTGGGATCGCTGGGCACAATCAAAAGTATCCCAGCCGCTGATCGTAGGTCACGAGTTCTGCGGTGAAGTGATCGAAGTTGGATCTGCCGTCACCGGATTCAAGGTTGGCGACAGGGTGGCAGCCGAATCCCATGTTTTTTGTGGAACCTGCCGACATTGCACCGACGGTCAGGCCCACATCTGTGAAAATGAAAAGATCATCGGTGTCCAGCGGGATGGTTGCTTTGCAGAGCAGATCGTCATGCCGGAGCGGTGCGTGTGGAAGTCCCCGGAGGGTTTGCCGGTTGAGATCGCCACTTTACAGGAACCATTGGGGAACTCGGTCCATGTTGCCATGGCCGGGAGCGTCGCAGGCAAGGATGTTCTTGTCACAGGTTGCGGCCCGACAGGACTCTTCAGTATCGCCATCGCTCGCAAGTGTGGAGCCAGATCAGTCATCGGAATCGATGTGCAGCCCTATCGTCTGGAGTTGGCTCGCGTTCTGGGGGCTGACGACGCCTGGAATCCCGTCGACGTCGACGTGGTCGATGCCTACATGGAAAAGACTGCGGGCAAGGGTGCAGATGTTGTTTTTGAGATGTCCGGAAACGACAAGGCCATCGAAGATGGCTTGAGGTGCCTGGCTCGCGGTGGGGACTATCGTTTCTTCGGTGTGCCCTCCGACAGAGTCTCTCTCGATCTGGCGCGCGACGTCATCTTCAAGGGGGCAATCCTGCAGGGAATCATAGGACGTAAGGTCTGGGATACCTGGAAGGATATGAGTCGTCTTCTGGAGGAGGGACTCGATCTATCACCCATCGTCACCCATCGCATTGCTCTTGAGGATTATGAAACTGCTTTTGAGCTGATCCGTGCGGGGCAATGCGGAAAAGTGGTCATGTTCCCGGGGGGGGATTCCGCCACCGCAGGCGTTTGAGTCGGATCCAAGATTTGAGAGAGGGTGAGCCATGTTTTCTGCCCGTGACCGATTCATCGAAGAACTTCAAGGGATAGAAGAAGCGGGCCTGTGGAAGCAGGAAAGGGTGATCACGTCTCCACAGGGATCAAGTATCTCCACCGCTGATGGCGAAGCGCTCAATTTTTGCGCCAACAACTACCTTGGGCTTTCCAGTCACCCTGAAATCATCAGTGCAGCTCGCAAGGCCCTGGAATCCCATGGGTTCGGCTTGAGTTCGGTTCGATTCATCTGTGGTACCCAGGATATTCACAAGCAGTTGGAGGAACGGATTTCCAGTTTCCTCGGCACTGAGGACACCATTCTGTACACCTCTTGTTTCGACGCCAATGCCGGGCTTTTTGAGACAATACTGGGGCCTGAGGATGCAGTGATTTCCGACGAGCTCAACCATGCATCGATCATCGACGGTGTTCGATTGTGCAAGGCCTCACGCTTTCGATACATGCACAGGGACATGAAGGACCTGGAACGCTGTCTCGTCGAATCAGCTGGGGCGAGATCTCGATTGGTGGTAACGGACGGTGCCTTCAGCATGCATGGGGTTCTTGCTCCTCTCGATGAGATTGCCGACCTTTGTGATCGCCATGATGCGATTCTCGTCGTCGACGACAGTCATGCGACCGGCTTTGTCGGAACTACAGGTCGGGGGACACCCGAGTATTTCGGTGTCCAGGACCGTGTCGACATCATCACCAGCACTCTCGGAAAAGCGCTTGGGGGAGCCAGTGGAGGATTTACCAGTGGCTGCAAGGAAATCGTCGAGCTATTGCGTCAGCGTTCACGGCCCTATCTGTTTTCCAACACTCTTGCACCCTCCATCGTCATGGCGGGAATCAGGGTTCTCGACCTGATCGATGCCGAGCCTGAAAGAGTCCGGAGGAGCAGGGACAATACACTGCAGTTTCGTGATGGGATGAAGGCTGCCGGATTTGATATTGCTGCAGGTGATCATCCCATCGTCCCCATCATGATCGGGGACGAGCGCAGAACCATGGAGATGGCGACCTCGATGAATGAGCGCGGAATTTTCGTTGTCGGATTTTCTTACCCGGTTGTTCCCAAAGGTCAGGCTCGCATACGGGTGCAAATCTCAGCGGGGCATTCCACAGAGCAGATTTCCCATGCCATTCAGGTCTTCACCGAAGTGGGTCGGGATCTGGGTTTGGTCCACTAGGGGGCTTCGCAGAGACTTCTGGCAACCCTGAAGTTCACGATTTGATGCCCTCCCTTGGCTTCCACTTGCCCTTGGCCGGGCTTCTCACGATAGTAGTGCCAAAGGTCTGGAGGATCCTATGAAGGTTCAATGCCTGAAGGGATTCCGGGATTACCTTCCCGGAGAAATGCTGCAAAAAGAGCGAATGTTGACTTCCGTCAAAGAGGTCTTCGAGCAGCATGGCTATCCTCCATTGATGACCCCTGCACTCGAATATGCTGAGGTTCTCACTGGAAAGTATGGCGACGAAGGCGAGATGTTGCTGTATCGGTTTATCGACAACGGAGACAGGGATGTCGCCTTGCGTTACGACCTGACGGTGCCGCTGGCCCGAGTGCTTGCAGAGCATGGTGAGATCGGTATGCCCTTCCGTAGGTATCAGATTGCCCCAGTCTGGCGGGCAGAGAAACCTGCCCGCGGTCGTTTTCGCGAGTTCATGCAATGCGATGTGGATCTCATCGGCATCGATACTGCTGCAGCGGATGCGGAAATGCTCGTCATCGGTGCGGCGGTCATGAACCGTCTCGGTGTCGAAGCATATCGATTGAGGATCAATCACCGTGGTCTTCTGACAGCCCTTTGTCGTTTGGTTGGAATCGAAGGGGCTGCCGAAGCCGATTTTTTACGCGTCCTCGATAAGTTGGAAAAAATCGGTGTGGAGAAGTTTAGAGAAGAAGTGACAGCAATCCCTGGCTTGGATCCTTCAGGACTCGACAAGGTTCTCGAAGTGGTTCTCTGTGAAAAGGAAGAGCCCAAAGAAGTACTCGCACATCTCTCAGCAATCGTCGGTACGGATGAAGAGGCGAGCAGTGCCATCGAACGAATGGCGGAGATTCTTGAGATAGTCGAGGCTTCGGGTATTGCGGAATTCTGCCGGATCGATCCTGCCATCGCTCGCGGACTGAGCTACTACACGGGGCTCGTGTACGAGACATTCCTGGATGAGTTGCCAGAGGTCGGTTCGGTGATGAGTGGCGGCAGGTATGACGATTTGGTGGGAATGTTCTCAGGGAAAGATCTTCCCGCTATTGGGATCAGTCTCGGAATCGATCGCCTCTTCTATGCCTTGGGGGAGTTGAATCTGCTCTCAGACCGCAAGCAGCCCGCACGAGCAATGGTTGTCCAGTTCTCTGACGATCTTGCTCCAGCAAGTTTTGCCGCTGCTGCGAAATTGCGAGGCGCTGGAATCGAAACCCTGGTTTACCCCAAGGCTGCCAAAGTCAAAAAGCAATTGCAGTTTGCCCAAAAGTCAGGGATCCCCTACGTTTTTGTCATAGGGGAAGAAGAGTCTCGTGCCGGAACGGTTCAACTTCGCGATATGGATGCGGGTTCCCAGGAAGAAGTGACACTGGATGACGCCATCAAATTGATTGCTGAAGGACGAGTCTCTTCATGAACGCGTTGACGCCCACCGATCATGGGGAACTTCAGGTCACTGCGGATCGGTGTTTGCGTTATTCCATCTTTGATCCCTCCGATTCAGCGGTTGCAACAGCGACCGTCATCTTTATTCCCGGTTTCAAGGGGTTCAAAGACTGGGGTGGCTGGCCATGGTTTTGCGGAAGTATCTCTGCGAAGGGTTTTCGGGTCGTAGCGATCAATCCCACGATGTGCGGTGTGGGACCCGCACTCACCGAGTTTGATGAGCCTGAAAAGTTTGCCCTGCAGACGCTGAGCCACGATCTGGAGGATGTGTCCGCCTTGCTCAAGTCGGAAAACCTGGTCACCGGTCAGCCATGGGTCGTGATTGGTCACTCCCGTGGCGGAATTGTGGCCGCGTTGGCTGCAGCGCTCCACAAGGAGATTTGCGCAGTCGTCACCCTCGGAACTCCTCATGATCTGATGCGTCTGACTCCCGGAGAAGTGGAGGAATGGCGCAATCGCGGGTACCGTGAGATCGTCAATGCGAGAACAGGGGAAGTGTTGCAGCAGGATGCCGCTGTGCTGGAAGACTATGATCTTCACTCATCCCGATATGATCCCGCAATGGCATTGGCTTCCACCGATATTCCGGTGTTGGGAATTCACGGCACCGATGATCCTGCAGTTCCTCCTGCTTCACTGGAGCGATTGTTCGATGAGGATCGGCACCCCTTGTCACAAAAAGTCCTCATCAAAGGTGCGGGACATACCTTTGGCATGATCCACCCCCATCAAGGAGCCCATGAACACGCCGAAGAGGTATTGGGGATCATCACAAATTGGCTTGGGGAGGTTGTGTAACCATGAAGATATATCCTGCTTACGACCCTCCTGAGTATCGCGATTGGCAAGCGGATCCCGAGACGATGGCGGAGTACGCTGAACGCATGAAAGATCCCGAAATTGAGACCAGTCTTCAGTCCCTTGGGGAGACGGGGCTGGAAAATTTGTACCGGGGCCTCATTCGTGCAAGGATTCACGACATTACTCTCAAGCGCTGGGTACGAACGGGAGTGATCACCAAAGCATGGCTTGGGACCGGTGAGGAAGCGGTGACGGTCGGAGCATGTCACGCCTTGGCTGATGGAGATGTCGTCGGGCCGATGATTCGCAATGCGGCTGCTACATTTGAGCGCGGATTGCCGATGGAGGAATCGTTCCGCTCTTATCTGGCTTCAGGGGATGGATTGACCAAGGGGCGTGATCTTCACTTCGGTGATCTTCGTCACGGTGTTGTCGCACCGATCAGCCATGTTGGTGATCTGGTTCCTGTGTGTGCTGGCTTTGCGCTCTCATTTCAGTTGCGTCAGGAGCAGCGGGTGGCTCTCACCTGGGTCGGGGACGGTTCGACGCGTACCGGAGCGGTCCACGAAGGATTGTCGCTGGCGTCATCTCGCAACCTGCCCCTCATCGTCATCGTTCAAGACAATGCTGTTGCTCTCGGTACCCGAAGAGATCCCCGTCTTGATGACAGTTTGCGCAGCATGGCAGCCGCCTATGGGGTGACGGGTCTTGAATGCGATGGAAATCACATCCTCGATGTGCACTCCTGTGTCAGGCGAGCACGGGAAATCTGCCTCGAAGGGGAAGGACCCGTCGTCATCCTCGCCCGGACCTTTCGCTTTGGAGGTCACGCAACCCACGATGAAGCGGAAGCCAGGGCGATCTTCAAGGAATCAGATTTTCATCAGTGGGCACTCAAGGAGCCGATCGGTTGCTACGAGTCTTGGTTTATATCGAGTCGTTTCGGCGATGATGCGACTGCGGCGGATCGCTTGGCAACTTGGGAGTCTGAAGAGACTGCACATGTGGAGGCTTTGGCAGAAAAGGCATTGTCCAGCAAGGAACAGCATCCCCCCGACCCGGATCAGATGTTGGGTGACGTCTTCGCCTGAACGGCGACTCGATTCAAATTCAATTTCGCAAATTCAATTTCGCAGATTCAACTTCCTGAGCAGCGATCCGTATCTGTCGAAGCGGGTGCAGGGGTCTCCTCGACACTGAAGGATGTTCCGCAGCCGCAGGCACCGTTGGCATTGGGGTTTTCGAAGACAAATCCGCGCCCCATCAGGGACTCCTTGAAATCGACGGTGGTTCCATTGAGGAAGAGCCATGACTTGGGATCTACGATGATCCGTACGCCTTCGACTTCGAAGACCCGATCTTTTTCGTCCACTTTTCCAACAACATCCATTCCATAGGACATGCCCGCACAGCCACCTCCTTGGACAAAAAGGCGTAATCCGCCTTCTTCTCCCACTTCCTTCTCGCTGGTCAGCCGAAGGATCTCCTTGCCGGCGGCTTCGGTGACATGAATCATGGCATCCTCCTGTTCGGTGTCATGGTTCATCATACCCACGGCACGGGTTTGTGCCATGTCTACAAGCCAAATAGGAAGCGTCTCTGACCTGTTTTGAAATGCGAGAATCCGTTGTCCAATTTGGCGAGGAAAGTTCTGAACAGCTGCCAAGGCGTGATTTTGCGTGGATTGCTGGCACTCCTTTGCATTCCTGGGCCTGCATCTGCGCCTCGCTGGGGGCGACGAATCGGTCACATTGCATGGCTCATGATGCAACGCGACCGACGTCGTGCAATTCAGCAATTGGCGCAGTTGGACCCCGGGCTCAGTTCCACCACTCGCAGATCCATCGCCAGAAGTAATTTTTTGCATCTGGGTGAGACCATCGTGACAGGGTGCAGTCTTTCTTCACGAAGTGGGGGGAGCCCGATTTTCGATGATCAATTGAATGGAATCCAAATCGAGGGGCTTGAGGAGTTTCGCCAAAAAATTGCTGCATACTGCCGCGAAGGCGGGGTCATCGGTGTCTCTGGTCATCTTGGGGCATGGGAAATGGCGGCTGCGGTCACTGGCGAGATGGGATATTCGGTTTTGGCCAAACGGTATTCAGACACGGCACTACAGAAAATTGTAGAAGGAATCCGTTTGCGTCTCGGCATTCGCCTGATCTATCAGGACCAATCACTGATCAGGGTTTTGAGATTGCTGCGAGATAATCAACTCGTCACGATGCTGGTCGATCTCGATATTCGAATGATGGAGGGGCTTCATGTGCCATTTCTGGGCAAGACGGCACATACAACCGCTGCCCCGGCACGGTTGGCCCTGAAAACCGGATCCATCCTGCTTCCCTATTACTTGGTCAAAACCGCAGATCACTATCGATTTGAGATGGATGAACCTATCCGCGTGACGGAGTTGGATCCTCAGGATGATCCTGAAGACCAGGTTCTCGAATTAACCCTCAGAATGAACCAGTCTATCGAACGAGCGATTCGCAGACATCCGGAACAATGGGTCTGGATGCATCCCCGCTGGAAGTCGACTCCGGAGGTGATTCGAGCCAGAAAAGCGCGTGTCACAGGTTGATGGCCCTGGGGAAGCCCCTTGTGCAGACTTGAGCGAGCGGGGGGGCGCAACTACCATGGCCCAAGACTGTTTTGACTCGGTTTCATGGCAGACAAAAGGAGACCTCATGCTCATTTCTGCAGCCGGATCGGCTTTGGATTCAAACACATCAAGAATCCCTCTTTTGGTGGTGCTGACATCGATCGCACTTTTGGTGTTGTTGCCTGCAGGATTGCCAGCCCAGGAAACTCCTGACCTCGCATGGAAGAAACCGGAGGGGGCAACTCTCCTGGCAGAGGGACGCAGTGCCTTTGACGCAAAAGAGTTCGCCAAGGCAGTCGAGAAATTCAAAGCAGCACGCAAAATGGCAAAGAATCGCACCACACGCATGTACATCGATAATTGGATGTTGGCGACAGAAGGTGCCAACGAACTGAATGCTTTACAGAAGCAAGCAGAATTGGGCAAAGAGTCGGCAGCCTACCGTATAGGGGCAAAAAACTATCCACGCTTTGCCCAGTCACCCATCGGCCCAGAGTACAAAAAATTTCTCACTGAGATGGAATCGAAACTGTTTGTGGTCCTCGATGACTTTGAAAGGGTTTCCAAGCGCTATTCTGAAAAGTTTGGCAAGAAGTTCATCGATGATCCGAAGCTGGTTCAGCAGGGGAAACGCGCTCTGGAATGGAAAGTCAGTTCCAAAGCCCATGAACTGAAGATCAAGACTCTTCCACGCAACATGGATTCATACAAATCCTTGGTGATGTATCTCGATATGCCTGCAGGAGGTTCTGCTTACCAATTGGTTTTTGTCGTGCCTGGATCCAGTGAAGAAGGCTTGTCAAAAGTGACCACAGTTCAAAATGCCTACATCGCACAAATGAAGTCACACCGGGGATTAAAACGCATCGAAGTGCCCCTGAAAAATTTCAAGGGCCAAGGGAGCGCGGAGTGGTCGCGAGTCAAAGACTTCCGCATCCAATTTCTGGGCGGGAAGAGATTTACGGCGTATCTGGACTTTGTTGCTTTGCAGAAGTGAGGCCCGTGCTCCCCAAAGGAGAGGTGCCGGTTCCTGTGCGCCACCTTTGGCTGAACTCATTTTGTGCATCTTCTGTCGCCTGATTGAGGGCTGTGCCGAGTTCCCCGGATATGGCTGAATCGTCTCTTCGGTGGTCACCGGGAAAGACGGGATCACCGACCACGACGAGAGCTTTCGTCCCAGGGTAAGGAACGATCATTCGATCCCACGTGTTGAGCCGAAACTGACTGTTGGCGGAGAACCCTATCGGAATCATGGGGATCTTCAAGCGCCTGGCGAGAGCGGCTGCGCCCTCTTTTGCGATGCGAGGTGGACCTTTGGGACCATCGACGGAGATCACGGGTGACAATCCTCTTTTGGCGAGAACTTCCAACTCCTGAAATCCCCTGAGTCCACCCCGTGTACTGGATCCGTGACAAACTTCCACTCCGAGATACCGGAGGGCTGACCCGAGGCGTGCGCCATCATGATGGCGACTGGTAAGAGCACAGAACCCGTTTGATTTCAGTGTGAAACTGAGGGGCAGAACCCACTCGTGCCAAAAAGTGACGACGAGATTGCCGTGGTTTTTCAATGCGAGGATGGCGTTTTCTCCTCCTGACCAGCGCAGGTCGAGAGCTTGCATCATGGCATCGATGGTGCCAGCGAGGAGGCGACCGCTCCAGGGATAGGGGTGATCCACAGAGTGGGAGTGATCTCTCGAGTTCGGATCTCTCGAGTCCGGAATTCTGGGGGTGGTGGGCCCGTGTGTGTGGGTTTCAACTGCGACATTCATGATGACAGCATCCGGTGGAGACCGGGGGGCGGTCAACAGGGAAATCAGGAATGCATTTGACGGGATCCGATCAGAGAATCGACCCCTTCGAAGACCTTCTCTACCGAGAGGGAGGACATGCAAAGGGAGTGATCGCACCTTCTCAGGAGGCATGGGGAACAGGGGATACCGGATCGAAGAACCATCGTGTTTGGCCCGGTGGGCCCATGGACCGCAGGATCTTTGGGACCGTACAACCCCAATGACGGAATCCCCAACAGTGCAGACAGATGGATGACTCCTGTATCTGCAGCGACGACTGCGCGGCAGCAGCGGATCAATCTACCGAGATCTGCCGCGTCCTTCGTTTGTGGGGCGAGGGTGGCACAGTCACCGATCTTCCTGGCAAGATCTTCAAGAGTGCTCCTCTCCCCAGGTCCACCCGAGAGCCAGACAGGGTGGCCAGACTCTACGAGTCTGCGGGCAAGATTTCTCCAGTGGGTGAGGGGCCACTCTTTGAATCTGCCGAATGCACTGACAAAGGGGTGCAACAGTACCGGCGGGGATTCCGTCACCGGTCCGTTGTCGGAGTCTCCGAGGGCGACTTCACCTGCGGGAGTCTCTCCTTCATATCCCAGTTCCCGAACCAGATGCATCGCGCGCTCGATTCGGTGGACTCGGCCTGCAGCTGAACGGGGTCGCCATCCGTACCACCACTGAGGCAATTCTCCACCGTCTGCTGGGTGCAATTGGAGGACGTTTCGGTGTCGAGTCCGCAAGCGAATCCAGGCGGAGCGCAGATTGGATTGCCAATCGACGATGAGGTCGTAGTAGTGTTCATGGAGTTTTGTGTGAACCTCTGCCAGACGTTCCCTTGCTTCACCCCGCGAATCCGCAGAGCGCCATTCCCGGCGAATTTCTGCCCTGGGAAAGCGCATCACCTTGTTGAGTCGTGGGTGGTGTTGGAGCAATGGGAATGAGAGAGATTCGGTGATGGCGTCGATCTTGGCCCCTGGATACAACCTTCCGAGGGCCTCCAGGGCGGGCAAAATCTGAATCACATCGCCAAGGGCACTGAGCCGGATGACGAGGATTCTCTGCGGGGACAGGGGTTCGCTGGGAAGTGGTCTCACGTACGCTAGAATGACGGCTGATGGCAGGGATTGAAACCCGCTTCATCGATATCCCCCGGTGATGACTCCCGGGATGGGACGATGTGGATCGAATCAGTCTGGAGGATCTCTTGAGTGTGTTGTTGGGGCTCGAACTATCAGGCAATACGATTTCCCTTCTTGCGGCAAACCGCAGGGGAGAGGTTTTGGTTGTCGTCGAGGAAGAGGTCCTCGCATCCTTCAATGAAGACTGGCGTACCCATCCGGATGAAAAAGTTCGATCGGTAAGGGCACTCCTGCAACATGCTCTGGAGGAGGGAAAGATTCGTCCAGGCTCGGTGGCAGCGATCGGAGTCGCTTCTGCAACAGGGCTGGTCCTCGTCGATGCCGAAATGGAACCGGTGCCTCCGCGGGCCATCGGTTGGACCGAGGATCATCCTCCTTCGTCTCAACTCAGTGACCGAATACCCGAAACTTTGTCGTCCCAACCAGGGCTGACACGCAGTTTGGTCGCGATCATGGATGTTCAGGATTGGTTGCGTTACCGCTGGACCGGTGCCTTGGCGACGACCACTGCGTTTGCATGGCAAACCGGGTTGACTCCTGGTCCACACTCGATCGAACGGTGGGATCCTGCCAAGGTGGACTCGGTTGGACTTATTTCTGGACAACTTCCACCCGTCATGCCCGGCTATCAACGTGTCGGAATATTGCAGGAGAGCCTGGTTCGTGAAACGGGTTTGCCAAGGGGGACCTGGTTCATGGCAGGAACGACTCCCATCGCCGCCAGATTGTGGATGGCATGCGAGCCGACCCCAGGACAGCGCATCGTTTCTCTCGATTCCACCGAGGCCCTTGGTTGGACCGTGGTTTCCGCAGAGGAGTTCTCAGAAGATAGCGGGATCGCAATCCCTTCCCCTCTCGGTGATCATTGGTATGTGGCAGATGATTCTTCCTGTGCCGATCCGCGCAATGGTGACGCCCCTGAACTGGATGTCATCTATGATGCGAGTCAGGCATCGGGTGCCCACGAATGGGGGGGGGATGCCGACAAAATCATGCTGTCCGCAGATTTCGGCGCTCCATCCCGAGGGCCGGCATTGTTGGCAGGAGTGGGATTGGGTTGGTTCCGCGACATGAAACCCTTCTGGCGTAAGCGTTGTCCTGTCCAAACGCTTTCCCACTGGCGCAATTCAGATTCGACTTCCGAATCACCCCATGCCGGACAAGGGGAATCTGCATGAGGAGTGCAGGCACCCTCAAGGAGCGACTTCAGGACCGTTTTCGGGGGAGTATCCTCGGTGCAGCGGTGGGCAGTGCGCTCGGTTTCCCCCATGGCGGTTCATCGCGAATCTTTATGCGAGCTCTGGGAGCTGAGGCGGTCGATGGTTATGTTCGGCACCGCAGTGGGTACTTTCCCGAAGGACAACATGGCGCAGCAGTTCAATTGATGGCGCTGGCGACCAGGTCTATCGCCCGAGAGGGAGTGATCCGGGAGAGCAGCATCGTCGAGGAATGGATTCCCCTGTGGAGAGAGAATCGGATGATCGAAAGGTTATCCGATGTGGACAGTGCCATGTCGCGCTGGTTGCGTCAGGGGAGCAAAGCCCGGGGTTGTGCCTGCCCACCGGGGGAAGATGGTGCTTCCGCACTCCTGTGCAGCATTCTCATCGGCCTGTGGTGTCATGATTCACCGGATGAACTGGTGGAATGTGTCGATCGAATGACGGCAATTACCCATGAGGATACACGTGTTCGCGCTGTCAACGCGGCGATAGCGACCATCGTCGCCCATTGTCTGACCCATCATGAAATCGTACTGGGAGTGGTCTTGGACAGCGCAGCGGCGGCAGCGAGTCGCATCGATGGGGATGTGGCTGAGAGCCTTCAGCAAGTTCCTGGGATGCTGACGTTGAATGAGAAAGATGCCTTCCAGCGCCTGGCTTCCTTTGGGGATGAGGGAGATGCATCCCTGGAACAGGTGGGGGTCGAAGCACGTTGTCTCCCTGTCTTCATGGTGGCTTTGTATTCATGGCTCAGGGATCCAGGATCGCCCCGTTCTGTTTTGCTGTCTTGCATGCACTCCGGTGGAGCAGTGCAATTGACTTCTGCTCTTGGGGGTGCATTGGTAGGAGCATGCTGTGGTGAATCAGGCTTGCCTTCCGAGTTGATTCAAGGATTGCTGGAAGCTGAAGAATTGCGCTTGGATGCAGATCAACTCTACGACCGTCAGCAATTGGAGAGGCGTCGTCGGGATCTCTAGATCCCTGAACATGTAAGTTTTGCGTCGAACTGGTCACCCAAGGAGTCTGAGGTTATTCTGAAGGTGTGACGCTCTTTTTCCCGCTTTCCAGGGAGGTATCTTGGCACAGGAGATGAGATTGTTCGGCGAAGTCGCATTCGAGCTTCAATTTATCACCACGGCGCAACTGTATGAGGGGCTTGCTCTACAGGCCCGGGATGAAGCCAGGGGTGAGCCGCACCGATTCCTGGGACAAATCCTCATCGAACTGGGGCACATGCGCGAAAAACAAGTATTGGAAGTGCTTCGAATATTGCACGACCGTCCCCGCCAGGGTGTCGAAGAGAAATAGTCTACAGTGTCTGATCCTCTGATTCCCCTTCCGCGACCGTTGCTCCAAACCCTCGAAAAGTGTTGGAGATGGGGTGTCGAGCGCAAGCGCAAGAAGGAACGTCAGAAGTTTCGTTCAGGTCAGTGGCCACTCCGCCTGCCGGTGCCTGTGATCAGTGTAGGAAATATCAGTGTGGGTGGGACGGGGAAGACACCCACCGTGATGGCATTGGTTCGCTCCTGGATGAAACTGGGGGGGAAGCCGGGAATTCTGAGTCGGGGATATCGCTCCGGGCCAGATGGCAACGATGAGTTTCGGATGCAGCGAGAAGAGTTGCCGGAAGTCCCCCATGTGCAACACAAAGATCGATTTCATGCCGGCAAGATGCTCCTGGAGAAACATCCGGGGGTCGACCTGCTTATATTGGACGATGGTTTCCAACACCGACGGTTGCATCGTGATCTGAACATACTTCTTTGTGATGCCAGTGATCCATTCGGTGGGGGCTGGTGCCTTCCCCTTGGCAGATTGAGAGAACCGGTCGATGGTGTGGAACGTGCGGATCACATTCTGCTGACCCGGGCAGAGCGGTGCTCAGAAGAGTGGTTGCACCAGGTCATGGGGTTCTTCCAGCAATTGCATCCGGGGATTCCGGTAGATTTGTGCTCCACCAAAGTCACAGGTCTGCGCACACTCTCGGGAGGGGAGCCGGTCACTTCTGATGAGGAAAGGTGGTTGGCATTCTCTGCGATTGGAACTCCGGATGGGTTTCGCCATTCCCTCGAATCTGCCGATCTGAGAATTTCCGCTGAAGTTCAATACCCCGACCATCATCGTTATACCTGTACAGATATGAACCATTTGGTGCAAACGGCGGATCGGAGAGGCTGTGGTGCCATCGTCTGTACTGCCAAGGATGCGGTCAAGGTCAGGGAATTGAACCTTCCCGGCCAAGTGCTGGACAGGGTCCACATCCTTAACATCGAGCACGATTTGCCAACGAAGTCAATTTTGCAGCGCCTGGATCGGGATTAAGACTCCAGGGAAGCGTGAACTTCCTGTCCCCCTCTGATAGCATCCAGCAATGTTGAAGAGGAGATTCAATGAACCGAGAGAACCGTTGGCAGCCCCTTGATCTGGAAGGCGTCCATGCCACCCCGATTCGGGATCGTCAAAACATCGTATCCAGAACCCAGTTCAGGCAGCCATGTTCTCCAGATGCCAATTTCAACGATTGGCTCGATTCTTTGCCAGCGATCCTCGCAGCGGATGAATTCAGAGCAGCGGTGGCTTCGGTGTCTGCAGCCCGTGATGCCGGTGCCCCCGTGGTTGCTGCATTGGGAGGACACGTTGTCAAAGTTGGAATGGGACCGATCCTCATCGACTTGATGGAGCGGGGCTTCATCGATGCCTTGGCGATGAATGGGGCCACCGCGATCCACGATGTGGAACTGGCGATGATCGGAGAAACTTCGGAGGACGTGGAAACCCATATCGCTGATGGTTCATTTGGAATGTCCGCAGAGACGGCGGAGGCTTTTCGTCAGGGAGCGAAATCCGGAGCCGATGGTGAAGGATTGGGGGCTGCGCTCGGGGATGTGATTCTGAGCCAGGGAATGCCGTACCCGGAGATCTCTTTGTTGGCTTCGGCTCGGCGTCTTGGAATCCCTGCCACGGTACATGTTGCGTTCGGAACCGACATCGTTCATATGCACCCGGGTGTCGCCGGGGCGGAGATGGGAGAGGCTACCGCCATCGATTTCCAACTATTGGCTGCCGTCGTGCACGACCTTGAGAATGGTTGTTGGCTCAACATTGGTTCTGCTGTGGTGATGCCGGAGGTGTTTCTGAAGGTGGTCAATGTCGCACGGAATTTGGGTCGGGAGTTGGCGGGAGTGACCGCCATCAACTTCGACATGATTCCCCACTATCGGACGAGCAGGAATGTTTTGCAGAGGCCCGTCGAGAGGGGAATCTCCCTGATCGGACATCACGAAATCAACCTGCCCCTGTTTCGGATGGCCTTGTTACAAAATTCCTTGAAAGGGACTCCATGATTCCTGAAATCGATACTCTCAGGGTAGACAGTCCCGTACTCGTCATCGGTGATTTGATGCTGGACGAATATCACTATGGGGATGTCGACAGGGTTTCTCCGGAAGCACCTGTCCCGGTGGTCAATTCCTCGCAGCATGAGCGCAGGGTCGGTGGTGCAGGTAGTGTGGTGGCCAACCTGTCCGCACTGGGTGTCCCGACGAAAGTTGTCGGCATGACCGGCTCAGATGAAGCGGGGGAGTATATTCGTGAGGCCCTCGCAAATCTGGGTGCGGATGTTTCAGGCATCGTCGTCTCCGCCGACAGGCCGACCAGTTGCAAGACTCGTATCCTGGCAGGGGTCCAACACGCCGGGCGTGGACAGCAACAGATCCTGCGCCTCGATCGCGAGCAATCTCACCCGCTGACTGCAGAGGAGATGTCTGCATGTCGCGCTTCTTTGGAACAGCTGCTGAATCTACCCATCTCCGTCATCCTGGTCTCTGACTATGAGAAGGGCCTTCTCGGGGAGGAGATGATGAAGGAGCTGTTGGATGGGGCTCGAAACAAAGGAATCCCTGTTCTCGTCGATCCCGGGAGGTCAGGGGAGTGGGATCGATATCAGGGAGCGACTTTGATCTGTCCCAATCGCTACGAAGCATCGACCGCCAGTGGGTTGGACGTGGGCGAGGAGGTTTCAGACCACGCACGCGTTGGAGAAGCTCTGGTCGAGAGATTGGATCTGGAACATTGTATTTTGACACTGGACCGTGACGGGATGACACGAATTTCCCGGGGTGGAGGATTACGACGCCACCCGACCCGTGTTCAGGCGGTGACCGATGTTGCCGGAGCAGGAGATATGGTGCTTTCTCTATTGGGATTGGCGGTTGCATCCGATTGGACCATCGATGAAGCGTGCCAGTTGGCAAACCTCGGAGCGGGCCTGGAAGTCCAAAAGGTGGGGGTACAACCGGTCGAGAGTTGGGAGCTCTCCGGCGCTCGTGATGTCTTGTGTGGAGTGCCGGTCGATCCTGCCCTCTCCTGCGAAGAGATGGTCAGCATCATGAGTCAATATCGTTCTTCAGGGCAGACCGTTGTGTTTACCAATGGTTGTTTTGACTTGCTCCACTCTGGGCACCTGCAACTTCTGGAGGCTGCACGAGCGTTTGGGGACGCCCTCATCGTCGGTCTCAATTCGGATGAATCGGTGACCCGCCTCAAGGGGCCGGAGAGACCGATCCTTCCCGTCACCGAAAGAGCTCGACTCTTGGGTGCGCTGTCAAGTGTCGATCACGTGGTCATCTTTGACGAGGATACCCCCGAATCCCTGATTGCCCGTCTGCTGCCAGACGTATTGGTGAAAGGGGCGGATTACTCCATCGAGGAGGTGGTGGGTCGCGAAGCGGTCGAAGCGGCAGGAGGAAGGGTGGAAACGGTCACCCTCAAGCCCGGAATTTCGACAACAGGCCTGATCGAGCAAATCAGGCGCGGGACTCGATCTTGCCCCAAAACCCCTGAAGGCTAGGATGAGGACTTGTCCCGGGATACCCGAGGTCCTTTTCGGGGAACCCCACAGAGCCCTTTTTTCCAGGAATGCGCTGCGATTGACGACGAACCCCTGATGTCGTTTTCCCAGTCGATCCTTAGCCGATTTCACGGGGAGTAAACATGACTGAAGAGACGCGAGATCGTTCCTCGATGGCAACGATGTTCGGTCGCATCGTCCTCAAAAACAAATTGGTCGATGAAACCACCTTGAAGCAGGTGATGGCTGGTTTGCCCGATGGAGGTGATCTGGGTGAAGCCTTGGTAGCCCAAGGCCTGATCTCAGCACAGCACGCAGAAACGATCCAGAAAAAGATCAAAGAGCGCATGGAAAGCTCGACTGCCGGGGCAGCTTCAGCACCTGCTGCCACCTCTGCGAGTAGCGGACCTTCAGTTGCTGATATCCAGCGTATGGATTTCAGTGACATGAGTGGAAAGCCGATCTCTGATTACCTTCGAAAGGTGAGAGAATTCGGCTGCTCCGATTTTCATTTTCAGGTGGATTCTCCGCCATTGATTCGTCTCCACGGTCAGTTGGTTCGGCTCAAGCATCCGACCCTCTCTGCGAGTGATACCGAAAGTGCGATTCGCACCCTGCTCGAAGAAGACCAGTGGCGTGAATTGGAAGAGCATCTCGATCTGGATTTTTGCCTGGAAACGAAAGATCACGGTCGCTATCGGGCGAACTGCTTCCAGCAACGAAAAGGAAAGGAAGCCATCTTTCGCCTGATTCCCGACACCGTACCCACACTGGAAGACTTAAGACTGCCGGCAACACTCAGGGAATTTACCCAATACAACCAGGGCATCGTGTTGGTCACAGGTCCATCCGGTTGTGGAAAGTCGGCAACGTTGGCTGCCCTGATAGGAATGATCAATGAGGATCGAAACGATCACATCGTGACGGTTGAAGATCCCATCGAGTACATCTTCAGTCCGGCCGGGTCCAATATCAATCAGCGCCATGTTCGCCGTCACACTGAGACTTTCCACTCTGCATTGAGATCTGCCATGCGTGCAGATCCTGATGTCATCATGGTCGGAGAGATGCGGGACGTGGAGACGATTTCGATGGCAATTACTGCCGCTGAAACAGGTCACCTGGTTCTGGCGACACTGCACACGACCAATGCGGTCAGATCTCTGGATCGCCTGATCGACGTGTTCCCGCCGAGGGAGCAGGAGCAGATTCGAGCGATGGTATCGGAATCGATGAGGGGCGTGATTTCCCAACAGCTGTTGCCCCGGAAAGATGGCACGGGTGTCGAGCCTGCTCTGGAGATCATGTTTGCCACACCAGCGGTGGGGAACCTGATCAGGGAAAACAAAACTTTCCAACTGCCTTCGGTTCTGCAGACCGGTCGCAAACAGGGAATGATCACGATGGATGATTCGATTCGTGAACTGCTGCGCAAGGGCGTGATCACACCGGAGGTGGCCCGCTATCATGCGGAAGATCCCTCGTCGATGAAGGGTTAGGAGAGTCATGAGCACCGCACAAATTGACAAACTTTTGAACATGATCAAAGAACTGGACGGTTCCGATCTCCACGTCAGTGCCGGAATGCCGCCAAAGATCCGGGTTCACGGCCATCTGCGCCCCGTGACCAAGGAGCCTTTGACCGCCAAGCAGACAGAGCAACTGTTGCTGCCGATGCTGGATGAAAAGAGAAGAACCCATCTCATGGAGAAAAATGATCTGGATTGGGCCTATGCCATGCCAGGGGTTGCCCGATTCCGATGCAGTTTCTTCCGTCAGCAACACGGCTTGGCAGGAGTCTTCCGGATGATTCCGGAAGAAATCCTTCCCGTGAACGACTTGGGTGTACCGGCCCACATTGAGAGATTCTGCCATCTGCGCAATGGTCTCGTGTTGTGTACTGGCCCGACCGGAAGTGGAAAGTCGACGACCCTCGCCGCTCTTATCGACTACATCAATCGAAACCAATCTCGTCATATTGTGACGATTGAAGAGCCGATCGAGTTTGTCCACGCAAACAAGAAATCCCAAATTACTCAACGGGAAGTCGGAATCGACTCGGAGTCCTTTGCCAAGGCCCTTCGATCTGTGGGACGTCAGGATCCGGACGTCATTCTCGTCGGTGAACTGCGTGATCTGGAGACGATCAGCTTGGCGATCACCGCTGCGGAGATGGGGTATTTGGTATTCGCGACACTGCACACCAACAGTGCTGCAAAGACTGTCGACAGGATCATCGATGTCTTCCCTGAAGAGCAGCAGAACCAGGTGAGAACGATGCTCTCCTGCTCCCTCAAAGGAATCATCGCTCAACTGCTGATCCCAAAAAAGGATGGCAAAGGGCGTGTGGCGGTGAATGAGTTGCTATTCCACGATGGTTCTTTGCCAAACATCATTCGCGAAGGAGCAGTTCACAAAATCGTTTCACTGATTGAGGGAGGAAGGGGCAAGGGAATGCAATTAATGGACGACGCGATCCTTGCCCGCCTCAAGGAAGGAATGATCTCTGCGGAAAATGCCTATCGCTGGGCAGCAGAGAAGAAGAAGTTCCAGCATCTGCTGAAGGGCTGATCCATTGGAACCTGGCACGAGATTTCTCGTCCGGATACCGACCTGGGTCGGGGATGCCGTCATGGCGACCCCGGCTCTCAGGGGATTGCGCCGCCGCTTCCCCGAGGCCTCGATGACCGTGATGGGAGGAGGGCACCTTGAGCCGCTCCTCGCTGATGCGGATCTCTTCGATGAATGGATTGCTGTTGCCAGGGGGCCCGGGAGGACACGCAAAAATATACGATTGATTCGCGAAGGTCGTTTTGATGTTGCGATTCTATTGCCGCACTCCTTTAGAACGACCTATGAGGTTTGGCGTGGAGGTGTCCCACGCAGAATTGGTATGGCTCGCCAATGGCGCAGTTTTCTTTTGACGGACCCGCTGAAAATGCCGCGGTTGGCTCCCGGTAGGCGTGCTTACCCCATGCACCATGAATACTTGGAGGTCGTCGCTTCCCTCGGTGTTGAAGGTGACGGTTATGGTTCGCAACTCTCCGCATCTCCGGAGTGTCGGGAGCGCGCACGAACTCGTTGTCAGACCCTCTCCTGTGATCCTGCGAAACCTTGGATAGGCCTTCACCCCGGGGCTGCCTTTGGCCCATCGAAAATCTGGCCACTGGAGCGAATGGCGGAGGTCGCCAGGTCGCTGCGCGACGACGATGGGTGTGAGTTGATCATCACCTGTGGGCCGGGAGAGGAAGAATTGGCCAAGGAACTGGAATCCCGAATAGGGGGATCGGTGACAAATTTGGCCGATGAATTATGGCCTCTGGATGAACTCAAGGTGTTGATGGAGAAGATGGCTTTGCTGATCACTGGAGACACCGGGCCCCGACATATTGCAGCCGGGATGTCTACACCCCAGGTCGTTTTGATGGGACCGACCAGTCCCGATTACACCGATGCTTTTCTCGAGACCACCACCGTGGTACGAAAGTCAGTAGAGTGCAGCCCATGTCAAAAGAAGGTGTGCCCCCTCGGGCATCATGAATGCATGAAAGCGATCACGCCTGCGGAAGTATTGGAATTTGCGCGAGAGTGGCTCACGACTTCCCGCACGGGGTGACGTCCGCTGGTTGGATCACTTCTGAACCAGAGATTCAGCCATAATGTGCGCGATTGAAAGCATCGTTTCTGCGAGTGCACCATCCGGTTGGCTGACCATCACTGGCACACCACAGTCTCCTTGCACAGCAGTGGAAGGTTCCAGAGGGACTTTGCCGAGGAACGGAACGCCGTAGCGCTGGGAAATATCTTCCCCCCCGGCTCCGGGAAAGATCTCTGTAACGTGTTGGCAATTGGGGCACTCAAAGTGGCTCATGTTTTCGATGACGCCCAAAATCGGAACGCTGGTCCGCTGGAACATTTGAATTCCCCTTTGAACATCCAGCAGGGCGACATCCTGGGGGGTGGTAACGATGACTCCCCCTGCGAGGGACAGAGATTGAACGAGGGTCAACTGGGCGTCGCCGGTTCCCGGTGGCAGATCGAGCACCAGGAAATCGAGATCACCCCATTCGACCTGGAAGAGGAATTGTCTCAGCAATCCGGTCACCATCGGTCCTCGCCAGATCACCGGAGAATCCTCCTCCAAGAGGTATCCGATCGACATCGTTTGCAGCCCATGGGACTCGATGGGCAGAATCGTTTCATGTTCTGTCGCCTGGGGGCGATCCTCTTCAGTTCCCAACATCTTGGGAGTCGATGGTCCATAGACATCGGCATCGAGAAGCCCGACTCGCTTTCCGATCTTCTGCAATGCCATGGCGAGATTGACTGCGACGGTAGATTTGCCTACTCCACCCTTGCCACTGGCGACTGCGATGACGTGTTTTACCCCGGGGATATCCTGTGCACCGACAGTATTGGGTCCGGGTCCCTGGGCTCCTTGGGCTCCTTGGGGAGGGGAGTCATCGGAGGAAGTTTCCGGCTTTTTGTGGAGCACCGTGACCTTTTCGACGCCCTCAATCTGACCGATCTCCTCTTCGAGGCGATCGGTAACCGATTCTTGTTGATTGATCAACTCCGGAGGAAATTCGACGACCAAGGTGATTTCGCCTTCATGGGCGATCACTCTCTGGATCAACCCGGCCTGAATCACACTTCCAGGGGTTCCTGGCAGGGGAATATCTGCGAGGGTCGTTTGAATTTTTTCGAGGACCACACTCTTGTCAAAGGCCATTTGATTCTCCTGTAACTGACTTGTGTGACACTTTTGAAGAGGCGCCCCGATTTCGGGTTGGCAAGCAGTGTCAAACTCAGTCGATCTTTATTCTCTCCTATTCCCCTGCAACAGGGTTAGCAAAAACGTCGATATTTGCCTGATATATGTCACGTTAGACTTCTCATCGGCAATTCGGGCACACTCCGCAAAGGATGATTCCACCCTTTTGTGACCTATCTCCCCCCAGAAGCGACCAATTCGAGCGTGATGGAGTGGGCATAGATAAGATCTGGATGTCGAGAGAAGGGTATTTATCAAAACGCTCTTTGGGGAGTCAAAAATGGCAGATTTCAAATTTATAGATGCTGAGTTTCTCGACCAGTATATTCAATCCTCCGGTGGGCTTCAGTTGGTTCATTTTGGCAGTTCACTGGTCACTTCATGCAACTTCATGCGACGCAGCCTTTCCATCATTTCTCCTGAATTTCAGGGCGCACTGCAGATGATTGAAGTCGAATTGCAATTGACGCAAGTCGAGGTTGTACAGCGCTATCAAGTGAGATCCTTGCCCACCATTTTGATCTTCAATGGACAAAATGTCGTCGAGCGCCTCGAACGGATCCTGTTGCCGGCAGAGTTGAGACAGTTTTTGCAGGACACCGTTTCATATCATGCGGTTCCCCAAAGCTTGCCCAAACCGAAGGATCCAGGGTCTCAACAGTAATCAGGATTCTCCCCCTGGCTTGCGGCACCGACACACGGCATAGAATCAGAATCTGGACGATGTTTCCCTGAGACGGTCCGCCTCCTCCAAGATAGGCCACCCTTCCACCCAAGTTTTTTGCCCCAAATTAGCGGGAACTCCGCACAGAATACGGGCGTTCTTCTCATCGGTTGCTGATATTGAAGGGTGTACCGGGACTCAGAAAGCCTTGTTCCGGATTACCCCGAGCGTTGTCAAGCGGCATGTTAAATTGACATGTGTCTAGCCTTGAGTTGACAGACGTTCGAGAAGCACCTATACTGCAATCCCACCTTTCAGAGCCCATGAGGCGCTCCTGGTATCCTCTACCAGCGGCGCCTCTTTTTTTGTGCGGGACTTTTGAACTCCGGGCACCGCTGTCGCCGACGGAAACTCACAAATATCTTCGGCGGAAACTCACCCACTGAGGATCAAGTTGGGATGCCGAGGAAGGGATCCGGTTGACGAGATGTCGCCGTGGAGGCTCAAGAGCATTGGGAAGGGCCCGCTCTCATCGATCACCACTTTTTGGCTTGGTGGATGAGGGCGTCAAACTGTGCAGAGAGTGCGTGCTCAGTGCCATCGATAGGGCTCTTGAAGAAGAGAGCGCAGTATTTTTGCAATCCTGATTCACCTCTGCTCTGGGCATGGGCGAGCAGGCGAGCCAAGTCGATCACCAGAGGAGCGGCCAAAATCGCATCGCAGCCTTGCCAGGTAAACTGCATCGTCATGCGGTGATCGAGGAATCCGCGATAGTGGATCAAGTCCCATGCGGTTTTGTTGTCGCCGAGGCTGGGAACGAAATCGATTCTGACTTGACTGTGTATCTCGCTCCCGAGGATCTGTTGCAACAACTCTCCTTTTGAGGCGATCTTGCTGGTGCGATTTTCAGAGTGGGCAAGAATCTCCCCATCCCGGTCGCCGAGCATGTTGTAACTTTGCCAACTCATCACTTGAAGAGCGCGCTGTGCAAACATCGGTGCAAGAGCTGACTTGACGAGAGTTTCACCGGTCTTACCGTCACTGCCACAATATGCGCAATTGGCCTCCTCCAACATCTGCCGGGTTGCCGGAATGAGAGCGGAAGTTGAAGGGGTAAAGTTGACGAATGATGCACCCGCATCAGCCGCTGCCGCGGCATACAGGGTGCTCGATCGAAACACGCTTTCGTCGCCACTCTGAAGTGCCTCGCGCAGCGCCGCAGCTGAAGCATGGGCCTCATACTGGGGCAGCGGCGGTTCTGTGGATGAAAGGTTGACGACGACTAGACCGCTCAACCGGTGCTGCTGTTGAAATTGTTTCAGGTCCGCAGTGATTCTCTCAAGCGCTTCTGCAGGAGATTGAGAGGGGCTGACAGAATGATGAGCACCCAGCTCGTTGATGGCCTCTCCGGCATTGACGAGAATTCCTGGCTGAATGTTGCTGTCGATTTGGTCGAGATCCTCACGAACAGATTCGATGAGATGATGGGGCAGGCTTCCAGAATCGGCTTCGATTTCCCGCGCACTTTCCAAGAGGGAACCGGGACGAACCTCATGTCCGCCGATGACGAAATCAGAGAGCGCTGGGAGGTGACATCTCGCCAGTTCGGGGTGTTCAGTGATCAGTCCCGTGGTCGGGGTTAGGTTTCGAACCAGTGCAGAGAGACCGGCGCAGACGGTGGTGGAGACACCCCCCCGGGCTCCGACGAGCCACAGACCAATCTTGCTCATCCGTCAGCCTCTCCTTGATAGTGCATCATTGATAGGGGAATCAGTAAAATAAGAATCAGCGATACGGGAATCAGTGATATGGGAAACGGATTCTCAGAGTCATCTCGTCCATGAGTTGTCCAAGAATCGGGTCCAGCGTCCGGGCTAGCGGCGCCGATGCTTTCTGCGGGTTTCCTTGATGCTGATCTTGCGATCTTTCTTGCGCATCAATTTTTCAAACTCCCGCTGCTTCCGACGCTTCTCTTCCGACGGCTTCTCGTAAAAGCTTCTCTTTTTGATTTCCTTGAGAAGTCCCTCTTTGGCGACGGTTCTCTTGAAACGTTGCAGCAACTTTTCTGGGGTTTCCCCACTTCGCAGTGTCACTCGGATCAAGTCGGTCCTCTTTCTCTCACCGGGGTGAGAAGCAGGAAATCTCCTGCGATTACTCCGGATCCCATCCGGCGGTTCCAGCCCCCGTTGCGATTCCGAAAACTGCTTTCGGCCAAATTCGAGGCAAAAGGAAATTGTAGAGGAAAGCCGATTGTGTGGCAAGGGAAGCAGAAGATTGGTGGAACTTCTTGCCGTATCCACCCCGATTCGGCACTGGACAGATCCTCCGGAAAGCCGCAGGATCCTCCCCGAGGGCTTACCGGGGAGCATTCATGGGAGTGAGCCCGGGACTCACCGGAAAATAGGCAGCGAAGAATAGGCAGCGAAGAATAGGCAGCGAAGAAGGGGGCCCATCATGGACAGGGAACTTTCGGCCCCCAGGTCAGGGGAAGAGCCGCCCCCGCCAGGACCCGATGAGTACCGAGTCTCACGCTCCCACATACTGATCGCCCTGGTGGCCGGCATCATGGTTCCCCTGGGATTTGAGCCTTGGGGCCTCTCTCTGCTGATGCCTTTTTCATTCATGCTTCTGGCGTTGGTCACCGATCGCTGTGGTTTTCGCAAATCGCTTCTCTTCGGCTGGTTCTTTGGACTCGGAGTTCAGGGGGCATCCTTGCCCTGGATCGCCCTCGCAGCCAAAAATTACATCGGTATCTTTGTTCTCGGGGATCCCGGTTCGACGACCGCCTGGTTGGCCGGGATCGGTTTGTTTCTTCTGTGGTGGCCCCTCTCAAGTCTGGGTTGGGGGATCTGTCTCGCCCTGATCAGCCTCGCACCGGACGCACCGGGCACCCGCCAGCGGATTTGGCGGTGTCTCGGTATCGTCATCTTTGTCGCTCTCTACGAAGCCTGGTGGCCACGACTCTTTCCATGGTCCATCGGATCGGGATTGGCTTCCACCGAACCGTCTGTCGCATGGATTCTCTTGCGTCAGTGGGGGGTCGAAGTGGCGAGCCTGGTCATCGCAGGATCGGGTTTTCTGGCGGCCCACACCTTTCCACTGGTTTTTAATTTCTTCGATGGCAACAAGAGAATTCAGGTCTGGAGCAGAGTTTGGCTGATGTTGCCCTGTTTGCTTGTGGCTCTCCTGACCATCCTGCCGCTGACCTCTGATGAGTCTTCCATCTCCACCGATGGGGATCGCAAAGGTGTGATCGTCTCGCTGATTCAGCCGGCAATGCCGTTGGAAATGCGCCATGGGCAATCTGCGCCGATCATCGATCGGCAGATCAAACAGTTGATCGAGGAGGCACAAAACTCGCTCCCCGCAGACTTCTGCGATGACGAGTTGATCGTCCTTCCCGAAGCGGCGTTACCGGGAGTTCACGACTCCAGGAGCCTCCAGTTGTGGGCGGGGTCCTGGCTGCAAAAACCCCTCTTGGGGGGAGTGCTTCACCACTCTGCAGAAGGGTATTCCAATGCGGTAGCATTGATTTCTCCATCCAGTGGCGATCAGAATCAGCCACTGCCGCAGGTCGAGATCGGATTCAAAAAGGAACTGGTTCCCTTTGGCGAAGTGATCCCTGGAGAGCCGATCTTTGAGGCGCTCGGTTGGAAGCCTCCCATCACCAGTATGGTCGCTGGCGAAGATCCGATTCTCTTCAAAACCAAAAATGAAAGGGAACCCTTCGGAGTATCGATCTGTTACGAAGGGCTCCTGCCAGGAATCTCTTCCGGATTGCAATCGAGGGGTGCGCTGTGGCACGTCAACGTCACGGAAGATCTGTGGTATGGAAATTATGTCGAGCCTGCACAACATCTTCAGTTACAGCGATCGCGGAGCATCGAATCGGGGTTGCCCTTGCTTCGGTGCACCAATGCGGGTCACACCGTCGCTTTCGATCCAAGGAGTCACGGCTCGAGGACCTTGATCGCCAGCAGGCGCTGGTATCCGCAGCAGGGTTGGACATCTTGGCAATCCTGGAACGTATCCGGTGAAGTTTCCCTGGCTGCCGAGGTAGGCGTACGCGGGATCCTGCAGGTTCGGCTCATGGGAGACCCTGATCTGCAAAAAGGTCCTTATCTGGGGTGGCCACAGGGCTGGGCCCCGATTCTGGGTGCGATATGGGTGGGAGCGGGGATTTGGCGGCGCTTTCGCAGACCGCTCCCCGCAGAGATCAGGAATTCCTGAAGAGGTGCCGAGGACTTCCACACTTGACTAGCATAAACAATGCCGTATCATCGAGAATTGTCGTAGATCCTTAATTTACCGTCACTTGTGTCCGCAAACAGGGCATAAGTTGCGCTTAATTGGGATTCATAGCAACTTTCAGGCCGTTTTGGCTCTGGGGGCCTGGTTTTTCTACCCGGGGCTATCGGGGCCCTGCGACAGGTCCCCTGCCCGCGCCAAATACCGACCATGGAGAGGAGACTGCCGATGAGACTGGATACCGGGTTGTTCCAGCAACAGACACAGAAGCAGATCCTCTCGCCGCAGATGATCCAGTCGATGGAGATCCTCGTTCTCAATCAGCAGCAGTTGGAGGAGCGCATCAACGAGGAATTGGAATCGAATGTCGCCCTCGAAAGGGAGGAGGGGGAATCTGCAGAAGATGGGGAAGGTGGCAAGGATTCGGCTCAAGATCGCGCCACGGATACCCCCGCAGATGCGGTCGATGGAGATGGTGAGCCCCGCGAAGATGCTGGCGAGCTCCGGGATCTGGAAGAGTTGCGCGATCTGGGGGAACGCTATGAACAACTCCACGAGCTGCAACAGTCCGACTTTTGGGCCGAGTCCTCTCCGGGACGGAAATCAAGCCTTGCTGGCGGAGATGAAGAGTATGAGTGGGTGGACCATGTCGAGGGCCCATCGGAATCGCTGGCGGACAATCTTCTCGCCCAGCTGCGCATGAATTCAATCCTCAGTGATCGGCAGCGTGCTCTCTGTGAGGAGATCATCTTCAATCTGGATGAGAGGGGCTGGCAACTGCACTCCCTTGCCGAGATCTCTAAGGCGATTGGGGATGGCATCCACGCCGCAGACAGTGATCCCCGATTGGGTGAAATCACCCCATCGGATGCGGAATGGCAAGATGCTTTGCACATGGTTCAGAGATTGGACCCAGCGGGGGTGGGAGCAGAAGATCTTGTCGATTGCTTGTGTTTGCAATTGCAACGAGACCCGGGAGAAAACCAATTTGAAGAATTACTGGTGCGACTGCACCTCGATGATTTGGCAAAAAATCGATTGCCGCACATCGCCAAGTCGACGGGGAGAAGTCTCGAAGCTGTCAAAAATGCCGTGGAGGTGATTCGTTCCCTTGAGCCGAATCCCGGGCGTCACTTTGTTCAGACCGTCAATCCGAGGATCGTCCCCGACATTTTGATCGAAAGGGATTCGAATGGGGCATTCAAAGTAGAGGCCGGTGGTCAGGCAACACCCCGTCTGAGAATCTCTCCCCACTATCGAGAATTGCTCCAAGGTGCGAAAAAAGATCCGGAACTGCGAAAATATCTGCGCAAGCATATCGAAAATGCAGAATGGTTGATGGGGGCTGTTCAGCAGCGAAACTCCACCCTTCAGAGGGTTGCCGAGGAGATTCTTCAGCGGCAACAGAAATTTTTCAGTGATGGGGATCGATTTTTGTCGCCGATGCGAATGCAGGACGTCGCTGACGCCATCGGTGTCAACGTCTCTACGGTCAGCAGAGCCATCTCCGGAAAGTGGTTTCAATCCCCGGGCATGTTGCGGGAATTGCGCAGTCTCTTCAGCGGTGGAACGGTCAGGGACGATGGTGCAGAGGAGTCGCGCGGAGGAGTCATCGCAAGAATCAAGGAATTGGTCGCATCTGAAAATCCGCGTAAACCCTTGAGTGATGCCGCCATCGTCAAGGAGTTGGAAAAGTCAGGAGTCAGGATTTCACGCAGAACCGTGACCAAATATCGCGAAGCAGAGGATATTCCCTCTTCCCGTGAACGTCGTCAATATTGACCGTTGCACGTCAACAGGCCCCCAATTGCAACGGGCAGATTCCCACCCTGTGGCGAAAATCTTGGTATGCTGTAGCGAATCGGAAATCAACATTCCGAGGTGATTTGAAGCGATCCAGGAGTACGTCAGTAGCATGATCGAAATAGAGGAACTTTCCCTTTCCTATGGCGACCGCCGTGCGCTGAATAAAATTACATTTCAGGTTCCCTCCGGGGTGGTCACCGGATTTATCGGTGAAAACGGGGCGGGTAAAACCAGTACATTCCGTGTTTTGACCACTTGGCTCCTGCCTGATCCCGCGACTCGCAGGGTGATGGTCGATGGGGTCGATCTGCTTCGTGAACCTCATAGAGCCTGCTCCCGGGTGGGAGTATTGCCGGAGCATCTGGCTTTTCCAGGGGAACTGCGAGTGGGTGAATACTTGCGCTTTCGATGTGGATTGAAGCAGGTCCCTGCAAAAGACGTTTCCCGTGAAATCGACAGGGTATTGCGGGCGGTCAATGCCACAGACATGAGTCAGCGCCGCATCGACACCTTGTCGCAAGGGTATCGTCAGCGGGTTGGATTGGCGGATGCCCTCTTGGGGGATCCGCCAGTGTTGCTCCTCGATGAGCCGAGCCGTGGGCTCGACCCCCGCCAGATCTCACAGTTTCGTCAATTGATCGATGAGTTGAGGGGGAATCACACACTGTTGTTGTCGAGTCATGTTCTCGGTGAGGTCGAACAGCTCTGCGACAGGATCTGCGTGATCAGTCAGGGACGCATTCGGCTTGAAGAAGATCGCAAGGCGTGGACACAACGGCTCCAACAGGCGGGACGTTGGTATCTTGAAATCTCTGAAGGAGTCGATACGGATGCGGTGACCACCTGGCTTCAGGATCAGCCTGAAATCGTTTCAGTTCAGAAGGTTGAGAATGGTTGGATTTTTCAATCCGGTTCCCCACTGGGGACTCGTATCGGGGAGCAAGCTCTCGAATCCCGTTGGGTGATTCGTGAACTCCGCAATGAACCTGCTACGCTGGAGTCGCTCTTCCTCGAATGGACCGGCCCCGGGAAAACGGTGGTGGAGGATTCATGAAACGATCCATCGTCCTCCTGCGCAGGGAGCTTCTTTCCATCTTTGTTTCACCGGTTTCGTGGATCATCCTGGTCCTGTTTCTGCTCGTGATGGGCGCCAACATGTACCTGTCCGTTCTGGCGGTGCAGGGAGACCTCCGTCAACTGGTGGTCTCCTCGTATGGAGGTTTGGTTTTTTGGTTCCTGTTTTTGGTGATTCCACCGTTGGTAACGATGCGCAGCCTTGCCGAGGAGCAGAGGCAGGGTGCCTTGGAGTCCCTGATGGTCACGGGCATCCCCGATTCCAGTGTGATCACAGCCAAGTGGGCTGCAGCGGCGATCTTTTTTGCCACCTTGTGGATCTGTTTGCTCCCCCTTTGGGGAGTACTGTCGCTGGTTTCACAGGTCGAACCGGGAATACTGCTGACGACAAACCTCGGAATCTTCTTCATAGGTGCAGCATTTTGCGCCAATGGAATCCTGGCCTCTGCTTTGACTTCGCATCCCCTCGCCTCAGCAGGGCTCGCGTTCACGATCAATATCGCTCTCTTCATGCTTCACTTTTTTCACAATCTGTTTCGCCCGGGTGATATCGAACTCTTGTGGATCGAGCATGTCAGTGCCATCCATCATATGGTTGACGAGCTGTCCAGGGGGATCCTCGATCTCCGGGTCCTTGTGTTTTGGGCGAGCCTCACGGCCCTGTCACTGTTCTTGGCGACACGGGTGATTGAGAAGAGGCGATGGTCATGAGTGTGATCGCTGACAAGAAGAAGTCCGCACGAATTCACGTGACTGCTCAGGTGGTGTTGTCGATCTGGTGCGTCTTCGTCATCAATGCATGGGTATTTCACAGCTCGATCCGCAGCGACTGGACTTCTGACGGAGTTCTCTCGGTCACAGAGTCGGATCGGGAGTTGATACGGGGACTTCCCGGAAAAGTCGAAGTGGTTCTGCCCCTCAATCTCGGACCTGGCATCGAGGATCGACTCAAAACCCGCATTCTCCTCAAATCTGCTCGCTGGCTCGAAGAGTTGAGCCACGTCGATCCGAACCGGTTGGCCCGTCCCATCCTGATTGAAGTGAATCAGGATGGAGAAAAATGGGAGCGAGAGAGGACTCGTCGTTTGCCTGCACTCGAAGAGGCGGATGTCGACCGGATTCACTTTTTCCATGACGGCCGGCGAATCTCCGTTGCTGCCGAAGAGCTGGCGGACTTTCGTTTGCCCGGAGTTCTCGAACCGGAGGGAGTTGCAAAAATCCTTGTCGACAAAAGTCGTGAAGGGATCGAAGCGGCACTGAGACGACTGATGAAGCAGGACTGGAGCAAGATTTACATCAGCCAGGGCAGTGGTGAGCCTCTGTTGGAGGAGAATCGCAGAAGCTCGATGGCTGCCATGCGAAAGGATCTGGAAGCGCGCGGTGCAGAGGTCGAACCGGTGCGATTGGCGCTGACCGAATCGGTCCCCGAGGATGCCGATCTCCTGGTGATCGTGGCGGGCGGAGTGGGTGGCTACGAACCTCTGGGTGCGGCGGTCACCCGATCGATTCAGAGATACCTGGAATCGGGGGGAGGGGTGGCAATACTTCTCTCCAGCAGCGGAGTCAGCGGGCTCGAAGATCTTGCCGCTGCAGCCGGAATCTCGGCGGGGCCCGGCTTGATCGCTGAGGAATTGCCGCTGGAGCAGGGACTCGTGCGTCCGGCATTCATCGCCATGGGCAGGGATGTGAATCCAACCCATCCTGCCACGGCTCCCTTTACCCGACAGAATCTTGAGGCGCGATTTTCATTTGCCCGCTCATTGCAGGTTTCTGGTGGTGCGACTGCTTTGCTCTCCACCGGTGCCGGTGCCTGGGTGGAGAGGGATGGCCGCATGCCGCAAAGGGACCCCGGCGAATCACCGGGACCCCAAATCATTGCCGCAGCCAGCGAGGTCGGCGAGGGTCGACTGGTCGTCGTCGCCAATTGGACGCCGGTGTTGACAGAGTTCTGGCGCGGTGACAGCCGCAGATTTCTGCTCTCCTGTTTTGGCTGGGCGGCGGGAGAGCGACTGCCGCTGGCGGCAGGGAAGGAGCCGGTGACACGCATCGTCGAACTCTCTGCTCCATTCAGAAACTCATTCTTCTGGACTTGCATCCTCGTGCTCCCCGCATCCGCTTTCGCTGGCGGCTTGTTGGTGGCAGCCTTCCGCAGGAGGAGAGCATGAATCCACGAACGACGATGATTCTCACTGTCCTCGCGGTGATCATGACGACTCAGGCGTATCGCTCGATCCGCGATGCTCGTCCCAGTTATGTGGTCGGACTGGAGCGGCCTTTGAATTTCTCGATCCCGGCGGTTCAGTCGGTGGAGATTCTCAGAGGAGACGAGGATCGGATCGAGATTCAGCGTCAATCATCCCTGCACTCTTCCGGGCAGACTTCCTGGAACATCGTCAAACCGGTCGCTGATCCGGGGCGCTACTCAGCCATCGAGGATTTGTTGCTGATGTTGAGAGATGTGGAATCCCATGGTCAGGGTCCATCCGATCTTGCCGATTGCGGTCTCGATGATCCCCAGGTCAGCGTTCGAATCGGGACGGGTTCGAGGCACCACGACTTGCTGCTGGGGAAGGATCATCCCGCTTTCGATCGGGTGTACGCACTGATCGATGGAGAGTCGGTGCTGGTGGATCGGCAACTGCGAGAAGTTCTGATGCGGTTCAGACTCTCCGAACTGCGTGAAGATGCGGTGGTGGGGTTGTCTCCGGACAGGATCCGCAGCGTCAAACTGAGTCGACCCGGCGAGGACGAATTGGTGTTGAAGCGCAAAGGTGCATTTTGGTCGATGGAGCAGCCCATCCGTGCGGACGCCAATTCCAGTGCGGTCGAATCCTGGTTGCAAAAATTGAGCCAGTGGGCGGTGGTCGATTACATCGATGATCCCCGCGAGATTGCCGACGCACTGCAAACACCGAGGGCGATCCTGACCATCGAGACCGCCGATGCAGAAAAAACGATCAAGGTGGGCCCCGTCTTTGCGGTCGATGGGCAGTCCTCTGCGGTCCTCGTCGAAGCGAGTGATCGAGCATCGGCATTGATCGTGGCCGGTACCCCAGCAGAAAATTTGGTGACTCGCAAAGCAACGGGGTTGGTCAGCCCCTACCTGATTCGTTTCGATGATCCTCGCATCGATGCGCTGACGCTGACACGGGGTCTGTATGGGCCTGTGAAGTTGGAGCGCCAGGAATCCGGTGGTTGGAGTCTGAACTGGGCTGGGGAGCAGGGGCAGCGTCTTGCAGATGCCGATTTGGTGGAGTCATTGTTGACAGACCTTGGTACCTTGAAGTCGGAGACTTGGCAGAATGTCGATCGGAGTGCGTTGCAAAAGTGGGGCTTCGACCAACCTCTTCTTGAGATTCTCCTTGAAACGCCCGGGGGGGAATCGGAGCAATTGATCATCGGTTCCCCTGTTCCCGACCGACCCGGTTTGAACTACGTCTGGAATCCGCGCCGGGAGTCGTGTGCTCTGGCCCCGGTGCCCGAGTTGCCGTTGATGCGGCGTGCTCCCTTTTCCATGCGATCCCTTCTGGTGGCATCTCCGGCAGCGGAAGTCTCGCGTTTCAGACTCTCCGCCGTGGGCATCGGTCAAATTGAGGTCGTGCGGCCGAATCGCAGTTGGCGAGTGGTTCAGGGATCCGGTGGCGCTGCTGGGGCAGACCTGTTTCAGATGGAGTTGAATGCGATCTCTGAGCGCATGCTGAAGATGACGATGGGACGCTGGCTCGATCCAGGGGCCGAGGCACCCCATCAGAATCGCCATCGACTGCGCATCGATTGGCTGTCTGCGGATTCTTCACAAACACCCCTGATGACTCTGTACCTGGGTGGACGAACCGCAGAAGGGTGGGTTCGTGCCCGATTTGCAGATTCCGATTGGGCTTTTGCCTTGGCACCAGAATCCGGGATCAATCTGGAAACATTGGGCATCGAAGTCCTGCGACAACTGACGACCGGGGCAAGGGAGGATCGATGAGTGGAATGCGTCTTCCCCTGATCTTGCTGATTCTGCTCGTCTCCGTCATCTCATGGTTCCTTTTGTCCCCGGTGGATACCGTCGTCGCACCAGGGGTGACGTCAGAGGAGGAGTCGGCGGGGGAGAAGTCGGATTTATCACAGAAGAACCCCGACGACAGCAACACCCTCTCCGATCCTCCAGTCGTCGTCGCACCTGCAGACGGGGATGATCCGCCGCTCCCGATCGTCGAAGATCCCCCCATGGAGATTTTGGTCAGGGTGATGGATTCGCTGGGAACGGTCTTGGGTCCGGGGAATTGGACCGGACTACTGGGGGGGAATGAGGAAGAGTTGCGGTCTTCCGAAGCGGTTGAATTTATCGATGCAAAACAGTTGATTGCCGGGGGAAGGGAATACCCCAAACAGCTCCTGACACCACAAAGCGGCAGGTGGATCATCGATACGACCGAGCAGAATCTCGATTCGGGATTGATCGGGGTTGATCGGATGACCCTTGTGCGACCCGAGGATCAGGACCAGAGATCTGTGCTGATCATCGCTGCGAAGTGCGAATTGGCCGAGGGCAGCCGCCTGCGGGTGCAGGTGATCGGCGATGGCAGAGTTCTCGATGGGGGCATTCTCAAAGTGGGTGGTTTGGAGAATACCTGGGTCTTGCCGTTGGTCGCTCGCCAATGGTACGCGGGTCTGTTGCAGGTGCAGGTGACCTGGTCATGGGAAGCTGCGACCGACATTCGTCGGCAACAAATGATCGTACTTCGGGGAGAGCAATTCGCCGGTCAGGACTGGCTTTGGGAAGGGGTCTTGAGCGTCGACACTGCCGCAGAATCGACACGTCAGGGAGAGTTGATTCGTCGCTGGTACAAAGCGGCCCTCGATGAGGTAGAGATGACCCGGGATCTGTTGCTGGTCGCGGGAGCCCACGCCCGAGGTAAGAGGGCACGCCTGGTTCGAGATGATGAACGGATGGGACGCTTGTTGACCCATCCCCTGGCCCCGGTTCTTGATGAATTGGGGAGAGGGGATGAATTTGATGAGAAGCGCTGGCGCAAGTTGATCGATGAAGAGTTGCCTCAGAGTTGGCGTCGTTGGGTGGAAGCGGGAGCGATTCCGTGGCCCGATCGATACCCCGGTCCCGCGCGCAATGTTCCGCTATTGTTTCATACCCTGCTCAAATACAGTCGGCTGGAGAGCACGGTCATCTACATGGCATTGGGTAAAGAGCGTCATCAGAATGACTTTGTGGCCGATTTTGATTGGGATCCGATGACAGAGAGAAGCCAGACCCTCAAAAAGTTGCGCAATTTCATCGATGCGATTCGCGAAAAACTGGCACACCTGGATCGCTAGTGCGACGACGGGGTCATCCGCATTCACTCATTTCTGACCCGCTGAATTTCGACTTCCCCTTGCCGATAGCGCTCCACTTCCCCCTTCGGTCCAATCCACAGACGTGCTTCAAAGTCCTTTGAAGTCACGTGCCAGCGCTGCACCGGGAGATCGCCGATCTTTTCATCGCGCTCTTTGCGGAACTTCAATTCGAGGTAGCGGAAATCCCCCGGAATCAGGGCCGAAAAAGTAGCGTCTTCCTTTTCCAGAAGCCGCATGGCGATCAATAACCAATGTTCAAAGGATTGATTTCCAAGGAGCAGGAACCGGTCTCTCAAGGGGATGACTCGATCCACCTGGGTTTCCGACAGGGGATTGCGGACGACAATACGAGCGTCCTCTCGCCGAAACTCCGCAGCGGTGACGAGGTCTTGAGTTCCGCCTGCCGCAGCTTCGACTACGAGTTGCCGGTTGAGCGCCACAGGACGCAAGTCGGGAGCTTCAAAATCGGTTTTCTGACGCTGGTCAATTGCTCTTCCCTGCCGTTTCCACGTCAGTCTGGAGTCGATGCGCCAGAGTTTTCCGGACGGCTTGCTGAGGGCTGTGAGGCGGATTCTGGTGGTTCCTACGGGAGCCCCTGCATGGACCCAGCGCCACGTCAAATCAGCATCAGTCACGTATGGGAGGGGTGGGGACGAATTTACTACAGGGGGAGTGACAGGTTTGGGGTCATCGACCACAAAAGCCAAAATCATAACGGTCAAAAGTATTGTGATCATGTTGATTCCCATTCGTGACTGATCTTCAAAGTTGTCAAAGAGGACCCGTGCAATTTTGATGGGGTTTGTGGTACGATCACATCTTGGTTGGAGTGAGGACATCTGGCAAGGCACGATAATCTTATTTTTTGTTTCGTGATTGCTGAATGATCCAACTTTTTCGGGGTAAGGGTGCCTCCTTGGCGGGGCGTCTCGGTTCGGGTCGGGAAGAATGATCCGTCCCGTATCAAGGGAGTGACGTGTTTCTGTAGTTTGCGGGAGCACGCGGGAAAGGATCGCTGATGCGCAAGGATCTGTCGTTGATTCGACGTCTCGAAAAGATCGAGAAGGAGCTGGGCTACTGCCAGATCAAACTCGAAAAAGAGCAACGCCTTGCGACGCGAGTACACTTCTTAAGGGCCCACAGGGATCACATGCGTGGTTCACTGAGTAGCTATCCTGAAGCCCATAGCGAATCCCAAAACTCTTTGGGGAGAATCTCATTTGTCGAGATCTCTCGAAAGATGATGGAAGAGGAATCGACCTTTTCCTTTGAGGACATTCGCCTCGAATTTATCGCTATCGGCATGAGACCAGAGATTTTACAAGAGTTGGAACTGCTCGATCAGGACATTACGGATACCACCGACAAACTACTGACATTCAGGGTTTTTCACGACAAAATCGCCGGACTCCAATCGGAGAGAACGACTGCGCTGAGTAGTTTCATCCTCGAAGAGGGTGAGCCGGTTCTCAAAATTTCCGAGAACTTTGAGGAGACCGAATCGCGTTGGAACGTATTGACGGAAGATTTGACGAATCTCGACGATGCACTTTTCTGCGTGCAGAGGGCAAATGACTACTTGGCATCCGCCAGAAATTTTGTCCTGCAGGCACGGAGTCATTACTCAGTGCAGCAGTGGTTGGAGACCGGATACCTGGTGGACCTCTTCAAGCATTCCCTGATCGGTCGGATCCGGGAGATGCTCGAGGGTGCTGAGCGCAATCTGAAGACCGCACTCGGAGAGTTGATCTGTCTCAACGATGAAGATTACGACCTCTTTGAGTTTTCTGATTTTGCTCCGATCCTGTTGCCCTTCTACAAAAACTTGTTCAGCGACGTTTTCAAACAGACTAAATTCCAGGATGTTTTGAATCTGGTTGAGGAGCGACTCGACCGGACCGAGCGTCTTCATAAGCGCCTTGAAGAGACGCGCGAGCGGGTGTTTAACATGCAAATGCAGCAGGAAGGTGAGCGCGAAAACCTCTTCCATCAGATCGGCGAAGAGCGCAGGAAGTTGCGCCTCAGTAACTGAAGATCTGATCGACACACTTCTGTGAAGATTTGAATCGGCTGGCACAGATCCTCAACAATCGAGGATCTGTGCCAGTCTTTCTTTTGCAACTTCAGGTCGTTGGGCCAGTTCACCGGTGATCAAGGCCCTGCCATCCCGATAGCAGGTGATAACCCCTGTGGGTTCAACGATTCGCAGTGAGAAGGGGTGTTCCCGCGCATCTTGGATCTGTCCTGATTTCAGCAGTCGTGACTGCATCTTTTCGAGGTCCTCGTCGATCCAGACCTCCAGGGTTCCGCTTCCGCAGAGTTTGCGCAGCGTGAATCGGTCATCACGATGCATCTGTGATCCCGATTCCACATCCCTCAAACCTGAATCGGAGCAGGTCGGACACTCCGGATCCGCAACCAACTCGATCCACTCTTCACCTGTGCCAAGGGATCCTCGAAGAATCCTGCGTACCTTTGATCCAGGGGTTTGAGATTCGGCGGGAGAGTGAAGCGTCTCCGTCAGCAAACGCAATACTGCGCTGGCAGCGGCCAAACAGGAAGCGGGCAGAACACCTTCTGTTTCACATGTGCCGATGGCAGTGTGGTTCAACTCGCGGGATACCCAACAGTGATAGCAGGGTGATCCAGGGGGAGTGAAGGATGCAGCAACCCAACGGTCGGCGATGGCCGCAGAGTGGAACCAGCCGATACCGGTTCTCAGAGAGACCTCCTGAATCAGCGACCGTGCGGCGATGTGATCGGTGGCATCGATGACAAATTCATGATCTCCAAACAACTCGTCAGCATTTCGTGGGGTCAGCATCCCTGCATAACTGTGGAGAGAAGTGCGGCCACCGATCCGCTGAAGAGATCTGCAGGCCGCTTCCGCCTTCGGAGTGCCCTTGAGTACATCTTCATCGTCATAGAGAACTTGTCTATGCAGATCGGTCACTGCGACCCGATCCCCATCCACCAAGGTCAATTTTCCCAAGCCACTGCGAGTCAGGAATTGGGCCAGGGGAGATCCGACCCCCCCGAGTCCGACGAGAAGGACCGAGGTTTGGGCCCAGGCTGCATCGAGGGGTTTCCCGCCCGCCACTGTTCGTTGGCGAAGATACCGATCCAAGTTTGCCCTTCCTGATGAAAATGGGTCGCTGGCAAGATCCAGGTCCGATTCCGAATCTAGCCGAGTGATTGCCCTGACTCCAGCGGCCTGCTCTCCAAGTCTCCCGCTCAGTAGTCAGGGGCGGCGTTCTGCCAAGGGTTGCGTAGAGGCCCCGGCGGGTTTGTACTGATCGTTTGATCCTTGGGGGGAAGGGGGCTGGCTTGGATTCGCTCTTATCAGACTCTTCTTTCCTGATGGCCCTGCTGTCGGCCTACCTCATCGGATCGATCCCCTTCAGTTACATCATTGGCCGCTTTCATGGTGTCGATCTTTTCAAGGTCGGCAGCGGCAATCCCGGGGCGACGAACTTGAGTCGCAATCTGGGCAAGAAAATCGGCTCACTCGGATTGGTGCTCGATGTCTTCAAGGGAATCCTGCCCCTGCTGATCGCCAAGCACTACTTTGCAGAGGGAAACCTGGCCGTGATCTGGGCGCTGGGTGTTGGAGCAGCAGCAGTGGTAGGTCACTGTTTTTCGCCATTCCTGCTCGGTCGCGGGGGCAAGGGGGTCGCGACCACCGCAGGGGTCTTGCTCGCCTTTGAACCGTACTTGGCACTGTTACTGTTGACCTTTTGGGGAATCATATTGCGCAGGATACGCAGCGTCGGCATCTCCTCGGTGATTGGAGCTTCGGGAGGAGCACTCCTCGGAGCGACTCTCATGTGGCAACCGGTCTCCCTGGATTTCATGTTGATCAATTGTCGATCCCCCGAAGAACAGCGCTGGCTGGGGGGGGTGCTCGTTCTGATCTGTTTGCTGATCGTGGCTCGTCATCGACAAAACATCCGGGAGTACCGCGAAGCGAGATCGGAGGCTGCCCAATGAAAGCTCTCATCGCAGGATCGGGAACCTGGGGAACAGCCCTTGCACATGTGGCACGCCGTGCCGGGATGGATGTCACGGTGCACTGCCGCAGAGCGGAAAGGGCTCAGGAACTTTCTTCAGGAAGGCACTCCTTTTTGCCGGGCCTGGACCTCGGGGAGGGCTACCCGGTTTGTGTTTCTGATCACGATTCCATCCCCGAAATCGATGTGGTGATCTGCGCAGTTCCGACGCAGAAAATTCGTGAATATCTCCATGGACCCGGCAAGAATTTGCCCCGGGACGTGCCTTGGATCTCCGCTTCCAAGGGTCTGGAGATGGGTGAAGGAGCCCTTCCCAGCCGAATTCTCCAGGAGTGTGGAGTGTCCTCAGAGCCCGGTGTTTTGTCGGGCCCGAGCCATGCCGAAGAAGTTTTGCGGGACTTGCCGACCGCGGTGGTTTTCGCCCATCCCGACGAGGGGTTCTCGGTCGATATTCAGAAGTCTTTGCGAACAGCGGAGTTCAGAATCTATCGCAGCGAAGACCGGGTTGGAGTGGAGTGGGCCGGGGTCCTGAAAAATGTGGTGGCTTTGGGGTGTGGTATTGCGGTGGGCCACGGATTCGGTGACAACACCATAGCTGCGATGGTGACCCGGGGGAGCGCAGAAATTACGCGGATGGGTTGTCGCCTGGGTGGGCAACGGGAAACCTTCTCCGGTCTCTCTGGAATCGGTGATCTGGTCGTGACCTGTTTCAGTTCCCACTCGCGCAACAGGCTCGTTGGGGAAGCGATAGGCAGGGGGGAATCGGTCGCAGATGTCCTCGCCAATATGAAGCAGGTTGCTGAAGGGGTTCACACCTGTAGTGCCGCCCGTGAATTGGCTCAATCGATGGCGGTCGATATGCCCATCGTGGAAACCGTGTCCAGGGTTGTCGGGGGTGAAATTTCTGTGGAACAGGGGATCGAGGGGCTTCTTCTCAGGGTTCCCAAACAGGAATGAGGGAATGAGTGATTTACTGGGTCGTTGCCACTCTTCCCGTCGACCTGATCGACCTTCTCAGAGAGAGATTTGAGGAGGTGGGAATCGTCCGGTTCACGGCTGCCGAAGTGGAAGTCTTGGGATCCGGGGTGCAACAGAAGGGGGATGGGAATCCCGTCGATGGAATCCATGCCATGAGGGTGGAAGTTGCGGTCAATGAGGGATTTCTGCAGCCAACCCTCGCTGTTCTCGATGACATTGCATCTGGCGGTGGAGAGATTGACGTCCATGTGGGTGCGCTCAAGGATGCGCGCCGGATCCGGACGGGTGAATCGGGCCCGGAGGCGATTTAGTCGGGAGGAAATTTTGATGGGGCGCTTCCTGCAGAATCGGTGGTTCCGTGGGAGATTGGCACTTAATAGTAGAAGAGTATTTTCCTGGCACGGATATCGGGCTAGGGCGTATGGGAAATCGAATCATGTGATTCAAGGTTGTGAATAAAGGCTCTAGGGGGGCCGAGGCGAAGGGAGTGGCTTTGACAGTCAACGAAATCCTGGAACTTGTCAGAAATCAGGGAATAGAGGCGGTCGACTTCCGCTTCATGGATTTCCCCGGGCTCTGGCAACATTTTACAATTCCTGCCTCCGGGTTGGACGAGGGAACTTTCACGGACGGTCTGGGATTTGACGGATCGAGCATGCGTGGCTGGAAAAGCATCGAAGAGAGTGACATGCTCGTGGTGCCCGATCCAACGACGGCATGGATCGATCCCTTTCCGAAGATGAAAACGCTGGTTCTCGTTTGCGACATCAAGGATCCGATCACTCACGAGAATTATTCCCGTGATCCGCGAAACATCGCCCGCAAGGCAGAAGCGTATCTGCAAAACTCGGGTATCGGAGATCAGGCATTCTTTGGCCCTGAAGCAGAGTTTTTCATCTTTGACGACATTCGCTTCGACCAGAATGAGCATAGCGGTTTCTATTTCCTCGACAGTGTTGAGGGGCGTTGGAACACTGGTCGCGATGAAGGTCCAAACCTGGGATACAAGCCCCGTTACAAAGAGGGCTACTTCCCTGTTCCTCCGACCGACAAGCATCATGACCTGCGTAATGAGATGATGAAAAACCTGCTCAACTGCGGTCTCGACATCGAATGCCAACACCATGAGGTTGCGACCGCCGGTCAGGCAGAAATCGACATCAAATTCAGTTCCCTGCTCAATGCAGCTGACCAGTTGATGGCGTACAAGTACATCGTCAAGAACACCGCTCACCAGAATGGCAAAACAGTGACTTTCATGCCGAAGCCGGTGTGGAATGACAACGGCAGCGGCATGCACATACACCTGTCGATCTGGAAGAATGGAGCAAACCAGTTTGCAGGAGACGGATACGCCGGGATGAGTGAGATGTCTCTTCATGCCATCGGTGGGATCTTGCAGCATGCGCCCGCTCTGGTTGCGTTGACCAACCCGACGACCAATTCGTACAAGCGTTTGGTGCCTGGTTTTGAGGCTCCGACGCGTCTGGCATACTCCTCGCGCAACCGATCTGCAGCGGTCAGAATCCCGGTGGGGGCATCCAATCCGAATGCTCGACGATTCGAGTTCCGCTGCCCCGATCCGTCCTGTAATCCGTATCTGGCATTTTCTGCTCTGCTAATGGCTGCGCTTGACGGCATCAAGAACAAGATCGATCCAGGCTTGCCCTTCGACAAGGATCTCTACGATCTGCCCGCTGAGCAGCTTTCTGAAGTGCCGAGTACACCGGGTTCTCTTGATGAAGCGCTCGACTGCCTGGAGAAGGACCACGAGTTCCTTCTTGCCGGGGATGTCTTCACTGCAGACGCAGTGGCTTCATGGATCTCCTACAAGCGGGAGATGGAAGTGGATCAACTGCGCTTGCGTCCACACCCCTATGAGTTCGCACTTTACTACGACATCTAGTCACTCCGGTCAGCCGGCGGACGAGTCAGTCGACCCGTCCGCCGGACTTGTCCGGACTCCGCTGGAAAAGGTGGAGTTACTGAATCGATGGCTCCGCGAAAACGCACCTGTTGCCGTTGCCCTCTCTGGCGGAGTTGATTCTGCTCTCCTCGCTTCCCTCGCTTTTGATGCCTTGGGTGCGGATGCGATCTCTGTCACAGGAATATCTCCCAGTCTTTCCCACCAGGAGTTGCTCTCAGCGCGCCAATTGACGGACCAAGTGGGGATTCGCCATCTGGAATTGGAAACCCACGAGTTGTCCCGAGAGGCCTATCGCAAAAATTCCGGAGATCGCTGCTACCACTGCAAATCGGAATTGTACGACGTCATCCTGGGGCATCCTGCCCTCGATGGCTTCACCGTTGTCGATGGCACCCAAGCTTCCGATCGTCTGGACGATCGCCCGGGGGCCAGTGCGGCTGCAGAGCGGGGAGTGCAAAGCCCATTGCGCGAATTCGGTTTTGACAAGGAACTGATTCGCACACTGGCTCGTAGCCGCAATCTGCAGAGCCATGACCGTCCGGCACGACCATGTCTGGCAAGCCGGATCCCGGTGGGAACCCGCGTCGATGCGGAGTTGCTTCGAAGGATTGAAGTTCTTGAGTCGGTGCTCTCCGGCGAAGGATTTTCGGTATACAGAGCCCGTTGCGAAGCGAATCGATTAGTGGTCGAAATTGATCGCGGGGAGCTGAAGGATCGGCAGGTGGGAGCCTGGCGCCAGCGATTGGATGCGGTTGCCCGCCAATTGGGTTTCACTGAAAGGTGGCTCGATCTGAGAGGATACGGAGGTTCGGGAGAGCCCCGCCTCGAAATCCTGGCAGGGATTTGAAATGTGGGCGGAACTGTTTCAGGTTCTTCTCACCCTGTTGCTGATTTTGGCCGGTGTTCATCGATTCATCTTGCTGGTCGAGAGCCGTACCAGCGCGAATCCCGTCATTCCGAAGCCGTTGACGCACAATGACTCGCTCCCGCAGATCCTGATTCAGATCCCTGTTTACAATGATGCTGCTGCTCTCGCAGCTCACTTACCCCTGCTTCATCGAATCGATTATCCCCTCTCGTCTTTGGAAGTGCAGATTCTGGATGACTCCGATGACGGCAGTTCCGTTGCGAACGGCATTGCCGTGGAACAGGTGGCAGCGACGGGAGTCCCGATCCGGCATCTCTGTCGGCAGCGACGCCGCGGATTCAAGGCGGGAGCATTGGCCGATGGTTTGGCAGATTCTGCGGCGGAATTTGTGGCGGTCTTCGATGTCGATTTTCAGATCCCGGCTGATTTCCTGCTGCGCACGCTGCCCCAATTTTCCGATTCTCGGATCGGCTGGGTTCAATGCCGCTGGGGATACACCAACAGGAATCAAAATCGTCTGACCAGGGCCCAAGCGCGCTTGCTCGATGGGCACTTTCGCATCGAACACCGGGCCCGCTTTGCCGCAGGCCGCTTCTTTAACTTTAACGGTACCGCCGGGATTTGGAGGAGGAAGGCGATCGAGGATGCAGGGGGATGGAGTGGGGAGACGGTCGTCGAGGACACCGATCTATCTCTGAGGGCCTGGCGACGAGGCTGGAGGGCGGTCTATCGCGATGACATCGTCTGCGATGGAATACTGCCTGATAATTTCTCCGCTTTCAGAACCCAACAAAGACGGTGGTTGGCAGGAGGCATGCAACTCTGTTTGCGCCAACTGTCGCGACCGTCTGAGGGAACTCTGATGCAGAAATTCGACCTCTCAAGCAGATTTATTGCGCCTCTCGCCAGTCTCGTCGTGGTTTTGCTGACGGTGTGGGCTTCCTTGCGCAGAATCTACCCTGAGGCCCTGGGACCGGATCCATGGGTGTTTCGCTGGCTCGGTACCCCCCCGTTTGAGGGGATCTTCCTCTTTTTTGCAACCTTGAGTGTCATCGCTTTCTATTCCTCAACAGGGGGTGGAAAGTTGACTCGCTTGTGGGAGTCATTTCTGGTGATGATCCTCGGGACAGGCTTCGCAATGTTTGCCGCAGTATCCTGCTGTTCGGGTCTTTTGGGACACGTCACTACCTTTGAGAGGACTCCCAAGGAGAGATCGTCCAGGGGGGGGCGTCGATACACCGTATGGGAGATCTCGCTGGCCCCGGTGCTTCTCATGTTGTTGGTGGGGGCGGTCGATGCGGGTGCGTGGTCGGTGGTTCCATTGGTGTCGATGGGTCTGGCGGGACTGGTGTGGAGTTTTTCGGATGGTTGGACCTCTGCATAAACCCCTACTTTGGGCTCCTCTTCTCCTTCCCCTTGCCGCAACCCGGGCCATTCCGTAGTTTGAATCGGGGAAGTGATCAATTCGACAGCCCCTTTGAACCGGAGGTCCCCACTTGAGCAGGATCGTGACACTGGATGGACCTGCGGGGTGTGGCAAGAGCACAGTCGCCCGTTTACTGGCTCGTAAGTTGGGTGGTCGCATGTTCTCCAGCGGCCGCATCTATCGAACCCTGACTTGGCTCGGTCTCGAAAATGCAGTCGATTTTACCGATGCGGAAGCGGTCGCCCGCTTGCCGGTTGAACACACTCTTTCGATTACGGCACCCGGAGCAGATTTCAAAGTTCTCGTCGGTCAAATTGATCCTGGAGATGTTCTCGATTCGACGCGTGTGACCAAAAAGATTCACTACATTTCGGGGAATGCTGAGTTGCGCCGCAGTGTGTTGCCCTTGCAGAGGAGTATTCCCAAGGATCTGCCGGTCGTCGCCGAGGGCCGCGATATGGGCACGGTCGTCTTTCCCGACGCACCGGTCAAAGTTTTTCTGACGGCCAGTTCCCACCAAAGGGCAGTTCGCCGACAAGCAGAATTGCGAGAGAGGTTTGCAGAAGATCTCGCTTTTGAAGATGTGCTTGCGCAGGTGGAGCAAAGAGATGCTCGCGACAGGGAAAGGGATGTCTCTCCGATGCGCCCCGCTGAAGGATCCTGCTTGGTGGATTCCACAGAGATGAGTGTCGATGAAGTCGTGAGCATGATCATGGAAAGGATTCCCGCAGATTGGAACCCGGGAACAGACTCTTCTATCGAGTGATCCGCGGCATTGCATGGTTGATTTGCAAGATCATGTTTCGCCATCGTGTCGAGGGTCACGACCATCTGCCTCACTCTGGCCCCTTCTTGCTGGCGGTGAATCACTCCAGCAATCTCGATCCGATCCTTGCAGGAATTTCGATGCAACGGCCCCTTGCATTCATGGCTCGAAGTTCCCTCTTCAAACCTGCTCCTGTAGGCTGGTTTCTGCGCAATTTGAATGCCTTGCCTCTGGAAAGAGAAGGAGTGGGGATCGCCGGTTTTCGTTCGGTGATGACCCACTTGGAGGCTGGGGGGGCGGCTCTGGTCTTTCCGGAAGGGACCCGCAGTTCCGACGGCCAATTGCGTCGATTCAAGGGTGGAATTGTTCGATTGGCCCGGATGGCACAGGTTCCCGTGGTTCCCGCTTACATTTCCGGCAGTTCCAGGGCGATGGGGCGCGGAAAGTGGTTCCCCCGTCCTTATCACACCCGGATCTCCTTTGGAGAATGCATCGACAAAGAGGCCTTCTCGGAGGAAGATAACGGGTTGGAACTCCTGCGCAGGTCCATGGTGGAATTGATTCCCGAAGGGGAAGCCACACCCGCCGATTGAGTCCTGCTCTAGAAGTACCTAATTCTGGATGATCCGTGGAGAGCCTGCGATGGTCGCCGGCCCCCCGATTCCAGCAAACCAGGATCTGTTTGCCGCAGTTTTGGGATCCGGAGGTCGGATCTGCTCGGTGACGGTCCGTGACCCACTGAAGGGGCCTTTTTCCATGGCCAAACCAGAACTGCTCAAGCAGTTTGATCTCCGGGGTGAATCCCTGGATGAAAAAGTCAACGATTACCTGGAAGGCGAATCCATCGACAGGGTGGATGAGATTCTTCGCGATTCGGTGATCGATTTTGAAGAAGAAAAAATTATCCAGGGCAAAGTAGTCAGTATCAGCGAAGACTGGGTCATCGTCGATGTGGGCTACAAAGCTGAGGGTGAAGTTCCCAGAAGTCACTTTGAAGGCGCTGAAATCAGCGTGGGTGATATCGTCGATGTGCTCATCGAGGAAGTCGATGAAGAAGATGGACGCATCATGCTGTCCAAGCGCAAGGCGGATCGAATCAAGGGTTGGGAACAGGTTGTAGAAACCCATAATGAGGGAGATGTGGTCAATGGCCGTGTTCTCCGGAAGATTAAGGGTGGCTTGCTGATCGATATCGGTGTCCCGGTATTCCTCCCGGCTTCACAGATCGCCATCCGCAGGGTGGGGGATGTCTCAGAATTCGTCGGCAAAGACCTGGAGTGCAAGATCATCAAGATCGACGAGCCGAGAATGAATATCGTCGTCAGCCGGCGCAAACTTCTTGAGGAGCGCCGTGATGAACTGAAGTCCAATCTGATGACCGAAATAGAACTGGATCAGGTTCGCAAAGGCATCGTCAAGAATATCACCGACTTCGGAGCATTCGTCGATCTCGGTGGCATCGACGGCCTTCTGCACATCACGGATATGTCTTGGGGAAGGATCAATCACCCCAATGAGATTCTCACTGTGGAGCAGGAGATCGATGTCAAGGTGCTCAAGATCGACAAGGATCGCGAGCGCATTTCACTGGGCCTGAAACAAACGCAGCCGAGCCCGTGGGACGACATCGAGGCGCGTTTCCCGATTGGGGCGAAAATCACCGGCAAGGTGGTCAATGTCCTTTCGTACGGGGCGTTCATCGAGTTGGAGGAGGGGATCGAGGGTCTGGTCCACGTGTCAGAGATGTCGTGGACACGAAGAATTTCGAATCCTCGTGAAGTCGTCGAAGAGAATCAGGAAGTTGATGTGGTCGTCCTTGAAATCAAGAAGGACAAGCAGGAGATCAGTTTGGGCATGAAGCAGGTGGAAGTGAATCCCTGGGAAATCGTTGCCCAAAAATACCCTGTGGGTCACTACATCAGCGGAAAGGTTCGCAACCTCACCAATTACGGCGCATTCGTCGAGTTGGAGGACGGCATCGATGGTCTGCTCCATGTCAGTGACATGTCCTGGACCCGCAAGATCATCCACCCCTCCGAGAAGTTGGAGAAGGGTCAAGAGGTTCATGCCGTGGTTCTTGAGATCGACCAGGATCGCAAGCGGATTGCCCTCGGTCTCAAGCAGATGGAGGAGGACCCCTGGGTTCGTGATATTCCCGATACTTACGCCATCGGAACGGTGGTGAGAGGAACTGTCACCAAGACCACCAATTTCGGCGCATTTGTGCAGATGGAGGAAGACCTCGAAGGGCTGTTGCACATCTCCGAACTTTCCGAGGACAAGATTGATAGTCCCGAGCAGGTTGTATCGATCGGTCAAGTTGTCGATGTCAAAGTGATTCGCGTCGACGATGAGAATCGAAAGATCGGTTTGAGCCTGAAAGAGGTGACCGAGGAAGAGAAAGAGCAACTTGCTGCTCTCTACGCCGAGGCTGCTGAAGGTGAATCCCCGACTGCTGTGGGAACGGTGCCGGAGAATATTCCTGACGAGGTCCCCGACATCGAGGATCATCCGGAGGAGTCCCCGGTTGCTGAAGCCGAGTCCGAACCAGCGGAGAGTGCCGAAGCTTCCGAAGAGGAGCCAGCAGAAGCCTCCGAAAGTGAGCCTGTCGAAGCTTCCGATGAGGAGCCAGCAGAGGCCTCCGAAAGTGAGCTTGCCGAAGCCTCCGATGAGGAGC
>CAYRAM010000012.1:16533-29351 GCA_964422295.1 uncultured Planctomycetia bacterium | reverse complement strand
GAGGAGCCAGCAGAGGCCTCCGAAAGTGAGCTTGCCGAAGCCTCCGATGAGGAGCCTGCCGAAGAAACGGCGGAAGAGGATACGGGTGATGCAGAAGAATCCGAGAACAAGGAGTAATTCTGTTCCCTTGGGCAGAATCGATGAACGATGCGAGGAGAGTCGGGGATTCCCGGCTCTCCTCGTGATCGTTTCTGCACTTCTCTTGGGTGCGAGCAGTAGTCTCGAATTACCCGCCATCGCAGGTCCCACTGGCGCCCATCTGATGGATCAGAATCCAACTGCGGATGATCAGGCAGTCCTGAAATTTCTTCAGGGTCGATTCCGTGAAGCGGTGGAGGCCTACAAGCAAGGACAGTTTGAAAAGGCCTGGAAGATGTCAGAGGCGATCCTGCTATTGGCACCGGAAAATTTTCGCCAGTTCGAACAAGTCAATGCCCTGCGTCGCAGGGCCCATGGCCGATACCTCAGCAACAGTACTGTTGCCGTCAGATTCTCCATCGACGATGAACTGGGTGGAGATTCGGAAGACCCCGCTCTCAATGACGATGCGCCAAATGCTGATTCGGATTCAAATCGGGGGCCCGATTTTCCACGTGCGTTCCTGACCGGCATCATCTTGCTGGAAAATCTGTCCGATCAGCCGATTCAATTTGGCGGCGAAGGGACCGACGCAGGAATCCTGGGCCAAGTGGTTTGGAGCATCAAAGACGTCTATCTCGATGGAACTGAGCGCATCATATCGGACACCAGAGTGGTGCGGCTTGACGGGGGTTTTCGGGTTGACCCTGGCGAGAGCCGTGGATTCCCGGTCCGATTGCCGATTCCTGTGGCTCGATCACGACCTGTCCTGCAGGATTGGGTCGTCACCGGAACCACGAGACCCCTGACGATTTCCACTCCGGAGGGAGATGTGACCCGCGGATTGCCATGGATCGAAGAGAGGGGCAGGTTTACTGCACCCGAAGTTGCACAGAGTTCTCTGCCCCCCCGGGATTCACTGAGGTTGGCGGCAGTCAGTGGAGATGTCGCACAAATGGTCCTCGCTCGTCATCGATGGTTGGAGCGAAGAAGGGAAACAAAAGCACGCCCCGATTTGACAGATCCATTGATTGAAGAGATGGTCTCGCTTCTTGGAACCCATGAAGGCACACTTGATCGCCTCTTCGTGGGAATTTTGGAAGAGGTCACGGGCTTGGTCATGGAGAGATCGGCTCGTGCATGGAAGATATGGGGGCTGTCCCGCGAGGTTCGGCGGGATGGTAAGGAGGGGAGTTAGCATGGGCTTGACAGCGGATGATTCCTTTGCCGAGGTGATTCGCGGTGCGGTCACGATCGATACGGAAGAAGAACTGCAGAAGAAGTGGCAGAGTGCCAATGCTGAGAATCGACCCCTGAGGGTGAAACTGGGGGTGGATCCCACCAATCCCCAGTTGCATGTCGGCCACGCGGTTCCTTTGAGAAAATTGCGGCAATTCCAAGATGCAGGTCATTTGGCGATTCTCATCATCGGTGATTACACAGCCTGTGTTGGAGATCCCTCCGGTCGAGACAAGACACGACCAACACTGACCCATGACCAGGTTCGGGAAAACGCGGAGACCTACTTGCAGCAGGCTTGGAAGATCCTCGACAAGGATCGAACCGAACTGAGCTGGAATGGCGACTGGTTTCGTGAGATGTCTTTTCTGGATGTGATCGCCCTCTGTGGCAGAACGACCGTTGCTCGACAGTTGGAACGGGACGACTTTCAGAAAAGATTCGGATCCGGTCTTCCCATCAATCTTCACGAGTTCATCTACCCTTTGATGCAGGCATGGGATTCTGTTCAGGTGAAAGCGGATGTGGAATTGGGGGGGACGGACCAGACGTTTAACCTGTTGCTGGGGCGGGACTTGATGCGCCAGGAAGGCCTGGATGCGCAGGTGTGTATGACTCTGCCCCTCTTGGTTGGGACGGACGGCAGTCGCAAGATGTCGAAATCCTATGGCAATTCCATCGGCATTTCCGACGCTCCGGAAGAGATGTTCGGCAAGACGATGTCGATCCCGGATGAAGTGATGAGGGATTACTACACGATGGCGACCGATCTCACTCTCTCCCAGATCGAAGAGCAATTGGCTGCAAATCCTAGGGAGTGCAAAGGGTTCCTTGCCCGCACATTGGTTCGTCTCTACCACGACGAGGCAGCAGCGGATGCTGCAGAGCAACACTTCATCCAGGTATTCTCAAAGGGTGGGATTCCCGATGAGATTGAGGAATTTCATATCCCTTCTGAGCTTTTGGAAGAGGACAAGGTCTGGATCGTCAAATTGGTCGTCGAAGCGGGGCTGACTCCGAGCAATAACGAGGCGCGTCGCAACGTTCAGGCAGGCGGTGTGAGACTGGATGACGTCAAGATCGAGGACCCGGATGCCAAGGTGGAAGTTTCGGATGGCATGATCCTCAGGGTCGGTAAACGTAAATTCCGTAAACTGTGCCTCGATTGATCCCATCGATGATCACACTGATGATCACACTGATGATCACACTGATGATCACACTGAGGGGCGCAATCAACTAAAGGTCTCCTCTGACCAATTCTGCAACTGCTTTTGGCAGCGCTACTTTTTCTGCTTCAAAGACGCGAGCTGCAAGGGTATCTGCGTCGTCCCCCGGAAGAACCGGGACCTCCTCTTGCAAGATGATGGGACCGCGATCGTAGTGGTTGTCGACAAAATGGACCGTGCAGCCTGAGCGTTCATCTCCAGACTCCAGCACTTTGCGATGGACCTTCTCTCCGTAGCAGCCCTTGCCCCCATGGCGCGGGAGTAATGAGGGGTGGATATTGATGACCCGATTTTCCCAAGCTGCCGGAATCGCCAACTTCCGCAGCCAGCCACCCAGAATGGCAAGTTCACAGCCTGCCGTTTCCAGAGACTTGAAGATCGCCTCCGAATCCTGCGGATCTCGGCAGGGGTGTACTTGGGTGAGGATTCCGGCGCTTTTGGCTTTGTTGATTCCGCCGATGCGGTCTTTGCTGGCGATCACCAGATCGATGCGGGCAGGGATCTGTTGTTCTTCGATACTGGAGAGAAGATTTTCCAGGGTTCTGCCGCCTCCGGAAAGCAAGAACCCGACGGAGACTTTGTCAGTCTCCGTCGGGTTCTGGGCCAGATCTTCAGAAGTCGACATGTCAGTTTTAAAGCTCATTCAGACTGGTCAGGATTTCACCGATCAATCCGTATTCACGGGCTTCCTCCGGTGACATCCAATAGTCCTTATTGGTGTCTTTTTCTACCTCTTCAACACTCTTGCCCGTCTCGCCAGCGATCAGTTCATTGCAGCGGCGACGCAACTTGAGAATCTCATCGGCAGTGATCTCGATTTCGGAAGCTTTGCCACGGATTCCACTGGAGGGCTGATGGATCATGATGCGTGAGTTAGGCAATGAAAACCTGCGCTCTACCGGTGAGGCCAACAGGATCACGGTTCCCGCTGAGGCATTCAGACCATTGGTGATGCAATTCACCGGACTGCGGATGAAACGGATCGCATCGTGGATGGCAAAACCGTCATCTGCGGAACCTCCAGGTGTATTGATGAACAACCGGATAGGATCATCACTCAAAGAATCGAGCCACAAGAGAGAAGGCACAATCTTGCTAGTCAATTTTGGTGATACCTCTTCAGAGATGAACAGGGTTCTCTGTTTCTCCATCAGGTCTTTCAGGAAACTACGTACTCCTGAACCATTTCTGTCGTCATTTTTGTCAGCATCTTCAGACATGTATTCGCTGAGCTGATTCATCCTATGGGCCCCTTTCCGGGCTGCGGTAACTCGAACTCCTCATTGCAGAAACTGGACAACCAGTCTCGTCAGGTGGGGTTCAGCCCCTGCTGCGACCTCCAAGATCTCTTCTACGGAAACTTTCTTCAAGTCATCTGGGTCACAGAGATCAGTGACCACGGAAATTGCCGAGGCCCGGATCCCCTCATGGGCACAGATGATGGCTTCTGGAACGGTCGACATTCCGACCACATCTGCCCCCAGACCCCTCAGCATCCGATATTCTGCTCGTGTTTCGAGATTGGGACCGGGAACGGCCACATAGACCCCTTTGGATGCCCTGATTTGATTTTCTTTTGCCAAATCGAGCAGTTTTTGCACCGACTCCGTGCAATACGGCTCGCTCATGTCGGGGAAGCGGGGACCCCAATCGTCGTGGTTCAGTCCAGTGAGGGGATTTGAGCCGAGAAGGTGGATGTGATCATCGAGAATCAGCAGATCTCCTTTTTCCAACTCGGGGGATAATCCTCCACAACAATTGGAAATGACGGCGGAAGTGACCCCGAGCCGAGCGGCAACCCGCATCGGCATGATGACATCTTCCATCGAGTAACCTTCGTAAAGGTGAAATCTTCCCTGAAAGCAGAGAACTCTGTGACTACCGATCTCGCCAAAGTGCAACTTTCCGGAATGCCCGGGTGCCGTCGATTGCGGGAAGTCAGGGATGGCAGAGTAATCGATGCTGGAATTGTCGGAGATCTCTTCGACCAATCCACCCAATCCGGTGCCGAGAATGATGACGGTGTCAGGAGTCGCGCCGGGATTTGCCTGGGCGATGGCCTCGGCGGCTTGTTCGATCCGTCGGCGTTGCCTGAGTCCATCTTCATGAATCGTACCCATCGAAGCTGTAGCCTTTCCTTCAAAATCGTGTGAGCGCTTCACGCGCCTCTTCCGGCGTCACAGCAGAGAGCAGGAAGATCTTGTCTCTGTTGCGCTCTCCCCGGATCAAGAGGATCCTGCTCTTGGGGATCCCAAGGGTAACTGAAAGCACCTTGGAGATGGTGAGATTTGCTTTCCCCTTTTCCGGTGGGGTGGTCACCTTGATGACCACAGCACCCTGTCTGATCCCGGTGATTTTTGTGACCGAGGATCCCGGGATCGCCCTAATGGCGACTTCAACCCCTTCATCCGTCTCATTGAGCAAGGGGAGTTCCCCCGTATTCATCGCTGATCCCCATCTGACCGCTTCAAATCCTTCAACAGCGGTCTCAGTGAGGATTCCCTCTCCCTTTTCCAGATTTCCTCTGCTTCTGCGTATCTGTGGTTCCATTCCAGCAGCAAGGCGAGGAGGGCTGCCCATTCACCCGCCGGAACTGCTTCTTGCCACAGATCCAGTCGTGAAGAGGGACTGATTTCGCTCCACAGGAGGTAACGACGAATCCCTTCCGCTGTATCCCTGAATATCACACGGTCTCCCCTGAGGGTGGCAAAGGGTGCAGAGACTTGCCGGGCGGATGTGGTTATTTTTCGGCCCGAGCGGAACTTCAGGGGGGTGTCTGGTAATTGGGAAAGTGCCCGGTCAAAGCGATTGAGCATCTCAATATGCAAATTTGCAGTATGGAGATCATCTGCAGAAAATCTGCTCTCCAAGAGGGCGGCACGGACGACACGAGAAGCTTCCAAGCCACTGAATTTCTCACTCCAAGTATTCCACCCGGAAGCCAAGACAGGAGCGATGGAGGAGAACTCGGGAAGTCCGGTGGAATCTTCCTTCTCATCGATCTCTTTACGCAATCCCTCCTCAAACGATTTTGTTGCCGGCATCGACGCTCTGGAAATCAATTGATTGAGAAGATCATTGGCTTGGGCTTTTCGACCCAACTCGAGAAAACTGCGAATTTCGGTCCTGGCTTGTCGCCACATGTTGACAGCATGTTGATCAATCCTGAGAAGCATGTCTTCCCGTTCATCCCATGCTGCTGTGTTCTGATGCTCTTCAGAGAGAGAAAGCACTTCCTTGCGTGCTCTGCCAGGTTGGTCTGAGAGCATCCAGCCCTCCGCACGTGAACGAACCCAATTCCAATCCCGTTCAGCGGCTTGATCGCGCAGATCTTGTTGGGCAATCTCCGCTCTTAAATTGGTCAGGATTTCCTGGGCACGTTCGCCAGCACGGGTATTCGGGTAATTGCTGACCAGTGCCTCCAAAGTTGGCAAACGATCCTTTGCGCTCTTGCTGATTTCCGAATCCATCAGTAGATCTGCGAGTCTCTCACGGGCGTCAGATTCCAGTCGCAATTCGGCCCGACGATTTTCTTCCACGTGGAGCGTTCGTAGACTTCCCTGATATTGCAATCGCAGGTCCGAGATGATCGATCGGGCATCATCCACTTGCCTCGATTCCAAATCTTCGATGGCTTGTTCGATATTCTCCAGTTCTTCAGAGATGACCGCCAAATCTGCATCACTAGAGATGCGTGATTCGATCTGGTCGAGAGAAGGGGACACCTCGGCGATTCTGGATTGAATCAGCTCGAGGGGGGAGACCTCCTCAGGAGTAATGCCACGCTCATTCTGCAGGTAGAAGAATCCGCCCAAGAGTGCTGCGATGATCGTCACTGCGAGAAGTGAAACAGGACTTCTTGAAACTCTCTTGGCGGGGTATCGGTCCAGCAAGTGGTCCAAATCCTGTGTCAATCGCTCGGCGTTTTCTTGTCTCCGTTCCTTCTCGGGAGACATCATCCTTTGCAAGAGAGCACGAACGTCTGCGGGAATATGGCTTTTTGAGCTGAACTCCCAAGGATCGGGAGCTTCAGTCGCTTGCATGTGTTTGAGGATGACTTCACGTGCACCTTTGCCTTTGTAGGGAGTTTTCCCTGTCAGGCAGTGAAAGAGGGTTGCTCCCAGAGAATAAATATCAGCCCTCTGATCGATGGCTTCACCGCGGGCTTGTTCCGGAGCAATGTAATGGGGGGAACCACTGACCCCCTCTTTTTGTGAGACGACCCCGGAGGAATCTGCTTTCCTTGCAATCCCCAGGTCGCCGATCTTGACGATGCCTCCCCGGGTCATCATCAAATTTCCTGGTTTGATGTCTCGGTGGACGATCCCCTGCGTTTCTGCGTAATCAAGACCCAGTGCTGCTTGACGAGCGATATCCAGGGACTCATGAAGAGGAAGGGATCCATTTTCGTCGATCCGTTTTTCTGCGCTGCCTCCATCCATCAACTCCATGGTGAAGTAATGGACTTCTCCTTCACGCCCGACGTCATAGACCTGGACGATGTGCGGATGGCTCAATAGTCCTGCTGCCCTGGCTTCTCTGATAAACATGTCGATAAACGCTTGGTCACGGGTGTATTTTTCTGAGAGGACTTTTAGTGCGACAGGACGATCGAGAGAAATTTGGCGTGCTTGGTAAACCGTCCCCATTCCGCCGCGACCGATTCTGGCGATGACCTGGCAACCACCGATCGTCTCTCCAATCAGGGGATCTTCCTCTTGCAAAAAGGTCAGTCGGGTGATCCCCAAATCGATATGATCATTGTGTTTGAGCTTGGCCCTGTCGGTGACTAATTCACCATTGATGTGGATTCCATTGGTGCTCTCCAAATCCCGTATCCACCAAGAGGAATCCCGATACTCAATTTGGCAATGCCTGCGACTGATTTCTTCATCCCGAAGGCTGATCTGGGCGGATGCATCCCTGCCGACGAGAAGAGTTCCGTCGGAGCGCACTGACCACGATCGCCCGCGATCCGGTCCTTTTTCGGCAAGAATCTTTGGCATCAGTTGGTTTCCTCCGAAGGATAAAGCGATCTGCCGATTCGCAGAAGAGTTGATCCTTCACTGGCTGCAACTTGCCAGTCGTCTGACATCCCCATCGAGAGGTGATAAAAATTCGCGGCTGCTGCATCGGGGATTTGTTGACGAATACCATCCCTGATTGCGTGGAGGGAGCGAAAGATTGGTCGGCACTCCTGTGCGGGAATTTGAGGTGCCATCGTCATCAGACCTCGGAATTGAAGTTGGCGGAACCGGTCGATCCATTCAGGAATCACCTCCGTTGCTTCGATCGGATCGAGTCCTGATTTCTGTTTTTCCCCGGCGACATTGATCTGGACGAGCACTCCCAATTTTCTGTTCAGATGATCTTCGGTCCAGCGGTCGAGAGATTCCGCCAGGCGCTGCGAGTCGAGACTGTGGATCAGGTCCACACGGGGGGCGACGATGGGGATCTTGTTTCTTTGCAACTTGCCAATGAAATGCCAGCCACCAGGGTCCTGACCCGGATCGGTTTTTTCCTCCAGCTCCTGGGCCCGGTTTTCTCCCAAAGGAGCCTGATCCTGATCGAGGAGCACACGAGTGTCTTCGCTTTTCAGGTATTTGGTGACCGGAAGAACCTGGACAGTATGATCGGCATCACTGTGATGGGATTCCTCGGCCAGTTGAACCGCTTCACCCTCGATCTCCCGTCTTCTGCGGAGAAAAAAATCGAGATCCAGGTTGAGGAACTTCCTCATGCACGCTCCTTGGGGCGGGCGAGATCGAGTCGAATGGAGTGGTCTCCCAAAAGATTGCGAATCTCTTCCAGGAATGATCCATTTCCGGAGACTCCCTTGAGATCACCACAAGGAATGCGCCATGAGTGATCATCCAATCGATCAAAGATAAGGGTCACCGGGATCTTGCCGGGGAAACGGTCCATAATCTCCCGGGTCTGATAGAGCATTTTTTCAGACACATCCGAGGGGAATGAGATACCGATCTGTTGGGCCAACTCTGAAGCAGCAGAGGTGATGGTAAAGGCACGATTCACCTTGATTTGGTTTTCACTGCGTACACCTTCATCCCCTGTTGCAATCTCTGCGACTCCCTGAACGATGAGAATTTCATCGACAACGAGATCTGCACTGTTAGCCAGATAAGTTTTTGGGAAAAATACAGCCTCGATGGAGCCACTTCGATCTTCCAGGGTGACGATGGCCATCGGATCACCCTTTCTGGTTTGTGTCTTCCTGACTTTGGATACCATCGTTGCCAAGGTCACCGGTTTTCCATCGTGTTGTGACTCAAGTTCGGAGATCAGATGTGTGCGCAGGGGTGAAAGCTCGGTTTCCCTTCGCTCCAGAGGGTGCCCACTGAGGTAAAAACCGAGAGCAGATTTTTCACGGGTCAAAATTTCGCCTTCAGACCATTCCGGAACTTGGGGCCAGTTCTCTTCCGCCTTCGGTTCACTTCCACTTCCAAACAGGGAGAGCTGACCTGCCTGTTTCTCAGCGTGAACTCTTTTTCCTTCTTCCAGGGCGTCGCCGATGGCAGCAACCATCGTCGATCTCGATTGCCCGAGTGCATCAAATGCTCCTCCATTGACGAGTTGCTCAAGGACAGTTTTGTTGATCAGCTCAGGTTTTACCCGCGTTGTCAGATCGTACAGTGATGAGAAGGGACCATTCTTGTCGCGCTCTTTGATAATCTGATCGATGACCTTTTCTCCCACACCCTTCAGAGCAACGAGACCGTACACGATTTGATCACCACTGAGTGAGAAGTTACTTTTTGAGAAGTTGACATTTGGTGGGATGACCTCGATCCCCATATGTTTACATTCATCAAGATAGGTGACCATCGTATCTACTGTGGAGATATAGCAGGACATGACAGCGGCCATGAATGCTTCCGGATGATTCGCCTTGAGATATGCCGTTTGATAAGAGATCAGCGCATATGCCGTGGAGTGAGACTTGTTGAAACCGTATTTGGCGAATTGTTCGATCTGTTCGAAGACGGCTGTGGAAGTCTTCTGAGGAACCTGGGAGTTCTTTTCAGCACCTGTGATGAACTGGTCACGGAACTTCTCCATCAGTTCTATTTTTTTCTTGCCCATCGCTTTGCGCAAGTTGTCTGCGTCATTCATGGAGAATCCAGCCAACTTGTTGGCGATTCGCATCACCTGCTCCTGATAGAGGATCACTCCATTGGTGTCACTGAGCAGTTCTTCGAGGGAGGGGTGCAGATATTCGACTTTTTCTCGCCCATGTTTCCTGTCGCAGTAAAGCTTATGCATCCCTGATCCGAGGGGGCCTGGTCGATAAAGCGCAAGGACAGCGATGATATCCCCAAAACAGTCGGGTTGCAGATTGCGCAACAGTTCTCGCATTCCCGAACTCTCCAACTGGAATATGCCGTGAGTATCTCCCTGGCAGAACAATTGGAATGTAGCCTCGTCATCAAGGGGCAATTGATCCAGATTCAGTTTCTGTCCCTGGGATTGCTCAACCAGGCTCACTGCCCTGTCCAGGATCGTCAGATACCGCAAGCCGAGAAAATCCACCTTCAGCAGACCGATTTTTTCCAGAATCTCCATGGGGAATTGGGTGACGATGTCATCCCCGTTTCGAGAGAGTGGAATCAATTCCGTCAGTGGTCTGTCTGCGATCACGACCCCTGCTGCGTGAGTCGAGCAGTGGCGGTTGAGGCCTTCCAATTTTTGAGCCACTTCAAAGAGTTCCTGGTAACGGGGATCGCGGGTGGCCTTGGCCAGTTCCGGCTCTGAGTCGAAGGCTTCTTGAAGTTTGATGCCGGGTCTATCGGGGACTTTTTTGGCCAACTGATCGACCTCTGAGAGAGGGATGTTGAGAACCCTGCCTACATCCCTGAGCACTGCTTTCGCAGCCATCGTTCCAAAGGTCACGATTTGGCATACCCTGTCTTCGCCGTACTTTTGCTGCACGTATTCGATGACTTTATCGCGTCCGTCGACGCAGAAATCGATGTCGATATCCGGCAGGGAAATCCGATCGCTGTTGAGAAATCGCTCAAAGATCAGGTCGTACTTGAGCGGACACAGATTGGTGATCCCCAGGCAGTAGGAGACGATGGATCCAACCGCTGAGCCCCTGCCAGGACCGACGGGGATATCGTTTTCCCGGGCGTACCTGCAAAAGTCCCATGTGATCAGAAAGTAGGAGACGAAACCCATCTGTGTGATGACATCGATTTCGTAATTCAATCTTTCCCGTGAGCCTTCGGGAGGATCGGGATAGAGTTTGTTGAAGCCGTCTTCCACCAGTTGACGGAAACGAACCAGATTTTCTTCCTCAGCCTTCTGTGAACTGTTTTCATCGAATGATGGGGCTTGGTCCCCCTCAAAGAAAACAGGCAAGAACATCTTGTCGGTCTCCAGGTCCAAATCGACCATGGCAGCGATTTCATCGGTATTGGTGAGATATTCAGGGTAGTCACCGAAGAGTTGCTCCATCTCTGAACCGGATTTGAAATAGAACTCATTTGATTCAAAGGTCATTCGATCGGTGTCGTCGATCTGCTTTCCGGTATTGATGCAGAGGTGCACTTCCTGTGCGCGTGCATGTTGACGGGTCAGATAATGCACGTCATTGGTCACGATGATGGGAACACCCAGTTTGCGTGCAAGATCCGGTGCACGATCGATGATCCTCTTCTGTTCAGAGAGTCCATGGTCCTGCAGTTCCATGAAGAAATGCCCTGGCTCGAAAATTTCGATGTAGCGCCGGGCGCAACTTTCCGCTTTCTCGGCTTCTCCATGAAGGAGTGCCCGGTTTACTTCTCCTGCGAGACACGCACTGGTTGCTATCAAACCTTCTGAGTGAGACTTCAAAATTTCGTGGTCAATTCGGGGTTTGTAATAGAAACCCTCCATGTAAGCGAGGCTTGAAAGCTTGCACAGATTTCGATAGCCGATCTCATTTTTTGCCAACAAAACCAAGTGGAAGTGGGGTTGCCTGCCACCTTCCCGTTTGCGGTCATGGCGGCTACCGTCGGTGATGTAAGCTTCCATTCCAACGATCGGCTTGATGCCTTCCTGAAGGCATGTCTGTTGAAACTCGATGGCTCCGTACATGTTTCCGTGATCGGTGAGGGCGAGGGCTTTCATCCCCTGATCCTTCGCCAAGCGGACCATATTCGGGATGGTGTTGACCCCATCCAGCAAACTAAAATGGCTGTGAACATGAAGATGGCAGTAGCGATCGGCGACCTTTGACAAGGGACCTCCGGTGGAGTGGATTCAGTGACCGGGGAAACCCCCCGCTTCTCTTCGTTTTAGGGGGATCATACCCTCCGGGCAAGGCCTGCGATTCCTTGATGTGGGGACCCGGGGGTGAGACTCTTTGGGAATGGAGGTTTCACTTGGAAGAGATCGCAGAAGAGCAGGGTCCAAACACGCCCGGCCCAAACACGCCCGGCCCGGATAAACCCGACCCGGATCATCCCGGCTCGGATCATGCCGGTCCGGTTCAACCCGGCCCAGCCAAGAGAGAGAGTTTTGCCCGTCTTCGCGACGAGGAGCAGCGCATCGCCGGCGGCGGCCGCTGGAGCGTCGACTCGAGTCGCCGCAATTGCGCTCTCACGGGGGAAGAAATCCCCCGTGGAACCCCCTTCTGGACCGTTTTGGCACCGGCAGACCCCGATGCCGCACCGGAGTCCGCAGGACCCCTGACGGCATTCTTTTCGCGCCAGGATTACTGTGATGCGGCGATGGACCAAATGGATTCGGAAATTTTCTTCGCCCGCTGGCGAACGGTGATCCCCGAGGATGAGGGCCCGCCCAAAAGGGTCGTCAATGTGGCTTCATTGCTGGCCACCTTCCTCGAATTGGCTGAACCGAGCCGCATCTCCACGCCGCTGGCCCCGGCCGATGCAGAGGGACCATCGACCGGATCAGCTGGGAATTCGGGCGGGGGGAGTTCGGGCGGTGCAAATTCCGGGGCATCCGAGGTCCCGGCGTTGGAAGCTCCTGCGGAGGATTCTGCGGTCACACACGCAGATTCAGCGATGTCACCTTCTGGCCTCTCCGTCGAAAGAGGGATCGACCGTCCCAGGCTGGCGTATCTGCTCGCCCTCTTTCTGGTTCGAAAGCGTGCCCTGGTCTGGGAGGATCACGGCGATCAGGGACTGAAAGTTCGCGAAAAGAGCTCGGGGGACTCCTATCAACTGATCTCTCCCGATCTCGATCAGCGGACTTTGGAGGAAGCGATCCACGAACTGGAAGCACTCTTCAGTTAAGCGGGTCGAT
>CAYRAM010000012.1:1923-16433 GCA_964422295.1 uncultured Planctomycetia bacterium | reverse complement strand
CCCGGTACCGTCGATCCCGGTACCGTCGATCCCGGTACCGTCGATCCCGGTACCGTCGATCCCGGTACCGATGGTGCCGAAACGGCCTCTTGAGTAGAAGACTCGCCGATTCTTCTTCGAATTTGCTCCCGATCCCCAATTTCTGGCCGCAGGAGATTCCCCACTTTGTCCCACTAGTTTCCGTCCAGGGGCTTTGATCAGGATCGATCTTCCACGCATTCCCGGCCCTTCAATTTCGCAAATCCATAATTTTGAGCACATATTTGAAGATTCAGAAATAATTTCGGCCCACCCGACCAGGTGAGAATTTTTTTGGATCGTGAAGCCCAAGATATGGGGGTGCCCTTCATCTGAAACCAAACCTGTTGTGGATGAGCGGTCGTAAGTGCTTTGTTTGCAAGAATATGTGATTTGTAGGTCCTTGCGGGGGCGAAAGACGCCCATAAAGTGGGGCCAAGTGGGAACAAAGGGGGAGGGGTTCCACGTTGTGGACCCAGTTGTCAGACTCTGATTCCACCGAGTGATCGGTTTTTTTACCCAGAGACATGGAGAGATCCGTGACTGCGCACTTCAAGGGACAATTTGAACTGACCCTCGACGACAAGGGACGAGTGATCATCCCGTCTCGTCTGCGCGCAAGGATCGAACCTCGATTCGATGGTGAGGGATTTGTAGCCACTGCCGGAACGGCTCCATGTCTCTGGGTCTACACCTCTGCGGAGTGGGAACGGATCTCGGAAGAGGTTCGGCGCTACGAAAGGGGTTCTGCAGAACTGCACGAACTTCAACGCGACCTCTTCGGGCGCGCAGAAGACTTGAATCCGGATCGTCAAGGCAGGGTGTTGTTGAATGATCGATTGCGCAGCTGGGCACAATTGGACAAGGACCTGGTCTTTGTCGGTTGCTTCGATCGGATCGAGATCTGGGATTCGTCGGTGTGGCGAGAGCGCAACGAAGACCGCGAGTCATACCAGAGGAGATTGGACGTGTTCCTTGAAGAGCACGGAGATTACGCAAGGAGAATGGACAGATTTTTCGGTGGGGGATCCACCGAAGAGATTTAGGGGAAGGCGACCGGAGGGGAAACCGGTTGCCGGGGAAAGTACAGGGGGACAGAGATGATTTCATTGCTGGATCAGCATGTGGACTCGAACCAGAGGCAGTCGCAGGTGGTGAGCAGGATTCGCGACTTCCTTCGGACGGGACAATACCTCGACGAAGCTCCGGAATCGGTGCTTCGCGACTTGGATGAACTCTGGGAGCGCCTTCAGAGGGCTCGCGACAAAGGGCTGAAAAATGTTCGTTTGTCCAGAAGTTTGCATCGGGTAGCCAGAGCCCGGGCAATCGGAAAGTTCACCGCACCGACACTTGATCACATCTGATCGAGTCGTCACGGATGGATGGACATGTTCCGGTTCTTCTCGATGAGGTCATCCACGGGATGTCGCCGTCACCGGGAGAACACCTGCTGGATCTGACCCTGGGCAGGGCAGGTCACTCTATCGAAATCCTGCGTCGGACCTCACCCGATGGCCGACTCGTGGGGGTGGATCGTGATCCGGACGCCCTCCAGGAGTCGGCATTGAGATTGCCAGCGGAGCGGGTGCTGTTGATCCAGGGAGACTTTGGACGCATGCCCCAATTGCGCGAACAGGTGGGAAACGAAACATGGAATCTGGTGCTGGCAGATCTCGGGGTATCTTCTCCGCAGATCGATGATGGGAGGCGTGGATTTTCATTTCGTCACGATGGTCCCCTCGACATGCGCATGGATCCATCTGAGGGGGAAACCGCTGCCGAGTATCTCGCCCGTGTAGACGAAGCCGAGTTGGCCCGCATCATTCACGAATATGGGGAAGATCGCCATTCCCGCAGGATTGCAGCGGCGATCATCCGGGAGCGCAGGATCCAACCGGTCGATACCACCTTAGCCTTGGCTCGTCTCATCGAAGCGAACACTCCAAAGAGTCCGGATCGACATTTGCACCCCGCAACGCGTACCTTTCAGGCGCTTCGCATTGAGATCAATCGTGAACTGACCTCCCTGCAACATCTGCTCGACAGAGTTGGCAGCCTGCTGTCACGGGGGGGGCGCATGGCGATCCTCAGTTACCACTCCCTCGAAGATCGCAAGGTCAAGCAGGCGTTCAAAGATCTGGCTCGTGAAGGAGATCACGAACTGATCACGGCCAAACCGATACGACCTGGTGAAGAAGAAGTGAGTAGAAATCCCCGCTCCCGATCGGCTCGATTGCGCATCTTGCGCAGGATGACGGGGGGGGATCGGTGAACAGAAAGTTGTTGACGATTCTTCTCTGGGTCACCGTGGCCGGATTCGGGTTGTCTTGGATCGGATCCCAATGCCTGCTGGCAAAGTATCAAAATTACATCGACGCAGAAGAATTGATGAAGCTTGAGGAAGCAAACCAACACCTGAGTATCGAGCAAGAACGTTTGGAATTGGAATTGGTTCTCAATGGGCCTGGCCTGCATGTGAATTCACTGAATCACTGGTCAAATTTGTCGAGCCAATTTCAGAACCGCCAGGATGCACTCGGCCCTTCAAGGGATCTGCCCCCCTTGCAGAGTTCCGGGGACCGAAGAACCCAATTTAAGAAACCTGCCAACTGAGATGGAGATTGGAAGCGATGCTTGACGGTAATGTGAAAGAGGAGGAGAGCGAAGGATTCCGCTTTCCGTTCGCTGAGGAGCCGATTCGACCAGGCCGATGGGCATCACGCCTCGGCTCGATCGTCTACTTTGGAATCATGTTCGGGCTGGTGCTGGTATTGGCCCGCGCTGCCTGGATGCAGGTCATTGAGAAAAAAATATGGGCTGAGAGGCAGGCGTTGGCCCAGACGCGGACAACTCTTGGGCCGGAACAGAGAGGCAACATCTATGACCGTCATCACAGATTGATGGCCGTCGACAAAATCATCCCGCAAATCGCCATCGATCCGGATCAACTCTCTCGTCGCTTCCGTCTTGCAAAAGATTCAGCACTCCCCCCGCTGCCAGTTTCGAAGTGGAGCGTCTCCAAGATTCTTGACAGGCTTGCCGAGGAAGAAGTGATATTTCTCAACAGCAAAGATGAGATGCAACAGCAACTCATCAGTGACATCAGAAGTAATCTTCAATTTCATGCGGGTGACGAGAGTGCGACCCGGGTCCGCTACCGCTTATTGGGTACGATTCCCAATGTGGAATCCCGCAATCAAATCTCCAAGTTCATCTCTGAAATCGAATCAGAGGAAGAATTGGATTTGAAGATCTTTCCTCCGATGGGTCAACGTTTGCAGCGGTTTCATCCTTATGGCGCAATCGGTTCGCTTCTGATCGGTGAGATGGATAAGGCGAACAGTGCCGGTTTGTGGGGTATGGAAAAGTATTGGGATGAAAACTTGAAAAAGGTTCAGAGTGTTCGTCGATATCGGGCGACCCCGAAGGGGAGCAGGCTTGGCCCTTCACGGGAAGGAATTCCCGGAAAGCAGGGGCAAAGTGTCCAGACCACCATCGATTTGCAGCTGCAGGCTGAATTGGAGCATTTGGTACGGGCCAATTACTACCGCACTTCGGCGAAGAGTGTGTCCGCAGCAGTCATCGACCCTTTCACCGGAGAGATCCATGCATGGACCACATACCCGGGGCTGCAGAGGGGACAACTGACCGAGTTTGCCAATCAGGATTTCAAAAATGACAACAACGAAGGAATGAAGAGAGCTTTTGAACTGAACTCACGCCTTCAAACGGTTTCCATGGAACCGGGTTCAGTGGTCAAGCCTCTGATTTTGTCCCGCGCCATCGAGATGGGAATCCCGCTCGACTTGCCCCTGGATGTCAGAGGGAAGAGCCAACGCCTGGATGGGCGAAAGCGGATATTCCGCGATAGCAGTCTGTTGAGGGAGAAGACTCCTGAGGGGGCTGTCGTCTTCTCCAGCAACATTGGAATGGTGGTTCTCGGCGTCAAGCATATGAGATCCGGGGATGTGGAATCGATCTTGAAGCGGTTTGGTTTCGGTCGCAGAACCGGAATCGAGTTGCCCGGTGAGGAATCGGGTTTGCTCAAGGATATTGATGAGTGGAGCAGGTTTACATGGGAATCCGCCTGCTTCGGATACGAGATGATGGTCACGCCGGTTCAAGTGATGCGCGCATACATGGCCATCGCCAATGGCGGGTACCTGCTGCAGCCCACTTTCATGATGGATTCTGAAAACCGACCTGTGGAGATCATCCTCTCTGCCGACGTCGCTCGGGAGAGCCGCAGGGTCTTGGCCAGGGTCGTGAAGGATGGAACCGGAAGACATGTGATTCATCACGTGGGGCCCCGTATGAAAGAACTGATTCGAAGTGGCGAATTGCAGATGGCGGGCAAGACGGGCACCACAAAACTGGTCTCTGCAAATGGTGCCGGATTTTCCGAGGACCGCTACAACTCCAGTTTTGTCGGCTTCGCTCCGGTGGAGGATGCCCGTTTCCTGACGATGGTGTTGGTCGAGGAGCCGACCCCAGAAGAAAACATGTACTACGCTTCCAAATCTGCAGCCCCCTTGGGAGCGCAGATCCTCGCTTCCGCATTGAACTTGCGTGGATTTGACCCGTTCTCCCTGCACGTCGGAAATCCCGGGGATTACGGCATCGACAACTTGGCGGCCCCTTCAGAGGCCGGTAATCTGAGTTCGCCGGGGAGCAGGGGCAAGCTGCCCAGTGCACAGGGGCGATCGACCAGTGGCCAGGGGCAGGAGGGGGAGCCGGATCGGTGGTAATGGGGGATGGAGTTTCTCTTTCTGAATCCGGTGCGGTGGACCTTGAGCCACTTCTCGGAGCTCCCCGGATGGTGGGTTCCCGTGGAACCCGATTCTCCGTCATCACCTGGGACGACCGTCAAATTCCGGGAGATCTGTTCGTGGCGATTCCCGGCAGCGAGTTCGATGGGGCTTCGGCGATACCGCAGATGTTGCAGCGGGGCGTCGGCGCGGTCGTCACTGAAACCTCACCTCCTCCGGGTGTCCCCGGGAATGTGACTTGGTGGCAGGTGCAGAGCGCCAGGGAAAAACTGGCATTGCTCCTCCAGCATGCCCACCGCCATCCCGGTCGCGAACTCCCGGTGTTTGGTATTACGGGAACCAATGGCAAAAGCAGTACCGTGAGAATGCTTGCCACGATATTGGATGAACCCGGGAAGCCGGCAGGCTGGGTGACAACGGTCGATCGATCCATCGCGGGGACCCTGTCGGAGAGTCTCTGTACTACTCCTCCCGCACATGAACTCGCAGAACTCTTGCGTACCCATGTCGATGGCGCAGGGGGGCCGATGGTGCTGGAGATCTCTTCCCACGCCATCGATCAACATCGGATCGGTGGTATCCCCCTCGCTGCCGCAGCGGTAACCCAATTCGGCAGGGATCACCTGGACTATCATGGAACTGAGGCTGCATACCATGAGGTCAAGAGGCGATTGCGCCATCATGTTTGTGACGGTGGAGTCTTTTTGGTTCCCTCAGCAAAACATGGCTCCGCCGACACCCTCGCATTTGAAGATGGGTCGGGAGACCGGATTTGGCGAGCAAGGATCCTGGACCACTCACCCCAGGGATGCAGGATCCGGCTGATGGGGGAAGATCTGGATGTCGAGTGTGAACTGCCGAAACCGGCACGTCACGATGTCTCGAATGCCTTGTGTGCCGCCGCTTTGGCTTCCTCTGTGGGTGTTTCTGCCGACAGGATCTGCCTGCGATTGGAGAACGCAGGAACGATTCCTGGCAGAATGGAGCAGGTTTCCCCCGGGATTTTTGTCGACTATGCCCACACCCCCGATGCCCTCGAAGCGGTTTTGATGGCCTGCAGGAATCTCTGTGATGGAACGCTGCGGGTCGTGTTTGGCTGTGGTGGCGATCGAGATTCTGGCAAGAGGGAGGAGATGGGGCGGATTGCAGCAGCCCTGGCGGATGAGATTTACCTCACCGATGACAACCCTCGCTCCGAACCGTCAGCACAAATCTTGCAGGGGATACGATCGGGGATTGGTGCTTTTCAGAGGGTGACCGAAGAAGCGGACAGGCGAAAAGCCATCGCCATGGCTGTGCAAGAACACCGCTCCGGGGACATCCTGGTCGTCGCTGGGAAAGGACATGAAACCACCCAGGAGATCAGGGGTGTAAAGGCTCCCTTCGATGATCGAAGTGTGGTTCAAGAGTCGGTGGGGGGGATCCGATGAAACCCCATACCCTCGAAGAGATCATTCAACGACTGCAGAGTCCCGTCGTGTCTGGATCCGGTTCTTTTTCGGGTATGGCAGTTCAGCAATATCGCTGCACTTCTTTGCTCGAAAGTTCCTCGCTTCGGTTGAACGGGGTCGCTATCGACAGTCGTCATGTTCGGGAGCACGATGTGTTTGCTGCATTGCAGGGAGCAAACTGCCACGGGCTCGATCATGCGGCTGAAGCGATCGGTTCTGGTGCCAGCGTATTGATGAGTGAACGGGGCAAGTCAGGGGAGCATTCGTATCCGGTCCTTGAAGTGGACGATGTTGAACAAGCCCTGATCCATTTGGCGATGGTGCAGCAATGCAAAGAGATGGCTCCCCCAAAAACCGTTGCGGTCACTGGAAGCGTTGGGAAAACCACCGCTTGCCACATCGCTGCACAGTTGAGCAAGGGCGCATTTCGGGTTCATTCGCCGAGGGGATCCTTCAATAACCTGATAGGGTTGCCTGTGACGATCCTGGAGGCTCCCGGTGACACTGAATTGTTGTGGCTGGAGATGGGAACCAATCATCCCGGTGAGATCTCGACACTGACAGCGATCGGTCAACCGCAAGTCGCTGTCGTGACAGCGGTGGGTGCAACCCATCTCGAAGGACTCGGCTCCATCGAAGGGGTATTGGAAGAAAAGTTTTCCATATTTGCCCATCGAGGAACAGAACTCGCCATCGCACCCGCTGAGTTCAAGGACCGATCGATCCCCATTCCCTGTTGGTGGACTGGACCGGGCGGAGATGTCGTGGTGACTCCCGATTCAAAGTCTGACGGCAAATGCCTCGTCGAGCATCACCCATTGGGGTACTCATTCACGATTCAGACTTCGCTGAGAGGGCAAGGGGTACTTCGCTGTCTTGAATCTGTACTGGCAGTTTCTTTGCATTTGGGGATCTCACCTGAATTGGTCGAGGAGATTGCTCCGACTCTGGACTTGCCACCCCTCCGCCAAGAAGAGCACACCGTTGCCGGCTTGCAACTGGTGTTGGATTGTTACAACGCATCGCCACCCTCGATGCATGTTGCCATCTCCGATTTGATGGCGGCTCCTGGCCAGCGCAAGATCGCCATCCTCGGAACGATGGAAGAGTTGGGATCCGGCGAGGAGGAGTACCACTGTGAAGTTGGTCGTTACTGTGTGACCCAAGGGGTCGATTACATTTACTGCTGTGGTCGAGGTGCAGAGTGGCTCGCAGAAGGAGTCAACAGCAGCGGTGGGGAGGCGTCGATTCTTCCGGAGGGTGACTCAGGTCTCAGCATTCTTGAGGAGAATCTCGAAGCGGGAGACCGGGTGCTTTTCAAGGCGTCTCGCAGAGTGGAGTTGGAACAGTTGGCTCTCTCCCTGAAACATAGGCTTGCCAACGGTGAGGTCACTCTTGGGGAAGGAGCAGGCACCGGATGATTTCTTCCCCCGGATTGAGGACTGAGGAAGCGCAGGCAGAAATCCGCCTGCGCCCTGACCAGTATGCGCAACCGATCTTCTTCTCTCTCGCATTGTTGTTGGTGATTGGCAGTTTCACGTTATTCAGCGTGACCAGTTTTCGTTCGGGGATCAGTGGTGACCACTGGGCGATGTGGGCGGGCCAATTCAGGGGATATCTGCTCGGGCTTTTCCTGTTCATGGTTGGATACACCGTTTCACCCCGCAGATGGATTACGAGTTACTTTGCTTATCCCGCAGGACTCGCCCTGATATTAATGCTCGGGTTCACTGCATTTTCCCCTCTGGGGCAGGAGTTGAACGCCGCCAAGCGCTGGCTGAAAATTGGCAGTTTCAGTTTCCAGCCCTCCGAATTGGCAAAGTTTGTGTTGCCGGTATTCCTGATTTACCTGACCGGTCCCTGGAAGTTTCAAAATCCATTTTCGGATCGTTCCACCTTCAAATGGGGAGTGGTTCAAACAGTGATCTTCGTCATGTTGCCCTTGGCGCTGATCTTTGATCAGCCAGACTTGGGCACTGCAGCGGTGGTTGGTGGACTCTGCTGTCTTCCTCTCTTGAGGTGGGTATCCCTGACCCAATTCCTGATCCTGCCCGTCGTGGTTTTTGCATCTGCCCTGTTGATGATCAAGAGTTCCAGATTTCCTGAAATCGCCGAGAGGTTTCGAGCAATTTGGGATCCCCGCTCTGTGGACCAGGTTTGGGCGGGTCTGCAGTCGATCGGCAGTGGTGGAATCTTTGGCAAAGGATTGGGTGAGGGAGCGGGAAAGCTCGGCTATCTGCCATCCTCCTACAATGATTTCATCTTTGCTGTTTATGCTGAGGAAACGGGGCTGCTGGGTGTCAGCATCATCGTTTTGCTCTACGGGACAGTGCTCTACTGCGGAAGGAAATTGTGGTGTTCCATCGAGGATGAAGACATGTCTCTGCTGGCAATGGTATTGACCTTGTCCATCTGTGGACAAGCGGCCTTGAATCTTCTGGTCAATTTGGCATTGGCACCGACTAAAGGAATCGCCTTGCCACTCTTCTCCCATGGATCCACAAGTCTCGCCATCTTCATGGGGATGGCTGGAGTACTCCTCTCTCTGACTCGATGTCGCGGGAGAGAGGTGTTGAACCGATGAAGCGCAAAATCCTCTTCGTGGGAGGCCATACGGGTGGACACTTGTTTCCCGCTGAGGCCATCGCTCAAGCATTGATCGACATTGACGGAGTGACCCCGGTTTACCTCGATCATGGCCGCACCATGGAAGAGAAAGTTTTTAATGGTGCGGGCATGGAAAAAATCAGCGCTCCCTGGAGTGGCAGGGGGCGTCTTCGCAAGGTGTTGTCTGTTCCGTCAGCCATCAAACTCCTTCGGATGGAAAAAATTTCTGCGCTGGTGGCGATGGGAGCCTCTCCCTGTGTCGCTCCCGGGTTGGCCGCATGGAGACTGGGGATTCCCCTATACCTTCACGAGCAGAATCGGGTCATGGGGCGTGCGAATCGCTGGTTGACCCCTTTCGCTTCCAAGGTCTTCCTCTCTTTCCCCATGGTCACCGGGGGACGTGTGCTGAGATCCAAAGTGGCGATCTTGGGATGCCCGGTACGTCATCAGTTCCAACCTCAGGAGCCCCAACTGGATCGGCAGCGATGGTTGATCATGGGTGGAAGTCAAGGCGCCGATGAGGTCAATCGAAGAATCCTTGCAGCAGCACAACTGATTCCCCCTGCATGCCGGGATCGAGTGGATATCCTGCACCAGGTTGGATCGGCCGCTGCCAATGAGATCGATCAAGCCTGGAAAGGGCTCGGCTTCAAAGCGCAAGTGGTCCCATTCATCGATTCGGTGGCAGAAGCGATCGCTGAATCCCATCTGGTCGTGTGCCGATCCGGGGGATCCACGATTGCAGAATTGATGGCGATCGGTCGTCCGGGACTCATGTTTCCCTATCCGGGGCACCGGGACGAGCATCAGGTGATCAATGCAGAATATTTGGAAAGTGGTGGAGCCGGAGTGATCGTCAGGCCCCAGGATTCTGCAGCTGAAATCTCTCAGCAATTGATGGAATTCATCTCATCACAGGATCTCCTCGGGGAGATGGCGATGCGTGCGAGAAATCTTGGCCGACCCCGTGCAGCCATTTCGATTGCAGAGATGATCACAGTTCATCTCGACGCCATCGAGAAGGGGCGCTTCTCAACGCCGATGGGCAAGGAGCGGAATTTCCGCCGAGAGGTGGAGATCTCATGAGTTCAATCCTGCGTTGGTTGCTGGTATTGGGGATCATGTTTGCCGGGATTAGCGGATTTTTCGAGTGGTGGAAGCCGTGGGGGGGCCCGGTTGTCGATCAAACGGGGGACGATTCACTCACCCGGGTTGACCTCGAATGGGTGTCTTCTACGGAGCCTCGGGAAGCGTCACTCATGCCATCGCGCAGCCACTCCTCCGATTCCCGGCGATTCGGTACGGATCCTGGCGGGATCCAACCGGTCGGACATTCTGGCAACGATCTCTTCGAGCCGGAGGGGGGAGGGCTTCAGAGGCCGATGGATGTCAACTCGGGTCATCGACAGGCCTTTGCCTATCAAGTCCGGGAGGGGGATACTTTGGGCGAGATTGCCCAAAGACATCTGGGCTCGGTGGCCCAGGGGATTCGAGTGATTCGTGCCAGGAATCCGCAGATCAAAGATGACATGGTGATCACCGTAGGACAGCAAATCATCATCCCTGCAGTCGGCGGAGATGAACCAGAAACACCGGAAACCCTGGAAACAGTTGATTCACCAGCAGTTGTGAGGGTTCATGTGGTCACCTCAGGCGAGACTCTTTCCAGTATCGCCAGAAAGTACTACAACCATCAAAACTACACGAAGATTATCGAGGCGAATCGGATTGTTCTTCCTGATCCGAATCAATTGAGCATCGGCATGGAATTGAGAATCCCCCGGTAATGAGTTGCCCTGGAAAGTCCGTGATGAAACCCATAGATGAAACGGCTACTGAATCGGATTCCTCGTTGGATCACGTCCACATCATTGGCATTGGTGGAAGTGCTACGAGGGGATTGGCCTGTTTCCTTCGGCAGCGCCGAGTAGCGGTTTCGGGGAGTGATCTAGATTCGGATGCACAGGAAGTTCTTGAGCAGCATGGAGTTAAATTCTGTCTCGGGCACGACAGCAAGAATGTGGGATCGGATGTCGGTACGGTGATCCACACCCGTGCTGTGGATAAAAATAATCCCGAGTTGTTGGAAGCGAAGCGGCGCGCCGGTGTCGAAGTATTCACTTACAGTGAATATTTGGGTCGCCTCTCTCAGGGCTTTCGGACAGTTGCGATCGCAGGAACGCATGGCAAAACCTCGACGACTGCGTGCCTATTGAGTGTCTTCCTCGCTGCAGGACGAGACCCTTCGATGATTGCCGGGGGTGAGTTTTTGCAAATCGGAGCAGGCTGGCGATCGGGCAAAGGGGATGAGTTTCTCGTCGAGGCATGTGAGTTTGAGCGGGCATTTCTCGATCTCAGGCCTCACGCGGCGATCATCACCAATATCGACCTCGATCATCCGGAGGTGTATTCCGATCTCGATTCTGTGACTGAGACTTTCAGACAGTTCGTGGATGGTTTCGAACCGGGTTCCTGGGTGGTGTGCCCTCCGCATATCAAAGATCGAATGGAGAAGAGGACAGACCTCCGGTGGCGGACCTATGGCACCTGCGAATCGGCGGACGTGTCTTTGCTCGATTCAAACGCTGGATTAGAGGATGGCCTTGTTCGTTGGCGTTTGCCAGAGGGCGATGAACTGACCGCCCGACTCCAGGTCCCGGGTGCTCACAGCCGCGAAAACGCAACGGCGGTGGTCGCTTTCGCAAGCGCACTCGGACTCGATTCCAATGACATTGTCACGGGATTGGAATCATATCCAGGAGTGGTACGCCGATTCGAGAGTTGCGAGGTGCTCCCGGGGATCGATTGGGTCGAAGATTACGCCCACCATCCTGAAGAAGTCAAAGCAACGATCGCGACAGCGCGCGAAGTGTTTCCTGACCGTCGTTGCCAGGTGTTGTTTCAACCGCACCAAGCGACTCGACTCGATGCATTTCAGGAGCAATTTGCGATAGAGTTAACTGCGGCGGACAAGGTAAATCTGGTCCCCATCTATTCAGTGAGAGAAAATCTGGGTGATTTCCCCGAAGACCTGCTCGAAAGACTGGCACAAAAAATCCGCAGCTTGGGAACCGAGTGCCAAATTTTTGATTTTGAAGAAGCCGTGAGGGGTATTCCTGAAATTGTTCAGCCGGGTGATGTCTTCATCTCTCTGGGTGCAGGAAATGTAAATGAGATTGGTCGGAGAATCGGTCGCCAATTTCGAAATCAGGTATCCCAGTGATCCTTCCTCCGGGCATCCACGAGAAGAAGACTCTCGCCGCATTGACCTGGTTTCACAGTGGGGGTGATGCCCGCTACTACTGCCGCCCCCGAAGTGAAGAGGAATTGGTCGACGCAGTGAATTGGGCGCGTCACCAGGAGATTCCGATTTTCCTTCTCGGCCTCGGAGCAAACTCACTCTACCCGGATGGGGAAGTACCGGGTTTGGTGATTCACATGAATCGATTTCGCCAGGGGATGGAATCCCACCTGCGCCTCGATTCCGATTGTGTCGAGGTAGCTGCCGGGTTTGTCCTTCAAAACTTCATCTCGGAATTGAACAGTCAGGGGCTATCTGGATTTGAGTATTTTGTTGGGATTCCTGGAACCATCGGCGGTTCAGTTTGGGGAAATGCGGGGGCCCAAGGTCACGGAATCGGTGAGTGTGTCGATTCAATTCGAGTCCTCGAATCGGATGGGAAGATCCATTGGCTGAATGGATCTGAAGTTCCATGGGCCTATCGTTTTTCCGGCTTGGAGGAACGGATAATCCTGTCTGTCCGTTTTCGGGTGGAGCCGGGGGGCGACCCGGTGCTGTTGGATCAGAAGAGCGCTGAGTTCCTCAAATACAAGTATTCAGTGCAGCCATTCGATGAGAAATCGACCGGTTGCATCTTTCGAAATCCACCTGAGGGACCCAGTGCGGGCAAGTTGATCGAAGCGGCAGGACTCAAAGGAGCCTGTCACGGAGGGGCGCAAATCTCCCTCAAGCATGGAAACTTCATCATCAATCCGCAGCGACAGGCGAAGACGCAGGATGTGTTGGAGCTGGCAAGGTTGATCAAAGATCAGGTTTTGGAGAAATCGGGTATTCTCCTGCAGCAAGAAGTGATCATGATCGGACAGGAGCAAGGATGAGTGTGAAGTCAGCGGAGACTGCGCCATGGTCAAGCACCTTGCTGATTTTGTTTCTGTTCATAGGAGCAGGACTCTTCTTGTCTCATGCACGTGAACAGGTCGATCACCAATTGGACGCTGATGCCGGCAGTTGGCATCTGAGCCGAACCGGTTTGAGTTCGGATGGATTTCGTCTCAAGACTCCGGCACTGGAGGATTTAAACAATATTCCTTCGCGTGTTGCCTTGGACAGTGTTCATTGGCGCGATCAAGTGAAGAATGAACTTCTCAAGAACCCGTGGGTAAGCGGTGTTGAAAATCTGCGTCGCAAAGATGGGCGTATCTCCTTTTCAGCATATTTGCTGCGACCGGTGGTGGGAGTTCGGTGTCGGGGGGGGCATCTCCTCGTGAGCCCCGGTGGATCAGTCATCGAATTTGTTCCCGGTGACTTTCTCGACGCCGCTCTTGAAATCCCGGAGTATTCCTCCCCCGGAGGATTCGATGGAATTGATTCTGAGTGGAAAGTGCTTCCCGGTGAGGTTGAGTGGGCCGAACTGCTGACCCTGCTCGGAGATTTGGCAGTGACGATGAGAAAGCAACCCGGATTTATCCGGGATCTGCAGTGGAATCCCCATCCGGATGGGGGACTCTGGATGTTGATTTGTGAGGGAGGGTTACGCCTGGAGTGGGGAAAGACCACCGAATTGGCCAGAACCGTTCCCGGAGCGGTGACCGACAAGATTCGGGCACTGGAAAAGGTGATTGGGAACAAGAGAGACCTGATTCCCCTGTCGCCAACCATCGAGCGAATCAGTTTGTATGTCGGCCCTACACCGGTGATCACAGAGCGCTGAATGATTCTGTCAGGGGGCGTACAGGTAGCGCACGAAGATCTTCGCGATTATCCTCAACTCCCGCACTGAGCCGTTTTCAGGGCCCCTCCCTGAGGAATAATTGGAGAAGAGGGATCTTCGTGTCTGCCCCGGATCGATATCGCAGATTGTTTGGAGAAGTTGCCCAAGAGATGGGTTTTGTCTCCGAAGAGGCCATCCTGGAAGCGCTCGAATTGCAAGCGGAGCGGCGTAGAGAAGGGCGCAAGGTTCCTCTGCTGGGCCAAATCCTGGTGGAGTTGAATCATTTGACCCCTGAGCAACTTCAACAGTTGATCGATGTGATTTATCCCGTAGAGGATGGGAACGACCAGGATTCGCGTGAACCCTCTCCGACAAGTGAGGAAAACTGATGCCTGCTGACGATGGCAAGAAAAAACGCCGCATTCCCAATCCTCGCAAGAAGTCTGCATCCGGTGATTCGGTTCCACGAGTGCCACCCCGGAGAGTTGCTCCGGGCAAGAAGCCCGCTGCTGGCAGTTCAGCAGAATCCTCGCCACCGACCTCCGATGGGAGTGTAGACGCGAGCGCAGCAGAGGAGGCCGCCGCAAAGCAAGCGGCTGCGCAACAAGCGGCTGCGCAACAAGCGGCTGCCAAACAAGAAGCGGCGAGGCAAGCGGCCGCAAAGCAGGCCGCAGCAAAGCAGGCCGCAGCAAAGCAGGCCGCAGCAAAGCAGG
>CAYRAM010000012.1:0-1823 GCA_964422295.1 uncultured Planctomycetia bacterium | reverse complement strand
GCACAGCAGGCCGCAGCAAAACAAGCGGCCGCAAAGCAGGCCGCTGCACAGCGGGCTTCTGCTGATACAACGAATCCGGCATCGGCAAAAAGAACTGCGGCGATTCCTCCCCGGCCAGGGGCACGGCGTCGGGGACCACCCAAGAGGAGTGCGGCACCGGGCAGGCGTGCTGCGCCGAGAACGCCTTCCGTGGATGAGGACGGCCAGCCGGACTCGAAATCATCGATGATGCCGTGGATCTTGGGTGGGGTCGCCGTCGTGTTTGTGGTAGTCGTCGCAATAATCATGATGGGTGAAGATCCGAAGAAGCCTGAACCGGTTAATCCGACCGTGGTCAAGAATGAACCGACGGCACAACAACAGGCAGATATCCGCGAGGAGAGGGCACGAAATGCCCTTGATCGAGCGGAAAAAGCAAATGCAGCGGCTCCGACCCAGCGGTTTGAATCTGCCGCCCGATTGCAGATGGTGGCCTTGGAATACGCCAATACTGCTGCCGGGGCGAAGGCGGGCGAACTGAGATCCCAATTTTTGCGCAGTTGGAATGAAGAAGTTTCCATCGCATGGAATGCTCTCCAGTCCGATGTCCTGACCGCATTCAGCGAGGCCCGCTTTGAACAGGCGCAGCGCCTCTTGTCTGAGCTGCCTCCTGTTTTTCTCGGTGCCGCAGATGTGCTGGAGGGTGCTTTTGAACAGGAGATCGACCGCTTGCGCAAGGATGCCCATTCCCAAGTGCGCTTCAAAAAGCGACTCGATGAACTCTCCTCCAAAGCGGGTCTTTATGCCATCAAAGGGTATGAAGATATCGCCATCGCAGTCATTGAGGCTCTTCCAGAAAAAGCCGAACAAGACGCTCCGGATGTGTGGCGACTCAAGGAGGAGTTGATCCAGAAGATTCAACGTGAGGGGTTGGCAATGCTGATTGAGCAGGAGTCTGCGATGGAAGCAGAACTTGCTGAAGCACGCCGATTGGAAGAGGAACGAAAGCAAGCGGAACGGATTCGACGCTGGCAGGAGATGCGCAACTCTGTCGCCTGGAAACCTTTGTTGGGACGCTTCAATCTGTACAACTGGATCGCCTCCAGTGACAAGAGGCTTGAAAAGCCGTTATGGCGAGTTCTCGATCGCAACGGTACCGGTGTCATGCTGATCGACAACAGGTCGGGCAGTGATGCTTACACGGGGGTCTACACAAATCACTGGGAAGATTACGTCCTTGAGTTTGAATTAAACTTGAAAGTGGGATCCCTGCGAATCTCGCCCCGGACCCAGACCAATGCCCAGATGGGCCTCATCTCGAATGGAACTTCTCCACCGCTGGAACTGGGGGACGATGTCCCCAAAAATCGCTGGCTCACAGTGACCATGGAGGTCAATGGGGATTCAGTGATGCTCCGCTACGGCGATTCGGGAACGGAATTGACCCTCGATCCTGAGACGACCCGGTTACCACCAACGGGAGGATTCGTCTTTTACGCCGGTGACGGGACTCGCCTCGAGATCAGGGATGTTCGCGTCAAGGTGGTCAATGACACCCGTGAAGGTGGAATCTTCGGAAAATAGCCCCCTCCTGAGATGACTGCCACCCTGGCAGTGCTCCCGGGTCATATTTGCAGGAGGGCTGTCACTGTGGCAGTCCGGTCTATGGATCCTTCAAGCGATTTTTCTTAAGTAACTATTTTGATTAGATTTATGACAGGGCTTTTAGAGCCCTATGGCCCACTCTTTGCTAGAAACCGGGGTGGGGTGGAGGATCGCCGAGCATCTGTCGCCGAATCGCGGTCTCGCCGAATCGCGGTCTCGCCGAATCGCGGTCTCGCCGA
>CAYRAM010000011.1:40879-87752 GCA_964422295.1 uncultured Planctomycetia bacterium | reverse complement strand
GGCGTTGGCCGAGGAAAGAAAGAAACGGTGAAGACCTGCCGGGTCCTCTCCTCAAACAAAAACCCCCGGGCTGGAGCGAACTCCAGCCCGGGGGGTTTTTTCATGGGGACTATATAAAAAGGATTCCGAATAGATAGAAAAGAAGAAACGAAAATACAATTCAACATTAAAAAACACTAACTAACCAAATGACGACCAATAAACGTATATTGAGCAAATCAAAGAACGCTTAACAAAATAAGCACAATATGCTCGATTATTGATGTTTAATATTTATATGATAGCCTATTTTTTCCTACAGACTTTACCCGGCTAACCCAAAATGAAGAAGTTGCAAAAACAAATGGGTTAATGGAGCTACTCATGAACTTGGAAACTATATGCCACTATTTTGAAGAAAACACTGATATTGAATGGGTATTGCGACAAGAAGGGAACGATTCGTATTTCTTTGGGAACATAAATGAAACTTTATTCTTTGTGATTTGCAGACAACCAGAAAAGTTTGACGGTTTCGAAATCGTATATAGCCTACAACCATGTGGCAGCGGCGGGACAAGCCCTCTATTTGAAACTCCCAATGAAGTAGCAGCTTTTGTCTTACAAGTAGTTGAAAAATGGGAAAATGGAACACTCCAGGGAACAAATGTCATTCGTATAAACTATTAAAGAAATCCACCGGCTCCATCACACCGGACTACAAACCCCACTTTTAATCAGGTAATGGGAACAATTTTTAGTAGTAATGATATTTTATCATTAAAAATTAAATGAGAGGAAACTTGTCGATGTCGAAAGCCCCGGTAAAAGAACACATAAAAACGAGCAATAAATCTCAAAACGTTTACAGCCTATATAAAAATATCATTGAGCACGACACTCAATTCATTGAGACTCTTCTCATTGAAAGAAATAAATGGGATCAGCGTAAGACCACAGAAGTCAAAACAGAATATGCCAAGTATCTCGCAATATGTTGCTACCACAGAAAAGAACGGTTCGCTCCTTCGAAACACGTCGACGAGTTTTGGCACCAACACATTCTGTGCACCGGTGAGTACTACAAATTTTGCAATCATGTCCATGGGGAATACATACACCACAAGCCAAACCTAAAATCACAAAACAAACAATCACAACAAACAAATAAATACGGCGCTTTCATTAAACTATACACACTTTATTTTGGACCGCTAAATTTAGATGTTTGGCCAATGCCTTCAGAGAAAGTACCTCGATCCAGATCAAGGAAAATTGTTACAACAATTAAACAAGAGTATTGTGATATAGATGGTTGCGGACACCATGAAAAGGACACAGACGATGTTGACGATTACCAAGAGCCAGACGGTTGTGAAAATGACGACGGTGATCCATGCGGTTGGCCAGATAAATGCGAAGGCCCCCAAGGATGCTCTTGAGCTACTAGAAATGAATCGCTATTGCTTAAATTCTCATTTTCATCAAAATACTTAAATCTTAACCCAAATTATCACAGAGACATTTAGTCAAAATGTTGATTCATCTTATTAATTCCGATACTGACTGGAGCCTTTTTTAATGCCCGAATAAAATCGTGCTAATAGTCTTCCCAAGAGAGGTTTTCTTTGATTGAACTAGATAGTGATCAACTAGCTGCTGTTCAAGCACCACCAGGGATTGTCCGTATTATTGCAGGCCCAGGGTCAGGGAAAACACGAACTCTTTGCGTCAGGATACATCGCTTCGTTTTTGAATTGGACTACGACCCAGACCAAATACTCGTTCTTGCCTTCAACGTCAAAGCCTGTATCGAAGTCAGAAAAAGGTTGAAAGAGTTGGGCGGAGCTCACCTAAGCAGGGTACGGGTGCGCACATTTCATTCCATGGCTCTTGATATTCTACGAATCGTTCACGAGGAAGCAGGTTACCCCAAACACTTCACAGTTGGCGCACAAAACAGCAACTCACTTTTTCTTTGCAAAGAGTTCAAGAAAAAGAACCCTGAATTATTCTATGACGTATCGATGGCCGCTAAACGTGGCGCAAACGTTCAACGCCCGACATTGAATACAGATTTTGATGGATTGTTGAATGCTATTTCCCTTTTAAAAAGTACTGAGCCGGACCTCTTTATTGAAAGCAGCCATTCAGAATTGAAGACTGACGCTCGAAAAAAGGCGCTAGTTTCACTTTCTCAATTCATTACTGAATCTAACAGAAAACAACTCAAAATTTCGTTTGACGACCTTCTCCTAACGGCTATTCAGCAGCTAAAACTCTCCAAAGGATTGCAGTCATGGGCAAAAGACAGGTTTTCTGCAATTTTTGTTGACGAGTTCCAGGATATCAATACCGTTCAACTCGCATTGGTTCAGTACCACCTCACCGAAATTACTGCCTTTACGGTTGTCGGAGACGATGATCAATGCATCTATGAATGGCGAGGTGCGATTCCTACACACCTGATTAATTTTGATCAACAGTTCCCAAAATCAAAATCTTATCAGTTAGGGTGGAACTATCGATCTACTGAAAATGTTGTGCAAGCAAGCTCGACTGTCATCGGAAATGTCACCAACCGATTGAAAAAATCTTTGACTGCTCAAAAACCTGTAGGGGATCTTATAGAAATCAGACAGTTTGATTCAATCTCGGACGAACATGAGTTTCTTCTACAAGAAATTTCAAACTTATCTCAATCCGGTGTACCTAGTCGTGAAATCGCTATTTTGTGTAGAACAAATGATTATCTCACTGATCTCTCAACTTTCCTCCAGGCCAATGGATTACACATACAAGGAGATTCATCTATTCAGGGAATCGTCGCAAAGCGTTTATTGTCCATGCTTCAATGTATTGATCAGGCGGAAGATAGTCCCGCATTTATTGAAGCGATATCGCTTGGTAAAAGAAGACTCAAACCAGCAGACGCAAAAAAACTATTCAAAGGTTCATTACCCAATCCTATGAAGATGGAATCTGAACTTACCGCTCGATTAGAATCAAACGACCTCAATGAATTATCCAATAAAGTTGTCATCGGTGACCTAAAAACGTTCCTTAGCAATCTGAACTTACTCCGTGAAGAAAAAACAAATCTTTCACCGTTAGAACTGTTATTTAAGATAGGGGACCTATTTATCGATCGAGATCTTAAGGAATATCTCTACGTTGAAGCTGATGAAAAACGCCGAATTACAGATCCGTATTTCATCTTCGTTCAAATTGCAGATAGTTCTCCCAACCTGGAAACGATGATTCAGACTATTGAAGAAATAAGATCCGATTCCTCCCCCGAATTTGGGGATAAACTGAATGTGATGACAATCCACAGGTCAAAAGGCCTCGAATTTGATTATGTATTTATTCCCAATATTCGCGACGATACATTTCCCAATCTAAAAGCTGCTAAAGATTTGGACAGTGATTACAGGCTCTACTATGTGGCATTATCGCGAGCTCGAAAAAAACTCTACCTATCGGGGCATGTAGATGCCAATGACGAAGGAATGGCATCATTCTTAAGGGTAATCCCCACGTCACTCAGCATTCGATGCAATGAGTAGTTATAAATATTACTCTTTATGTAATCCACAATATGATTTTTTTTTGATTCCATCCGGATGCTCTATTATTACAATATATATTTACAATTAAACTATTGGGAAGTAGCAATAACTATGTCTTTCATGAATAAATTATGCTCAAATCTTTCAAAAAATTTCCAGAATAGATTGGGCTATCGGAATTGTTATAACAATTCTCCCGAAGAAGTTGCAATCGCTAAAACTATGCAAAGAAAATATCAGTCGTCTTCTAAGGATTATCCAAAAAAGAATTACGCCTCTAATGACTTTATTTATTCAGACGAAGCACAAATGGCTGTGAACCTCCTGAATATCACTGAGTTAAATACTTTGCCATTAAGCCACAAATTAAATCGTAATAAATTTAAACAATTTTTAAATAAATATTACCCTGGAAATTTCGTTCAAATAAAGGCGAGCGCTACGGATATGCCTGATGGTGAAGCCATACCCTATTGGTCTTACACTGAAATCAAATTATTCCCAGATAATAACAATTACCGAATTTATTTTGTTGATTGGGGTTGTTTTAATCATAGTTGGGATTCTAAAGGTATTGATTGGCCCAAAGATTTTTGCATACAGCAAGAAGCTAAATTCGCAAAATTACATAAGGGACAAGACCCATCATATAGCTTCAGCCAGTGTTTAAGCACTTGTGTCTATCTAGTGCGTAAATCTTCGCAGAACAATGCTAGGAACAAGGTATCAATACAAGAATTCCCTAAAGTTGTTAATCAGGTTCTTCAAGCTTTAATTCCAACCATTTGATCGGTTACTGTAATTATGAGTGAAACATTTTTTTCAAAATTAGTCGGTGTGACATTTGAAGGTCGGCAGGATCATATCTCTGATCTTCTCGATCTCATTGAGAACCAAGTAGCCCCCCAACCCCATGGCTGGCCCCTGGAAGTTGTTCAGGAACCTTATAATCCTTACGACTCAAATGCCATCAATATCAAGCATCGTGGGTCTTCTCTGGGCCATCTGAATCGTGAATTAGCGGCCAATCTCACCGCTCAAATTCGCCAAGGAGCTCTGGTGAATGTTTTCTTGCGAGAGATTTCCGGAAATGGTTTAGATCGATTGTTTGGAGTGAATATATTAATTGAAGTGAAAAGATAGACACATTTTTATAATGCTAGATTACAGCCACTATTATTATTCTAGTTTCAACTAGTAGCCCATCTCTTTGATTTGACCAAACTAGCAATGATTTAACAAAAGGGAGCCCACCCATTCCCAACAACAATGCGGGCCGCCATTTTTAAATCCAATTCATGCAAGAAACAGAAGCTATTCTTTATTATCCGCGCGGTAAACTGATTCATGATCATTACTGATCTTCAGCTGGGACCGGCTTACCTGCGTCTGCAATCCATTGGAAAACTTTGCCAATCAGAATCCCTCCAATGACGCCAATTATTGCGCCATATTGAATTGTATCCTCTACCAAGTTTGATGGCGGTTGCCAATAGTCGTACCCTAGTTGTCTGGCCTCCGCTGCATTCTCTCTGACCTTTACCATAACGAAGCTCTGAGCAATACCAGCACCCAACGCGCCGCCCATCAGCGCCAGTACAATTCTAACGATGATCATATCGCCTCTATTCTTATCAAAAGCGAAGATTTCGTCGTCGATTTACACTTATCTGCTGAATGATTAAGACCCATTTATTAACCGAAGTTTGACTCTAGTAATTTTTCAAGCTCATTCGTTGTCCCTTTTGGTGCAACGAAACCTCCAAGATAATTATTCAAGAACATTTTCTTTTCGTCACTTCCATAAGGAATTCCGGTTCCAGCCTGCATGCCATGACGAAATGCAAAAAACAAAATATGTCCAAAAAATACGGATCTTTCTTTTTCACTTAATTTACTAGCAAGAGCGTTTCTTGCTGTCGGCACAAAACCTTCTAGAAACTTTTCGAATGAAGCACCCATAATTTTTTCTGATGATTTCTTGGCATATCGATCCCAGCTTTTTTCATTTGAAAAGTACTTACATACTGACTTGTAGAGCGGGCATTGGTGCGTATGCCAATTTGTAACATCGGATTGAAAAATCAATCTTTGTTCAAAGTTTGCGCCATTCGTAAGAATTGCGTCGAGTGCAAATGGTATTGATACTATTGAAAACCACTCATCTTTTGTAAACTTTGATTGCATTATCACCAACCTCCTCATTTACGTTATATTTTTAACCTTCATCAGGCTTAATTCATTGCTTCTATCTATCTATAAAGCGATTAGGGTTCTTTTTTCGTTTTTTTGATTAAAAAATATCTTAACTAACGATAAGGAATATTTTGAAACTACTTATGGTCCGTGAGTGCTGCCTCAATCAAACGCAAGCAGTAACCAGAGATTGGTTTATATTGAGTCGATTTGTTGAGGTGGTAGAGAGCGTCGGCGTGCTTGCCTACGTACCAGCTGGATTCCGCCATGAGGAGAGAGAAGGGGAGTTCTTTCTGTTGTGAGGCTGAGATCGTTTGAATTTTGGTGGCGGGATTCAGGCCGGTTTCTTTTGCCCTGGTGAGGAATTGATATGCCAGCTCGTAGGAGTTTCGGTAAAGACACCATTTTCCTAGGGCGATCAGGGCATCGGTATCATTTGGGTCACTCTGGATTTTGCGTGCTGCAAAGAGAGCTTCGTCTTGCAGATTGAGGTAGTCGTAGGGAGCTTCAGGGTCTAAGGCGATTAAGCGCTTTCCGCGAGTCGCATAGAACTCAGCTCCACCCATTCTTCCAGTGGTGACGGTCCCTTCTGAGATATCTTCAAACTTCCAACGCCTCTGCAATGTCTCGGTATCGATCAGATAGGAGTTGTACCCGTAGGTGCGGGTCAACAACCACTCCCCGTCCCTGGAGATGGCCAGATCGAGGATCGGCGATGAGTGAACCCTGACCTTCTTGATTTGGCCCCGATTCAGATCCATGTGTACGACGTCCCCAGACCATTGGCCAAGATAGAACTCTTTGCCATTGGGCGCGAAACGCACAGAGTAATTGGGGCGGACCAGGTCAAACTCGTTCAACAACTCCCCTGAAGGTCGATCCCATACCCGTAAAAAAGACGCGGAGCGGGTTTTTGTCTTATTCGTGTACTCCGAATGATGCGCTGTCACCAATCTGTTGCCTGTGGGGCTATAACCAGCAAACCACGCCCTGTGATTCATGGGGATCTGCTTCTTCACCTCATCTGAATCGGAATTGAGAAGCAGAAGATTTTTGTTCTCAGCCGAAACGAACTCTTGGCCATCAGGCGAGTACTCGATGAACGCAATCCTCTTTGCTGGAAACTGACTGATCTCTTCCAGTGTCAATGAGTCCAGGCGCATCCCCTCATCGCGATAACGAATAGCGATCAGAAGTTCTGCTCCATCCGGGCTGAACTTGACCGAAGAAATATACTTTCCTTCAATTTCCCGGGAGATGAGCTTCTTGTGGGTAACGAGATCATGCAAAGCCAACCAACCGAGTCCGCCCACTGCGATCACATCCTCTGTGGGATGCACATCGAGTGCTGTTGCGTTACCCAACAGCACTTCCTCATCCTCACCCCAGATTTCTTCGCCCCACACAAACCAGTCACGGTTCATATTATCGACTGATACAAATCGGTCCCTGCTGGCGAAGTAGGACATTCTGGAATAGACCCAACCCCCCTGAAAAACCCATTTCAGATCATTCAGGTTGTCGAGATTGCACAGAGTAATTTCACCGCCCCTGCGAACGACGATGGCGTGATTTCGATCGGGGGCCTCAAGCAGTTGAATCACATCGCCGGACATGGAGAGGCGATCCACTTCCTCGCCGGTCAGACGATCAAGGAGAACGATTTCCACGCCCGATCTAGCCAGTATTCTCTGCTGGTCTGAAAGAAAGATGCCTTCACCGGAATCTGTACCGCCAAAACTCCAGATCTGCTCCCCTGAATCGGATTGATAGAGGGCAAGCGATTTCGTTCCCTCTCCCGATCCAACCAGAAAATGCTCCCCATCTAAGGAGTAATCAAAGGAATAGACCCCCTGACTGGAAACCTCTAATGGCAAAGTCAGCGGTAATGCGTCTTCCTCAACAAGGTTCCAAACATCCACTCCATGGTTTTGAAGCAGAGCGATTTGTGAATATCCATGCTGATCTTTATGTGGTCGAAATCGAATCCAGAAAACTCTGGAATCTGATTGGATAGTTCGTTCCAGTCTCCCATTTTGCGCATCCCGGATTTCGACGAGAGATGAATCCGCACTTCTCTTCAATATTCCCAGTCTTTTGAAATCGGGGGAAAAGGCCAATCTGACAATCCCCATTGAGTCGTCTCTGAATTCATCGGTCACAGTTGTGAACGCATTCAGTCTTTGACCACTGTCGATATCAAAAACTTGGATGTCCTGCCCCTTGGCCACATACAAATGACCCTCATTCGGATTGTGGGCATAACAGTCTGGGTAGCCCGCCGATTCGCCTCGCGTTTCACCATAGGAATACTTCAGAGTCGGTGCATGGGCTTGCCTGAATGCATCTGCCAAATAAAGATTGGCCGGGAGAGTCGGTTCATCGAGCCTCTCTTCGATCTTCAGCGCTCGAGCAAACAGCTCCTGAGCTTGTAAAGGGCGGTGATCCTTGAGGAGAAATGCCCCCTGAGATTGAAGCGCCTTGGCAAGTGCACTTTCTGATTCCTTTCGAGCCTGATCGATCCCGTGAAAGAAATTGATCAATCCGATCACCAAAACAGAGAGCGCCAGAAGAGTAACGGTTCCACTTCCAAGAACCATCGGCCGATTGCGTTGATACCACTTCTTTGCCACTTCCCCGGCTGAATAATCAGCGGCGGCCATCAGTTTACCTGCTAGGAAGTTTTCTAAATCACTTCTGAACTCAAGGATGGAAGAGTAACGGTCTTCACGACTCTCGGCGGTGGCCTTGAGGCAACAAGCCAACAGGTCTGCGGGGATATGAAATCCAGACTGGATTTGCCATACCTTCTTCTCTTCCAGAATGTTCCGTGTTTCTTCAGCCTGCCCAGAAATCTTTGAGGTCAAGACTTCAAAAAGGATGGCTCCCAAACCATAAACATCGACCCTCTCATCACATTTGTGCCGCTCTCCTCTTAACTGCTCTGGCGCTGCGTATGCGGGAGTTCCCAATACTTCTCCGCCCATACTGAGCTCAGATCGGGAATCCGTTTTGGATGCATCGTCGGTGAAATCTTCGATGCCATCTATCGCTGCCACTCCCCAATCCATAACGTAGACCTCGCCATAGGATCCCAACAATATGTTTTCGGGTTTCAGGTCACGATGAAGGACACCCTGCCCGTGGGCGTAAGCCAACGTGTTGCATATACTGATCAGGCGAGTCACCAACGTTCGAAGTTGCTCCAGTCCTCCACTGAGGTGGAAACCAGCAATCGCTTCCTTGAATGTTGTTCCCTCTACCAATTGCATGGTGTAGCAGGGTGGATCTGCCATCAAATAACGGTCGTGGATGGGGCAGATTCCCGGATGTGAGAGCAGTGACAGAACTCTCGTTTCCCGGGACAATCGCTCATAAGCGGCCCGTCTGTCCAACAATTCTGATCTCAGCGATTTGACTGCGACCTTGCGTTGAAGATCCAGATCTTCCGCGACCCAAAGGGCTCCCATACCACCCACAGCGAAGGGAGTTTCTTCAACTCTATAACGGCCGAATTCATCGTCATCACCCTGCAGGGGCCTGGCTTCGGTCACGCCATCTCTTTCTGTGATTGATCTCTGTAGTCTGCGATGGCTTCCGCAAGGGGAGTCATTAACTGCGTCAATTCATGGAGCGCTTCTTCTCTGCTTAAGCAGCAAGACTCCAGACGATAGCGAACCAACCAATTGAGAAACTGTCGGCGTGCTTTTGCCCGGTGACGAAACGCCTTGCTCACCGAAGAAGAATTGGCCTGAGAGTCCTGCTTCAACTTCTCTGCTACTTCATTCAGGGTCAGTCCCTTGAAATCAGAAATGAATGCTCGCCATGAAGAATGATCATCCCGCTTCATCACCTCCAAGGTGCTACTAACCAGATCTCTGCAGATTTCCTGATCGATGGTCAGTTCTACATCCTTCAGCCAATCGGATGACTCTTGGAAATATTCAATCTCCTCCGGTTCGAGATGAATCAGCTGTTTTTTGGGAAGGACCGCATCCTTGAGATAGTGCATCAGGACATATTTGAGATAGCCCCGAAAACGATGCTGCTTGCCTGCTGCGTCGGTTCGCTTCAGTTTCTGGTGGTATCCTTTTTCCAGAAACCAGCCAAAAAAATCATCTGCGAGTTGAGTCGGCGAGTATCCACTCTGATTCCAGCGATTCAGGATCCTCACCAGCGAGTTCTGTACTGGTGTGCGATAGATCTCCATAAATTGAATCCAGGGCTCTGAAGCCTCTCCATTCAGTCCGGATATCAACATACTCCAGTTGGTCATGGGGTATGCACTGGAAGCTGTAGTCGATGAAATATGCCGCTCTTCTGCAGAGAGATCGCTCAAACCGGCTTCCTTCCAGATTTGGACCCAAAATCCAGATTCTCAAAATAACATCGAAATTTCTGATTTTAAGACTCTATTTAAGTTTGGGGCCAAAGGTAATGCCCGCTCCGGAGCCAGGGGGAAATGCCCCGAAGCCTGTTTCGAAACCTCCCTCCCAAAATGGGGAGGCAGTCCCCCCCGGGTAGATCGGAGATAAACTTGAAAAGTAATCCAAATGAATCCGATCGCCTCGAATCGAGGGAACGATCTATCGACCTCAATTTGAATTTAGAGGCAAGATTTGCCAATTCTGACGGCGTCGGGATGTTGATGGAGCGCTTGCATCCGGAAGCACTCCAATGGCTCGATCACCACTTTTATTGCAAACTGGGTTGTCAGGGTGGTGTTTCTTTTTTGACTCGTACACCAATATTTGATGCCCGAATCGATCTCTGGTGGCGAAGCATGCTGAAAAAATGCGATCACCCTCTCACCGCGCGCATGCAGATGGCTTCCACCCTGTTTGTCACCGGACTTTCCATTCCCGTTCTTCAGATTGAAGAAGATGAACAATGGACGGTTCAGGATCTGGAAGACTACCTTTTCAGTTACAACCACTTCAACTCGCGGGGGCGTGAGTGCGAACTTGACCCGGAAGGGTTGGGAACTCCATGGCCTCACCTGTTCCTGAATAATCTTCGAAATGTTTGTCCATCAATTCAATTAACGTTACATGCGATTCGCAGAATGGTCGAACACCCTCCCACAGACCCGTCTCTCCTTGGTTACGAAAACAGGGGTACAACTGCCTCCCAGACACCCCATCTCTTCAGTGATGATGAGCCCAATATCAGCGATCTCTTTGAGTTACCGGCCAGTATGCGCATGTATCTTTATGCAGGGGCGATTGCGGGAGGGATCATCCCCGGAACATTGAGCCACCCCTATCCGGACGTTCCTTCCACCTGCCATGAACAAGATTCCCCCAACGAATAGGCCACTATGCCCATAGACCTCTTTTACCGAGAGGTCTTGAGTCTGCCTCTTTCACAGAGTTCAATTTGATCCTCAATCTCCTGCTTCACAGTCGTTTCGATGGTGGAGTAGGAGATTCTTTCCAGTTTCAGGATGGATTTCGCAGATGGCCGCTGGCAGCGACAACTCTGACTATGACGTCGCCGTTGTTGGCGGTGGGGCGGCGGGGTTGTTTGCGGCGATCTTTGCCGGGCGGGCGGGGCAGCGGGTGCTCGTGCTCGACGGGGCGAAGAAGTTGGGCGCAAAGATCCTGATCGCCGGCGGCGGACGCTGCAATGTCACCCACCATGCCGTCGATCCTGCCGACTATGCCGGGGACAAACCGAACCGCATTCGCAAGGTCCTGCGTCGCTTTGAAGTGGCAGACACCATCGAGTTCTTCCGTGAACAGGGTGTCGAACTGAAGCGGGAGGAAACGGGGAAACTGTTTCCCGTCACCGACAAGGCTCGAACGGTGCTGGATGCCCTGCTTTCCGCATGTGAAGAGGCAGAGGTGACGCTGGCGCATCCTCAACGGGTGGAAGCGGTGGAGCGCAGAGAGAAGGACTTTCTGATTTCGGGGGACTGGGGATCGGTGAGCGCTGATCGGATGATCCTCGCCAGCGGCGGTCGTGCCCTGCCCAAGTCCGGTTCCGATGGACACGGTTACACCATTGCCGAAAGCCTGGGGCATCGCATATCGGACCGGGTCTTCCCGGCATTGGTTCCGCTGATTCTTCCTGGCGATCATCCGCTGCGGGAACTCTCGGGCCTCTCCTTCGATGGAACTCTGACGGTGCGCGCCCCCGGGGGGAAAATCCTGCACCAAACCACCCACAGCATTCTGTGCACCCACTTCGGCCTGTCAGGTCCGGGGATCCTCGACATCAGCCGCCACTGGCGCGATGGCATCGAGGATGACTCTGGCACCACCCTCGATGTCGATTTCATGCCGCAGATCTCCAGCGAAGACCTCGATCAGGCTTTGCAGGATGCCGGTTCCAGGACTCCCCGTTCAATTTTGCGACAGTGGCACAGTGATCGGTTGGTCGACACTCTGATCTCCTTGGCCGAGGTCGCTGGATTGGCCCCCTGTGCCCAACTGCCAAAGACAGATCGCAAAACACTGGTTCAAACCTGCAAGCGATACCTGCTGCCGATCGAGGGGGATCGGGGATACACCTATGCAGAGGTCACCATGGGTGGAGTGCCCCTGGATGAAATCGATCTGAAAACGATGGCCTCCCGAAAAACTGCTGGACTCTCCCTGGTTGGGGAAATTCTCGATGTTGATGGACGAATTGGAGGCTTCAACTTCCAGTGGGCGTGGGCAACGGGTTTTATTGCCGGAACTTCCACCCAATCTGAAGGATGAAACTTCGACGGAGAGCGCATATCATGAAATTGAGGAGAGTCCCTTGGAATTGTCGCCCGCCCCAAAAACCGATGTTCTGCTGCAGACAATCCAAGCCTGTCCCGATCTTCAATGGTCAACTCCCGATCAACACCTGGCCCTCGCCCTGCGCAGCCAACACATACTTCTTGAAGCGGGTGAACACCTGTTTCACAAAGGGGATCGGGGAGAATCGATCTATCTCCTCATCGGCGGTGACCTGGAAATCTACGCACCACGACCGAACAAAGCCGAGAATCTGGTCCTTGCGAGATTATTCCGAAAGGGTGATTCCTTGGGTGAATGGGCCGCCACCCGCAAGGATCAATCGCGAAGTGCTTCTGTCAAGGCTCGCCGAGATTCTTCCCTCTTGGAAATCCCCTACTCACTAATCCGTGAGGTTGGTGCATTCACAAAATTCCTCGGGCACAGTGCTCGTCGTGGAGAAAAACTGGAGACCCATGACGATCTTGCGGCGCAATCCCCTCTCCTCAATTTGATGACTCGGCAGGGCTCATCACGATTGAATTACGAAGAGAGAACCATTCCTGCTGGGGAAACGATCTTCAATCGAGGAGACCGATCAGAAGAAGTGTTTCTGATTATCGATGGAACCGTTGAGATTTTCATCCATCCCGAAGAAGTATTGTCTTCGCTCAGTCAGGATCAGATCTTTGGTGAATTGGGAGTCACCCAAGGTGCGCCAAGATCCGCTTCCGCCCGAACGAAGAGTGATTGCAGACTGTTGGTGCTGAATGCCGGTGATTTCCTGAACCTGGCACGCAGTAATCCTGAAATCGCCAGTCACATGCTGACTTTACGCAAGATTTATCGCACCCGTCTCTACGAAGTTGTTCTTCAATTCCAATATCAGATCGCTGGACAACCATGCATATCTTCGACGATGAATCTGGACGACGATCGCCAACTGATCACCGATTTTAGCGCGAGTACTGATGCGGTATCGATGGAGGTCGTACCTCAATCCGCGGATGCCATGGTCTTTTCATACGAGGACAAAAGTCGAAACATTCATCGCCAATTGGAAATTTCTAAGGGGGTCATCTGCGCTGCTCGATTCCGTGGACCTACTCGGGAAGCGGGACGAATCGTAGAATCGATTCGGAATCGAACGGTGATCAGCGCAGCTCAGTTGCAGCAGTTTGAAGAAAAGGGCGCAGTGTTTGACATCAAACCAGCGCAAACCGTCCTCTGCCATTGTATGCAGATTACCCGCACTGAAATTGGCGATATCAAATCGGATTTCAACTGCAGCCTCGAAGAGTTGATGCAACTCTCGGGGGCAGGGACCGTCTGTGGTGGTTGTCGTGGAGACTTGGCTGAAATTTGTCATTCAGACGATTCACAGCAGATGGAACTCCTCGAAGTTACCGAAATTCAGCCGGGCTTCTGCAGGGTGCGGTTTACACCCGGAAGCGGCATCTCACTGACGCCGTTTACAGCAGGGCAGCACATTCTCGTTGAAGCCGTGATTGACGGTGAACTGGTGCGCCGCTCATACACTCTGACCAGTCCTGCAAGCGAAACAAGCTGGCGCGAAATCACTTTAAAACGGGAAGCCCACGGCATCTTCACCCGCTGGCTCTCTGCGGCGAAGCCCGGGAGCGAAACCGTGAGAGTCTCCCATCCAACCGGAAACTTCACCGCAGACATGAATGTGAATGATCCGGTCATTCTTCTGGTCGGCGGAATCGGTGTGACACCTGCACTCAGTATCGTTCGAACCCGCACGGAACTGGAAAAGGGTCCTCGAATCATTGTCGATCACTCATTCCACACCTATGCGTCAGGTCCCTGCCATGAAGAACTGCAGCAAATATCCGATTTGTTTCCCGACATCGAATACCACCCCAGGGAAACACTGGGAGGCCAGAGAATCAGACGAAGGCACCTCGAAAAATACTACTCCGCTTATCCCGCTGCCCGGTGGATGATCTGCGGGCCAGAATCATATGAACAGGGGATGCAACAACATTTGGAGGAGATGGGCATCCCGAAACAGTCCATCTCCCAAGAGCTGTTTCACGCCAGGGGATCCACCGGAGCGGGGTCTATACCAGAGGATCAACTCTCTGCAGTCATCGGGATTGCGGCCACCATCGTTACCGCCATCACTCTCGGCATGGATCTACTGCCGCAGGAATTGAAAACGTGGCAACAATCATTCAGCGGTCGCTGGATCTCCGGAGGCTCGTTGATGACTTTCCTCGGTTGGCAGTGGATCCTGCCACTGCAACGGATTCGGAGATCGACCGGTGACTCCGCAAACTCCCTGCAACTGCATCGTCGTATCGGTGCTTTCTCACCATTATTGCTGTTGCTTCATGGAAGTACCATCGGAGCCGGACTCCTAGGTCTCATCTCAATTCTGTTCTTGACCCATACCGTAATCGGTGTCGCGGATCGATCATTGATCTCCAACCCGGATAAACAACGTGGGTATCTGAAGATTTGGCTCTATCCCCACATCGTCATCTCTATTCTGCTCACAGTCCTGGCACTGTTTCATGTGTGGCTGATCCTCGGCCATGGGGGGCCCTCATGAAATTTCGTGGCTTCCCGCGCAAAGCACCTCTGTGGATCGGGGCATTGCTGAGCCTGACTCTGCTCGCGGCATTCAATACACCGCAGCAGGAACAATTTCTCAGCCCCGGAGGGGATCGGGAGATGCATGAGGGGATGAGATGTGATCAATGTCACGAGTCAGCTCCCGGGACTATTCGGCAACAGGTTCAAGCGAATCTTCAACACTGGCTGGGGTTCCGCAATAACGGGGCTTCCTTCATCACGGAAGCCGTGGATTCGGTTGATTGCCAAGACTGCCATGAGATGCCCAATAATCGTCACCCCTACCATCGGTTTGCACACTCTGAGTACTTCGATCTCAGGGCAATTCTCGGGCAGCATGAGTGCAGCGGTTGCCATGATCATCACTCTTCGGCGAACATCGTCCCCTCGATGGATTTCTGCATGCATTGTCATCGAGTCTGGGGCGACAAAAAGGACACCATCACTCCGAGACACACCACTTTGATCGCCGAAGAACGCTGGGAGACTTGTCTTCAATGCCATGATTTCCACGGCAATCACGATTACAGTGCTCCATTGTTGTTGACTGAAGCTCTTAGCGTCGAGCAGATTCAAGACTACCTGGATGGCAATGCGCCGGCACCCTACGGAGATTTGTTGTACCCCTATCCCAAAGAGAGGGAGAACTCTCCATGAAGATCACGTTTTCCCATTTAATCGCTCTGCTTCTAATCCTGCTGATCGTCTGGAGCACTGTCAGCGCACCGGTTCCCCTTCCTGAAACAAACATCCGCGGGGCAAATGCCGACATCCCCATCCAAGATGTGTTCAGCACTATCGCCGCAGAGAATGATGTTGTGCGAACTCTCTACACCAAACAGATCGTGGGCGCTGGGAAAATGGTGGGACTGCACTTTGATGAACGCTGGGAAGACGAAGGTGTGGATGCGGGTCCCCTGCCAGCACTTTTTCTGAGTAAGGCAGGGGCAAGTCTGGCACAGCAGGAAGTACAACTGGAACTCCTTCTTGGATCACACATGCCCATCACTCCAACCAACGCTTTCAAAGGGGATCAGATCGCCCGCTTTGAAAAAATTCTTTCGACTCGTCAACCGGAGTTTTTCAAGGATTCGAGAACCCATCTGGAGATGGCGATGTTCCCTGACATCGCCTCGGTCCATGCTTGCGTCAACTGCCACAACGACCATATCGCCACACCCAAAACCGATTGGAAACTGAATGATGTCATGGGAGCCACAACCTGGTCCTATCCCCATGCCACCGTTGGTGAAGCGGAATACCTGCAGATCGTCGCTGCGGCCCGCACTGCATTCCGGGAGGCATATCGGTCATATCTGCAAAAGATAGAAACCTTTGAGAACAAACCGGAGATCGGAGACAAGTGGCCTGAAGAGGGATATTGCATCCCCGATGAGGAAACCTTCATGGCTGCGTTTGAGGCGCAAGCATCGGCAGTCACGATGAATCGGTTACTCGGGGAGCAATAGGCAGAATTCAGCCATCCAAATTCGTGTTGTGATCGCCTGGTGACAGAATACTCAGGAGAGCGCCATCGCCTGGCGCAGCACGGCGTTGACATCGGTATTGGTGAGCCACGCTCCGAAATATCCGCTTCCAGGACCCCACGCACTCAACTCAACAAACTCACCGGTGTGACTGGTGCTGGTGAAGTTCACTCCGGTACGCTTCATCGGATCGTGCCAATCACGAATTTGATTCGAGACTCCATAAGTGGTGCTCTTCAGGCCATCGAGGGTATCGAGTTGGGCTTCAGTCAATGAAAGCTGGATCGATTCTTCCACCAGATCCCTGAATTCTGCTCGCGGAAGAATTTTGCTTTGATTCTTCAGATATTCGTAACTGCTGCGGATGGCATCGATCCCATTGTAAAAGGTCTTGTTCGTATCCCTGTAAGATGTGCCGATGCCATTCAACTGACAACCTCCACACCCATGATCGGTTGTGACGACCACCAGCGTGTCCGGGTTTTCATGGGTGTATTGCATGGCAACCAAAATGCACTCATCAAAGGCCAACTGATCGTGGATGATCGCTCCAGGATCATTGCCGTGACCCGCATGGTCGACGCGGCCACCTTCCACCTGCAACAGGAATCCGTTGGAGTTTCCATCGAGGACCTTCAGCGCTGCGCGCATCATCTCAGCTAGCGTCGGCACCTGAAGTGCGATCTCCTCCCGGTATTTGCGATCGAGGCTGTAGGGCAGGTGGGTATCCCAGAAGGTGCCGAGGAGGCGTTGAGGAACCTCCTTCGTCGAGAGCAATTCTTTTCTGCTGCCGATCACCTGATATCCCGACTTGCGGAATTTTCCGAAGAGATCTTCCCCATCCTTCCTCGTCTCGGCAGCAAAGTGACGGGTCCCTCCCCCGAGAAGGACGTCGACACCCTTGTCGAGGTATTGGTCAGCGATGGCATCTTCCATGCCCCGTTCAGGAACAGCCGTGGCAAAGGATGCCGGCGTCGCATGGGTCATGCGTGTCGTCGTCACCAATCCCGTTGCACGGCCGCTCTTTTGCACCAAGTCGTGAATCGGAACCAGAGTTTCCCCATCAGGGCTGACATTGAGAGCACCGTTATTGATCCTCTGACCGCAGGCCCAGGCACTCCCTGCTGCTGCCGAATCCGTCACCAAGGAATCTCTGGAGCAGGTCTCCATCAGCGCACGATTTACCTGGCGATCGGAATAGAGGTGGACCCACTCGGTTCTGCGACCACTGAGGTGGTAAGAGCGAGCCTGATGCTGAAGATAGTAATCAGCCAAAGTCCAAGTGCCTGTATTCATGCCGTCGGCGACGAGAAAAATGACATTCTTGGCGTCAGACGCTGATCCTGCAGCCAATCCTGCATGACCATCCTGTCCTTGAACCAGCGAGCACCCACCCAATCCTGAACTCCAAAGAAGGCCTGCACCTGCGGCCGCTCCTGTTCCAAGAAATCCTCTCCGGGTGATCTGATCAGTCGACATGCTCGCTCCTTGTTCAAGAGTTCAATACTCAAGGGTTTTGTCTCAAGAGTGATTCATCGAAAAGCGCTTCGGAAACGCTGATGGCAATTTACTCGCTGATTTGAAATTCACCAATGCCAAAGGATTGCCCCAAGTGCCCCTCTTCTGAGTCCGCGACAATTGAAGGGGGATCGAGAAATCTGAAGAAGCACCGACGAAGAAGGGGATCTGTGACTGCAGAATCAGGAATAGGATATGGAGGGGGCCGTACTGACCTTTCCCCTGGAATCGGACGTAAAGGTAAACCGTTGACGCCCTAATCTCCCCGGCCAGAATTCGCCTCCAGAATTAATCCTCGGACGACCCGGCCCCCTCGATCCTGATGTACTGATTATGTTGTCCTCTTCCCTGCTGCAATTCAAGAACCATATTGGCTGAATCGATGCACTTTCTTAAAATGTAACCTCGTTCACCAAAACCGGAGAGGCGGATTTCTGATGCGTGGTCAAATTGAGCTCATCGATACTGACGGGGATTCAGGTCGCATTTTGGGCGACGACGGTTTGAGTTATAACTTTGATCCGTCGAAATTATCCGCAGACACTCCGCTGGTTGATGGTCTAAAAGTTGAATTTGAAGCCCAGGGAAAGTTGGTCACTTCGATTCAGATTGCAGATGAAAACAGCTTTGCGGTTAAGAAACTCCCCGGAAGTGGTTGGTGGATTGCGGGATATGTCGGATTGTGGACGATGACGTTGCTCTTCATACTTGAAGGCGGCACGTCTAAGAATCCTACCAATTTTATGATGGCGACTGCTTTCGCAGCGGTCTTGTTTTTGTGCCGCTACATCTACTATGTCTTCGAAATTCTGAATCGACATGGCGGCTCACCAAACGCCATCCTTGCAATTGTTCTTTGTTGGATTCCATATCTCAATTATCTGTGGATTCCGTTCTTGTTTGGGGCCTGGAAATCAGAATTCAACTCTCTCAATGCAAAAAATGAGTGGAGGCTTCCTGAGATGCCTACATGGGTCACCATCACAGCGATTGTATCTTTTGTAATAGGTGTAATAGCAGAAGCGGTCCCGCTAACAGCTCACTTTCCCACTGTTGACCGCGTTGTGGCCCTGATCTTCCCCGTTACTTTGGGAATTTATGGCCATATGTGCATTCGTCGCGCAGCGATGATCAACTATTAAACTCTACAAAGTTGGAGATGTGTTTTGCTCGATCACCGTTACTTGTTGGCGCTTTTAAGGTGCGCAACGAGGGGAAGTTGAACCAACAAGGCAAATGAGACGCAAACTCCTGCGGCCACCAACAGGCTGCTGAAGTAGCCTTTTTCATCGAAACCCCACCCCAACAGGGGCCCCAAAACCGCAAATCCAATTCGAACGCCGAGACTTGAAAGAGAGTTTGCGGTCGCTCTCAACTCAGCAGGAACACGAGAATTGAGTGCGCCCTTCGTCACCACCTGTGTGAGACCACGACTGATGCTGAAGCTCAAACCGATGATGATTCCACCAACGATGAAGGGCACCGGTGTGTCCGCACCCTGATAGAAAAGAGCCATGCCACCGTACCCTGCGATGGGAAGCACAGCGATGAAGAGAAGAACCGCCCGGGGACCCCAGATCTTTTCGAGCCGGGTTGCACCCCTTCCCGTCGTGCCTACGGTCAGATTGTAGATCGCCCACAAGACCCCGAACCAGACGAGAGGAACCTCCATCGCACGCCAATACCCTTGAAATGCCCACACCGCCATCAGTGTTGTCAATCCGTAGCAGACCAGGGAGATAAATGTCCAGCGCAAGATCGGTGCAGTCTTGAATATGATCCGCAGCAATCTCTGCAGATTTTCCCTGTGACGGAATTCCAGTCGCCTTCGAGGTGGCTCCACCAGAGTGATCGCCACCAGCATTGGGACCCATGCGATCCATGCGTTGACCTGGGCGGGCCAGGTCATTCCTCCAAGTACCAGCAATCCTCCAAGGGGTGCGGCAACCGTTTCGCCAATTTGGGACCACATCAGTTTTTTGCCGAGCATGCCACTGTCTTCGGCTGAATCACCCAGCGCTTCCTGGGTGTCGTAGATGAGTGCGACATCGCTCCCGGAGAAAAAGCTGTTGCCGAGAGCGGCCAACAACTCAAAGACGACAAATCCCCAAAAACCCTCCGACTGTGCAAGAACCGTAAACGCTGCTCCATTGAAGATTCCCGCAAGAATCAACGAACGGCGGCGACCGAAAAGATCTGCGAGATAGCCGGAAGGAACTTCAAGAAGAACCACCGAGATGGCGAAAATCGCCTGGAGTTGATAAATCTCCGTCATTCCGAGTCCGTAGGATTCCATGAATGGAACCACCACCGGCATGATCACGAGGAACATCCAGAAGAAATTGAGGATCAATACTTTGGGATGGTTTTTCTTGAGGAGCTCACCTGCAGGAGCGGCACTTTCACCGCCAGTGTCAGAGTTGGAATCAGAGTTGGAATCAGGATTGGAATCAGAGTCAGAGTCATCCCGATGATCTTCCACGGCCACCCCTGAATCGAATTACCCAACACAACCAAGAGAGGCCAAGGATATACGATTCAGGGGTGCCCGGGAGGAAAATCAGCGCCCGGATGTTTTTTCATCCTGATGGCTGATGGCACCATTTTCCGTGCTTGCCGGAGTAGGGTCAAATTCCGGATAGTGCTTTTGAATCCATTCCTTCTGCAGTCGACCGGTGATCTGGATCTTCTCAACGACACCGGTGACTCCACCGCTCCAGACGAGACCTACCTGGCCCGCTGTGAGATTCTTCAGCAACTTCTTTGAGGATGTGGATTCCCGAACGGATCCCATCTGTCGCGTCGAAAATTTGCCCGCCTTCAATTCGAAACCGAATCGGGAACGCTCTTCGTGGACCAGCAAAGCACTGCGCCCCTGCTTGGCAGTGGCCTTGACTCCAGAGAGTCGTACCAATTGCGTTCCCAGGTGGCTGCCTACCCGCCGTCGATTCTTCTTCGACCAGGCGTAGGTCGCTGCAACCAGATCTTTGCGACTGGGGTTACCGGTGGTGAATGAAACGAACTCGACATCCATGCGCACATCAGGTTCCCACACCGCTTCATGGAACCACTCACCCTTGTCAGCGATGACAACCCCATCAACGAAGTTGTAACCGTATCCCCAATGGTGGTTGGCCCACTTGATTCGAGCAGATTGAGCCGAAGAAACCGGAGGGAAAAAGTTATCCGCCGGCTCCGGCTTGTCTTCATCAAAGACGTACTCAAGGGTGACGATTCCTGCGGGAGTAATGCTTTTTTCATTGGCTGAAAACAGTTCGAGAATTTGTTTCTGTTGCTCTTTGTTGAGCACCCACGGAGCCTGATCTTCCTCTGCTGAGGCAGCTCCTGAGATTCCCACCGTCAGAACCAGCGTCATCGCCAGTTTCATGATCCTCTTCCTTTCCTCTGACCTGTCCGGGCAGCAGGTCACAGAGGGGAATCCGGAAAACTGTCGGAACAGGACACCCGTCCCCCTCTTCGGGGAATAACGACGGCCTGCGGGGGAATGATCCCTGATGTGGGCAATTTTTGCGGGAATGGGGCCTGAAGGAACTCAGCTCTTGGTGGAAGCAGACTTTTTGCGGTACTCCTTCAATCGTTCGGCGATGGAGGGAACCTTGCGCCCGACCCAATCCAGATCGATTTTTCCACGGATCGAAATCGAGCCGACACACATGCTGATTTTGCCGCTCCAAACGCAGCCGACCTGTCCACTCCCCAGATTTTTGAGGAATTTGCTGCTCTTTGTCTCGGTTACCGTCCTGCCTGATGAAAGGACTTCATAATTTCCATCTTTCAGCTGATAACCAAATTTGTGAGGCTCCTTGAAGATAATCGATGGAGCCGGGCCCACTGCGCCGGCAGCCTTGATGCCGCTGATGCGCATCAGCTGGCTGCCAAGATTTGACCCTACCCTGCGGGTGAGTTTTTTCGACCAAGCGAAGACTGCACAGAAGAAATCTTTGCGTTGCCCGCCGACGAGTGAGCGAGCCTCCATCTCGAATCGCACATCCGGCTCAAAGACCGCCTGATGAAACCACTGCCCCTTGTCGGCAAAGTAAACGGCATTGCCAAAGCCCGCCCTCGAAGCTTCGCGGGTCCGACTCCAGCGTACCGGTTGGCCTACCTTGCCGTAGACACCGGTCGGCACCGGCATCCAATCATCACCGAGACTCTCATCATCTTTGGTGAAGTCGTAGCTCAACTCCAGAACTCCTGTGGGACTGAGGCTTTCGCTGCTGGCATTGAAGAGGTCGAGGACCTGCTCACGCTCTTCGCTGGTCAACTCAAAAGGTTTAACCGCAGTCTTGTCCCCCTCCTGCCCCGGAAGAGACGCTGAAAAGAAGCAGAACAGGGCACAAAGAAATGTGCTGGCGAAACGGCGTATTTTCATCGGTACTTTCCTCCCAGGTCGCAATCGGGCGAAGGACCATCATGCAGTAATCTGGATCATATCCCAAGACTCCGCCCCGGAAACACCACCCAATGGCGCACCAGAGCTCTGATTTCAGCGGATTTCCAACGCTTCTCCCCATTCCTCGCGGCCATCGGGGAACACCAGTTGCACCCGGTAGATCCCTGAAGCATGAACGGGGGGGGCCCACGATTCTCCCTGCATCAATCGATAGGCACTGACAAGGACCATCTTTTCCCCATCGCCACCGACGCGCCAAATTTGGGCCACCGGAGAATCGCCTCCCCCATCGACCGCAGGCAGCAAGTGATGGGGAGTGCGGCCATCGAGGGATTTTTGATCGATGGTGATGGGCCACCCCGGATATTGCGGCGCATCCGCTGCTCCGGGATTGCTGAATCGGGGCCAACACTCAAAGGTGGCTCTTCTCTTGTTGAGATCGACATGCACCAAGCCCCAACCCGGTCCGCGGTCGTGCAATCTCTCCGGAGCGTGACCGGTACGACTCGGATTGCCGACAGCAAGGACCGTCATCGCATTCCCGAATCCATCCCGGTAGTCCCCGGTGCCCCTGTGGGGACTGACCCGCTCACCGCCCCCTTCCTCTGAAGGAAACCAGCGCCGCGGCCAGGTGTTCGACACTGCCGGTCCGGCAAAGACGACCCCCGCATCCCTGAAGTTATCAACCCCATAACGAATACAGGAAGCGAGGTGCTGATCCCCTGCCAGATGAAAACCACGGGCAGTTCTCAACAATCGGACCGCACGATTGCGGGCGCTCTGGGGCCACCCCCCCGAATCACAATCAGAGACGGGGTCCTCCCCCTGCGGCCATTCCCCCGGCATCGGAATCGGCAAACCCGGAGTCACCGCACCGGTCTTCCCGGGGGGCAGGGTGGCCACGTTGGCAAAGGGGGTCTGCGAGAGCAGCACCTTCCAGCGTGCACCCCGGCTCCAGTCCACCGCCCAATCTGCGAGAAACTTTTCCTGGGCACTGCCGAGCAGATCGAGACCGGGCACATCCGCATCCTTGACCGGATCAAACTCGGGATTGCGGAACCACCCGTTGACCACATCACCCTCCGGCAGCGATGGCCGAGGCGCACTCTTGAACTGGCGATCGGAGATGACCGCCATCGACAGACCGGCATACTCCACCCGGGTCGTATAGACGCTGTAGCCTTCCCCGATCGGTCCTTCGATGCAGGGCGCGGGCAGATGGGAAGTCTGCGTTCGATGGATGGCATTGACCTCCCGCGGAGCCAATTTGTATCCCCCCGAATCCTGCGCCGTCATCCCCTTCACCCGGCGGGCACGCTTGCCCCCCGCTCCCCAGATATTTCCGTGGTAGACATCGTGATCGTCGGGCACCTGAATCGTCGGTCGTGATCGGGTGATCTCACCGAAGGCTCGGTACCAGCGCAGGTATTTGGTGTGGTAGTCGAGGATCATTCGATCAGGAGGATTCATCTCTGAACGGGTGATGTCGCCCTCGTATATCTGGTCGCCGGCGAAGAAGACCAGATCCGGATCTTGGGAGAGGAGACCGCGGGCCACATCCGCATGGGGATACCAGATCGATGTGCTGTTCCATGCCAATTCCCCGGTGAAGTTTTTGACACAGGAGATCAAGCCGATGCGAATTGGTCGGCCATCCAGCTCAGGTTCACCACGCACCATGCCGATGTAGGTGTAATCTTTTTTGGGCCCATCCTGATTCCCCAGGGAAACCCTGACCCGGAAGGGAAGGCTCTTCGTTGCAGACCATTGGGGAACCCGAAAACCAATGGTATGTGACAAAGGCTCGTAAACTCCCTGCGCCACCCCTTGCCAGACCGGTGCACCCTCTTCGAGAGATTGAATCTCAAGCCATGATCCGCTGACCCCCGTTGCATCGATGGGAGCCAACTGCGCTGTCAAATTCCACTCGTGGAATACCGGGGTATCCCCGGGAGAGGAATCAGGGGTGCGTGAAAGACTGTACTGCACTCCAAAGACAGGACCGAGCAATCGATTGCGATGGTGAACCAGTCCCTGCCCTTTTGCTTTAAAAGATGAAAAACCCCAACCATTGCGTCCGCCCTTTTTACCGAGATGACTGACCACACCGAAGGAGCCATCGATCTGCTCTGAGGAGAGATCCTTGAGGGTTGATCGGCTGAATTCCTCCCCCTTTTGATCCGCCACGCTGACAACCACCGTCCAAAGAAGCTCATCTTGAGGCTGCAGTTTCAGAGTCAACTTCCATGGGCCAGGACCGATGTCTGAGCCTTTCCCCTTGCCAGCCTGGTGATGGGATTGTTGCGGGATCACTCCGACCGCCCCCTCCTTGAGGGGACCGCCCACCGACCACGATCCACCACCGCCACCGGTGTAAAAATCACGGAAGGAAGCACGGCCATCGGAGTCCACGGTCGCTAGGATTCCGCCATCGGCGGCGGGCTTGTTGTGGACGATGGCACGGATGCGGTGATCGACCTCCGGACCGCCGATGCCGAAGATCAATCCGGCAAAGGAAAAAGGCTGCCATTTTTCTGCATCCCCTGATTGAGGATCTGCGGGTTTCAGGTTTTCCGGGAGGTGCAGATCCACCGAGATGGTCACCTCTTCCCCCCGGGGCTGCAAATCATCCGGAAGCCAGATGGCGGTGCGGATCGGGTCCCTCAACTGACTGTTGATGCATTGAATTCGGCCATCCTTGAGAGCCCAATCCTGGAAGCGATTGGCATTCCATTGGCGCCCGAGCCAGGTTTGCGATGGGATGATCGCGGGTTCCATGCCGATCTCAGGGATCTTGGATGCGGATTGCGGGAGATTGAGAGCCCCCGCCAACAGCAGTATCGTAATCAAAGACATACTCGCTCCTCCCCGCCAGTGACCCATGCTACGGGGTTCCGCATCTCATGAAAGGCCCAGGATGCTGAAGACCTTCCTCTCGATTATGCTCTGCGTTTCGTCACCCCTTGAGGTTTCCTCCCTGGAGAAAGCGGTCGCCAGCGGTGATCCAAAAGTAATCGAACAGGTGGTTCGTGAGATGGCCAAGGGGGCGAGTGCCAATGACATGGATCAGCTGATCGAGCATGCCTTGCTTGCCGATAATCCCACCATCGAGAATGCGGCCCTCAACGGTCTCGAGGAATTAACCCCCGGACCCGGCCTCACCTGGTTGTGTACCCAAGCAAAAGAACATCCGCAAAAACAAGTTCGCGATCTGCTGATCCGCTACCTCGGTACCCGTCAGGATGTCAACAGTTTCAAGGCGGTCCTTCAGGGACTTTACGATCAGGAGGACAGCGTCGCCTTGGGTGCGATACAAACCCTTCTCGACAAAGAGCACAGCGGCTCCATCCCCCATCTGATTCGCGCGCTCCAATACCAGGAGGATCGGGATCGGGACCTGTGCCTGGTCGCAGAAAAATTGCGCAACACACTCAGTTCACTGACCGGAGTCGATCTGTTTGCTTCTTCCGAATGGGATGCTTTGTGGAAAAGCAATCGCGATGCCCTGAAAGAGAAGGAAAAACTGAATCCGGCGAAAATTGTCATGAAGGGTACCGGGGTCAAGATCGAGCCTCCCAACTTCTTCGGCCAGGAGTTGGTCAGCCAAAAGATCGTCTTTGTTCTCGACACCAGCATCTCCATGCAAGAGAAGGATCCGAAACCGGAAAAAACCGACGGACACAACGGAGATGGCAAAGGGGAAGGCACTTCTGTCAACGACAAGGACCGCAAACGTGGAGGCCTCAGTGAGGACCTTCCCGATTCACGGATGCGGTTGCGCAGGGTTCAGAAGGAACTGAAACGGATGGTCAGGGAACTGCCCAAAAACTTCCAATTCTGCCTGATCTCCTTTGATAAAGACGTGGAACAGATGAGCAAGTTTCTCATCAAGGCATTGCCCGATCAAAAGCGGCGAGCGATCAAGTTCATCGAACGCTTTGACCCGAAGGGATTCACTTCCACCGACCGGGCACTGGAAGCCGCCTTCAAGGTCAAAGGTGTGCGAACCATCGTGCTTCTCTCCGATGGCATGCCTTATCGCCCCATCGAGCCCATCGATGGCGCAGCGCTTCTCGATCACCTCGATGCCATCAATCGCTTCGAGCACATTCCGATCCACACCATCGGATTCCGTGCCACTTCCGGTTCTGCCTCCACTTTTTTGCAGGAGTTATCGCGGCGATCCGGTGGCAAGTACACCGAGATTCCCTAGCGTTTATTCTTCCTCGCCGAGTTTGTCCTTGAAATCGGCTTCAAGTCGATCGTGCTCTTCGCTGGCAACTTCAAACTTTTCAAAAGCCCGATCGATGGAGGCGCGCAGATTATTCAATTCCTGCGCCAGCGATGCGATGGCTTCCCCATCTCCACTTTCGGAGGCCGTGATCAGATCAGCCTCGGTTATCTTGACCTTCTCTTCGAGCATGGTGATCAGTTTTTCATTGCTTTCGATGGTTTGCTTGAGTGGCTTGAGCACCTGAGACCTTTCACGGATCAGTTCTGCCCGCTCCCGCTTCAGATCCTTACGGTTTTCGCGACGCTTTCGTGGTCCCTTGTCTTCGATCGGTTGATCCTCGCTGCTCCAACCATACCTGCGCAGGAAATCGTCGTAGGTGCCCTCAAAAACCCTTACTGTGCCAGCATCAAAAATCACCAGGCGATTGCATGTTTCTCGCAACACCGATTCGATGTGAGTCACCATCACCGCCGAACCCGGATATGCCTTGATCGCTTCGATGAGGGCATCCGTACTCGCCATGTCGAGGTGATTGGTCGGTTCATCGAGCAACAACAGATTGCCGGGGCAGGCGAGAACACGGCCCAACAATGTCCGTGACTTTTCGCCACCGGAGAGCACTTCCACCTTTTTCAGGGCGAAATCACCCCCGAACATCATCGCTCCGCAGATATCCCTGACTTGGGTCCGATTGAGCATGTTATTGGCTTCGTAAACTTCCTCCTCGATGGATCTCTCCGGCCGCAACACCCGCATTGCGCTCTGCCCAAAGAGATTGATACACGTCGAAGGATGGGTGCGAACCTCCCCCTCGACCGGAGTCAGTTCCCCCGCCATCAATCGCAGCAGCGTCGATTTGCCCTTGCCGTTTTGACCGATCACCCCCACACGATCTCCGGCACCGATGTGAAGATCGAGCCCGCTGATCAGTGTCGGCCCATCATCGTAGGCGAATTCGAGTCTGCGCGTTTCAAGCGCCCATTTTCCTGGATTATGTTTGTAGTGAAATGAAAATGAGAGGGTCGAGAGTTCATCGAGTTTTTCCAAGCGTTCCCTTTTGCTGATCTGTTTCAATCGGGACTGGGCCTGTGAAGCGCGGCGAGCCTTGGCACGAAAGCGTTCGACGAATCGCATTTCATGGGCGATCTTGCGCTCGGTATTGACGCGAGTTTTTTCGTGCATCTCTTCCTCAGTGAAGATCTGTTGCCACGCCTTGTCGGTCCCTCCCTGAAACTTGCGCAACTTTCGACGGTGAACCGCCAAGGTATGAGTGGTAATCGAATCCATGAATTCGCGATCGTGCGTCACCAGCAGCAGAGTCCTGCGCCACTTGCGCAGGAACTCCTTCAGCCACCGCAGGCTGACGATATCGAGATAGTTGTTTGGTTCGTCAAGGAGCAGCAAATCCGGATCTTCCAACAATGCCTTGGCGAGATTGAGCCGAACCTGAAATCCTCCGGAGAGCTCTCCCGGGGGTTGCTTCAACTGTTCTTCGATAAATCCAAGCCCCATCAACATCGATTCCGCCTTGAATATCGGCAAAAATCCATCCTCCTCAACGAGGACACTGCACGCCTCATCGAGAACCGTTGCGCCTTGGAAGACCAGATGTTGTGAAAGGTGGCCGACGCGGACTCCCCTCGTGACAGCGATATTGCCCTGATCCGGCTCAATTTCGGCAAGGATCATTCTCAACAGGGTCGATTTGCCGTGGCCATTGGCGCCCACGATGCCCACCTTCTCGCCTGCCTCAATCAGGCAGCCGGCATCTTCGAACAGGCTCTGGTCGCCAAATGATTTGGAAATTCCCTGGATCTGTAACAAATTTTATCTCCGCTGCATGTATCTTAATGTCCTGATCGTCACGGGTCACTCGAGACCCTGTCCCGGGCTGCAACTCGGTGCTGGATCAGCTAAAACCAGTCCACGAAAGGCCGCCCGGTCATGAGTCGTTTCCTCGCCCTGCTGTTCCTGACCTTGGTGCTGCTCGCTGGAGTCTACCGACTCGACAATCGTGCGTTTATCCCCTCCGACATCCCCCGGAAACCCTACCTTCAACAGGTCCACGGCGATTCGGCTCTCGTCTGTTGGCGCAAAGTCCCATCCGAAACTGATGAAGCCGTCGTTCAGTGGCGCAAGCAAGGCTCCGAGTCTTGGAACAACGCCGAAGAGGTCAACCGGGAAGGAGAGGGTGATCAACCCGTCAATCACTGGGCCCGATTGAATCATCTTCCCACTCACACCCCCATCGAATATCTCGTCAAAGAAGGTGAAAAGGTTCTCGGCAGGGGAAATTTTCTTTCTGCTCAAACCACGGGTTCACCAGATCCACTGCGGGTTTGGGTCCTGGGAGACAGCGGAACCGGAAAACGGCGCCAATATCAGGTGCTTCAAGCGATGGTCGCTCATACCTCATCTCCTGAAACAGGGGGAAAGATCGACCTGATGCTCCACGTGGGTGACATGGCCTACAGCCATGGAAAGGAAGTGGAATTCACCGGTCGCTTCTTCAGGCCATACTCCTCCATGCTTGCAAATCTCCCTTGCTGGCCAGCCATCGGTAACCACGAAGTGAAAAGTTCCACATCAGAAACGCAAAGCGGCCCCTACTTCGATGCTTACGTCCTGCCAACCCATGGAGAGTGTGGAGGAGAGGCCAGCAACTCTGAAGCCTACTACTCCTTTAATAATGGGCCCGTCCACTTCATCTCCCTCGACTCCAGTGGAGCCAAAATCACACCTGATTCACCGATGGTGCAGTGGTTGCAGGAGGATCTTGCTTCTCACGATCGGGAATGGTGCATCGCTTTTTTCCATCACCCGCCCTACAGCATGGGAACACACACCTCCCAAACTGCGAGAGACAGTCATGGCCGACTGGTCGCCATGCGGGAAATTATCATCCCTCTCCTGGAAGCGGCGGGGACCGATCTGATTCTCGCTGGCCATTCTCATGGTTATGAGCGATCCGCCCTGATTCGAGGAGTCTTCGGTTACGGAGAGTCTCCTGATTTTGTCGTCCCTGATCGATCGACCCTGCTCGCCGATGGAAAAATTCTCGGGGAAAACGAAGATCACTACGAAGTGGCAAAGGGTCAGGGTTCACTGTACGTGGTCGTCGGTCACGGGGGAGCCGGTGTCGAAATTCGCGGAAAGCACCCCGTCATGGATCGCAACGATGACCAACACGGTTCCCTATTGCTGACCATCGATCAAAGCTCTTTGCTTTTGGAAAATGTCGTTATCGGCAACAAGGTACAGGACCGGGTAACTCTGAGGAGACCCTCTCCCTGATTTCGGCTCCCAAACAGCCACCGACCACCGAGGGTCAACAGATCCCATACACATCAACTCGCATTCGCCTGTCCCGGCAGGGTATCCTGCACCCGCATTTGTGTGGACTTATTGCACTTGAGGAGGACTGATGTCGCTGCCAACTGGAAATGCTGTCGTCGCCCAGTCCGGAGGGCCGACTGTCGTCATCAATGCATCACTGGTTGGAATCATCGAAACAATTCAGCAATCAGGATTGGCAAAATCCATCTTCGGAGCGCGGCACGCCGTTCGCGGCATGATGGATGGAGATCTGATCGATCTCTCTCCGATGAGTCCCAAAGATCTCGAACTGGTCGCCAATACCCCTGGGGCATCCCTGGGGTCGAGCCGTGATAAACCCGACGAAAGTTACTGCAAGAAAATCTTTGAGCAGTTGTCCAGCCACGACATTCGCTACTTTTTCTACATCGGTGGCAATGACAGTGCCGATACCTGCCGAATCGTTTCGGAAGTTGCACAAGAGGCGGGTTATGAACTGCGCGCATTCCACGTGCCCAAGACCATCGACAACGATTTGGTGCTCAATGACCATACTCCCGGCTTCGGATCTGCCGCCCGCTTTGTTGCTTGTGCTCTTCTTGGTGACAGCCTCGACAATCGAGCTCTACCTGGAATCAAGCTCGACATCATCATGGGACGGCATGCGGGCTATTTGACGGCGGCGAGCGCGCTGGCAAGAACCGGTCACGGAACCGGACCCCATCTGATTTACCTTCCCGAATCGGTCTTTGATATCGATCGTTTCATCACAGATGTGGATCGCGTCTACAGCCAAGAAGGTCGCTGCATGATCGCTGTCAGTGAAGGAATTCACGACGCTGATGGAACTTCGATCACCCAGATGCTGGCTGAGCAACTCTCCGGTTCAGTGGAACGGGATGCCCATGGAAATGTCCAGCTCTCCGGTAGCGGCGCATTGGGGGATTACCTCGCCCGCCTGATCCGTGAGCGACTCGGTAAACAGCTGCGCGTCCGGGCGGATACATTCGGGTACCTGCAAAGATCCTTTGCTGACTGCGTCAGTGATGTTGATCGCAAGGAAGCACGCGAGAGTGGCCGAGCTGCGGTTCAAGCTGCACTCGATGGTCATAACGGAGCCAGTCTGACCCTGCGTCGGACATCCGACGACCCCTACACCATTGAATACGTCCCTGTGCCCCTGCAAGAGGTTGCCCGCAAAACCAAGGTCATGCCTGCTTCATGGATCATGGACGGTTGTGACGTCAACGATGAATTCCTGTCTTACGTCAGGCCATTGGTGGGTGAATTGCCAAAAATCGGATCGGTCTGATCCCGGATCGCAAACTTTCAGCGCGACTGGAATTGAAGTTTGACGAGGCGAGCGTAGATTCCATCCTTCGCCACCAACTCATCGTGGGTTCCCGATTCCCTGAGTTGCCCATGGTGGAGTACCAGGATGCGATCTGCCTTGCGCACAGTACTCAAACGATGGGCGACGATCACCGAAGTTCGCCCTTGAACCATGCGATCGATCGCTTCCTGGATCTTTGCTTCGGTCCCCGAATCCACATGACTTGTCGCTTCATCGAGGACGAGAACTTCCGGATCGCCCGCTAATGCTCTGGCGAAGGAGACCAACTGGCGCTCACCGCTGGAAAGGGTTCTTCCCCTTTCCATCATCGGTTCATCCAAGCCCGCTCTTTGTCGCTGAACAATTTCAGAGCCATTGACCTGAGCAAGCGCTTCGCTGATTCGATTGCGAGAGATCTCCCGGTCAAAGCGAATGTTCTCTTCAAGAGACCGGGTCAGAATCGAAACATCTTGAAGCACCAATCCAAATCGTTGTCGATGCTGATCCAACGACTGTTCGCGAATGTCTTCCCCATTGACGACAACCCGCCCTGAGACAGGATCATGAAATCGAAGTAACAAATTGATGATGGTACTTTTCCCGGCTCCGGTCGCTCCCACGATAGCAACCGTTTCGCCGCGCTTGACCGAGAAGGAAACTCCTTCCAGAACCGGAGTTTCCTTGTCGTATGAAAATGCGACCTCCTCAAATCGAATCTCATCCAGAGGTCTCCGCTCCCCATCATTGTTCCCTTTCGGAACTTCAAGGGATGAATCGGTGTCGAGAACTGTAAAGATGCGTTCGCTGGAAGCCATCGCCGACTGCAGAAGATTGTATTTTTCTGCCAGGTCCCTGACCGGTGTGAAGAGTCGCGTCAAATATGTCCAAAAGAGGAAAAACTCGCCGAAGGTCGCCGTGCCTGCCTCGATTCGATGCCCACCCTGGACAACGATGATTCCCAACGCGACCACCGAAAGAAGTTCCACAGTTGGGAAGAAGAGTGCATACCAGAAGATACTTTTTAAGTGGGCATCCCTGAGTTTGGCGTTGATACCGGCGTACTTCTCCGCTTGCTGTTGCTCACGTCTGCAAACCTGAATCACCTCCATGCCGCTGATCGACTCTTGGGTAAAAGCGTTCAGATGGGCCAATCTGCGGCGCACTTCGCGATAATGCTTGCGTGCATATTTTCTGAAGATCGTCGTCGAAATCAGCAATAGGGGGGCTGTCGACAAAACCATCCCGGCCAACTCTGCATTGGTCCAGAAAAGCATGATGACGATACCGGTGATCGCAAGGATGTCCCCGACCAAGGTGACAAAGCCGCTGGTGAAGAGTTCGTTCAGCGCTTCCACATCGCTCGTCACTCGAGTGACGAGTCGACCCACCGGATTTTTGTGGTAGAAGGACGCACTTTGCCTCTGCAGATGATCGAACACCTGCAAACGCAGATCCCGCATGACATTTTGACCCGTATGATTCAGCACCATCGTCTCGCCATATCGCATCAAAATCTGAATCAGAAGGGTCAGCGCATATATTCCCACAAGAACCCACAGCCAATCGGTTCTCTCAGCAACGCTTGCGCCGACTGTGATCGGATTGAGCCCGACACTCTCACCGACATCCGTGATCCATTGGCCGATTTGTGTCAGTTCACGTGACTCTGTCTCTTCTGTCGGCAATGCAAGAGGCCCATCAACCGCTTCTTTGATCAACAACGGGCCGATCAGTGAGAGACCTGTATTGACGAGAATCAAGGCAACAGACATCAGCACCAAGCCCTTGTAGGGACGCAAATACTTGACCAGGCGCCCGGCGAGTTCTCTGCTGAAGGGACGATCTATGACCTCTTCGACGTGAAAATCTTCTGATTCATCTTTTTGTTGGGGTGCCGGGTTTTCTTTCTTGGAGGTCATTCCAGATCCTCCAGTTCACTCTCGATCGTCTGCTTGCGCCAAAGGTCTGAATATCGCCCCTTCAACTCCAACAATTTATCGTGCGCGCCTCTTTCAACGATCCGCCCTTCTTCGAGGACGAGTATTTCCTCGGCGTGGGCCACTGCGCTCAAGCGATGTGAGACGATCAGAGCAGTGAGATCCCGGGTCCAATCCTTGAGGCCTTCGAGGATGGAAGTTTCCGTCTCCGAATCGACCGCCGACAAAACGTCATCGAGCAGCAAGATTTTTGGTCTTTGCAGAATTGCCCTGGCGATGGCGATACGCTGTTTTTGCCCTCCACTGAGGGTGATGCCGCGTTCGCCCACCCGCTGGTGATAGCCATCGGGAAATTTTTCGATCTCTTGATCGATGCGAACCAGTTTCGATACCGCACGAATCTGCTCTTCGGATGCATCTCCAACACCAAAGGCGATGTTTTCGGCGACAGTGGCACTGAAGAGGAAAGGCTCCTGGGGAACCATGGAGATGGCGTTTCGCAACACCTCAAGGGGATATTCTTCGACCACTTTGCCATCGATCAGCACTGCTCCGGTAGTGGCAGCGGACAATCTTGGGATCAGGTTGAGCAGACTGGTCTTGCCACTGGCGGTGGTACCGACGATACCCAATGTCCTACCCGCAGAGAGATCAAAGGAGACATCTTCGAGAGCGAAAACATCTCCTTCAGGATAGCGGAAAGAGACGCGCTCAAATTTCACACTTCCCTGGCCAACCTCGCCATGGCCCGCAGAACAGGAATCATCCACCAGTGGTCGGGAATCGAGAATCGCCTGCAATCTTTCTGCACTTGCCGCACCCCTGTGAAACAGATTCATCACCCAACCGAGCGCAATCATCGGCCAAATCAACAGCAGCTGACAGCCGTTGAAGGTGGCAAAGTCACCCAAACCCAAATCGCCTGACAAGATCCTGGTTCCACCGATCAACAACAAGGTCACCAATGCGAGGTCACCAAAGAGCCACATGGCACTCCCGGAAATCGCACGCAATCTTGCGATTCGCAGATTCTGGAGAAAGTAATCATGGCTCAGCCGCTGCATGCGCTCGACCTCTGCGTCTTCGACGACGAAAGCCTTGATCACAGGTGCATTGGCAAAGTTTTCCTGCGAGTGAACCGAGATTCCCGAGAGCATCTCTTGGGCGCGCATCGACTCACGGTGCACCTTTGGACCGATGACACGGATGGCCACTGTAAGAAATCCCAGGGGAATCAGGGAATACAGAGTCAGTCGCCAGTCGATCTGGAGCATCATCGACAGGGCGAACACCAGCGTGAAAGCAGTCTGCACCGAGTACATTACCGCGGGGCCAAATACCATTCGCACCGCTTCAATGTCGCTGGTGAAACGACTCATTAAATCACCGGTATGGGTCTTGGAATAAAATGATCCATCCAAGGTGGAGATGTGCTCGTAAAGTTGATCCCGCAGTTTCTTTTCAATTCTGCGGCTGGAGGCGATCACCGTCTCCCTGGTCCAAAAGGAGGTCAGCCCACGGATCAGCACCGCTCCGACCATCGCCAAAGCGATCGGGCCGATGAAATCAACTCCGATTCCCGTTTCAAGTTTCTGGATCGCCAATCCCACCAGCCGGGGGACCGCCACCTGGGAGAGACTGGTCAGCAGGATGAGAACGACACCGATGGCGAAGATCGGCCGCTGTTCGCGGACGAGAGGCCCCAGAAATCGGAAAGCACGAAAAGGAAACAAGCGCTCTCCTGCTCCTGTCGGGCGCGGCCAGACGATCGATGAAGTTATCCCATTCCCAGAATCCACCCTAAAGAAGGTGTTGTCGAGCGATCAGGGCTCCCGGGGTCGCCTCGGCATCGGCATTTTTCGTTCCCTGCGCCAGAGATCGAGACTTCCGTACAGATCCTCTGCCTTCTGCGGATCCTGTTGAGAAAGATCCTCCTTCTCGCTGATCGTCGACAGGTCGTACAGCTGCCTCTCCCCGGTCTCGAGGAATTCCAGCAACTTGTCGTCTCCACGCATGATGGCGGACACGGGGGTGGTTCGCCAAATCCCGTGACGTTTCGCAGAGCCGGCCAGATATGCGGGAAAATGCCACTTCAAATCTCTTTGGGGGAGCGAACGACCCTCTTCCAGAAGCGGCACCAGACTGATTCCCACCCACTCGCTGGATTCAGGTGAATCGATGCCTGCCCACTCCAGAAATGTGGGCACGAGATCGGTCAATTGAATCGGTTCGCCGGAGGTGACTCTGCCGCCGGGGATGGGACCTCCCCATGCGATGAAAGGAACACGAATTCCTCCCTCGTACAGCATCCCCTTGCCTCCCCGCAATGGTCCATTGTCGGTGAACCCTTCGAGCCCTCCGTTATCGCTGGTGAAAATCAACACCGTCTCGCTGCGCCTGCCAGCGGAGTTGACTTCCCTCATCAGGCGATCCACTGAACGATCGACACTTTCGACGAGCGCTGCGTACTTCTGCTGCCGACGTGTTGCCTCAGGCAAACGGGTTTGCCAACGCTGCAAAGAAGCAGGAGAAACTTGTACCGGTGTGTGAACAGCGTAATGGGACAACACCAGCAGGTAGGGCTGATCGCCACAATCGCGAATAAACTCGATGGCATGATCGGTGAGCGCATCCGCCAACTCAGTGCCATCTTCCTGCTCCGGTAGATGGGGCAAATTCCACGGTGCCAAATGGGTTTTCGGATGGCCCCGGCGATCGCCGGCGATCGACACATCAAATCCCTGTGTCTGCGGATCATCTCCCAAGTGCCACTTGCCGATGTGAGCGCTGCGGTAACCTTTGTCCTTCAGCATCTCGGCGATGGTGATTGCTTCATCCCTGAGAGTGCGACGAGTCTTTGGTGGGATGAGTTGACGGTTCTCAGCTTTGCCCCTCGCAGATGGAGCCACGGTGAATACTCCATGGGAAGCCACGTCGAGACCGGTCATCAAGCATGCGCGACTGGGAGCACAGTTGGGTCCGTTGGAATATGCGCGCTCCAATCTCACCCCTTCAGAAGCGAGGCGATCGATGGATGGCGTTTCCCACATGCTTCCTTGACAGGAGATGTCAGCCCAACCGAGATCATCGGCCAACACCAGAATGATGGAAGGCGGTGGGGATTCGACACTGCGGGGAATCTGGGCACACCCGGCAAGGGTCAGCAGGAAACCCCAACAGAGCAAATGGTGTATTCGAGTCACTTCCCCGCCTTTCAGGTTGTGGAATTAAACAGGGTTCCGCTTCCCTGGCCAACCCGCTTCCCTTCAGTTGATTGCGCCCTTGCCCCGGCCGTTCCTCTCTGCCACCGTGATGGACAGGAAATCGAGGCTTCGTGATCGAACCTGAACCGAAATTCTGTCATCAGTGTGGTGACCGCCTGACGAAAAAGATCCCCGATGGAGAAGATCGTCACCGCGGAGTTTGCCCAGCCTGCGGAACAATACACTACATCAATCCCCGGGTCGTTGTCGGCACGATCATCGAGTCCGGCAATCGACTCTTGCTGTGTCGCCGCTCCATCGAGCCCGCATACGGAAAGTGGACTCCTCCTGCCGGATTTCTTGAACTCGGAGAATCGACCACTGCCGGAGCGATCAGGGAGACCTGGGAAGAGGCCCGCGCCGAGGTTGAGGTGATACAGCCTCTCGTCTCCATCGACCTGACTCGTATCGGTCAAGTCCACATCAAATACCTGGCTCGTATGAAAACAGACCAATTTGAACCCGGCCCGGAAAGTCTAGAAGTCGCCTGGTTCGATTATTCGGAAATCCCCTGGGATGAACTGGCCTTCCCGGTCACCCATTGGAGCCTGGGTCTTCGCAAGCAAGATCGTGAGGATGGTTGTCAGAGGTTTCATCGCGGTACCCTTGCATGGAACCAACAAGGATCTCCCCTCGATTTCAAAAACTTCGACCTCTCGGATCTACAATCCTATCGTTGGGAGGATCACGCCTCAGAAGCTGATCTCCCCTGACGAATGCAGACTCCATCCACATCGAATCGAATGAAGAGGACAAATGATGATGCTGTCACTATTGATGACCACCCTATTGATGATGCCTCCACAGGATCCGGCCGATGCAGCACCGCCAAAGGACTACAGCGGCATTCGGTCGGCGCTGGAGTTTGCGGCATTGGATTTTACCGACGACGAATTGGCTCAATTGCTGCCGTGGGCGACCAACAACATCGCATCCTTCAAGGCCCTTCAAGGATTGCCTCTTGAAAACAGTATCGCCCCGGCGACCGTTTTCCTGCCGCCAACACTGAAATCCCCCGGGCCAGAAGTTGCAAAGCGGGATCCGCTGCCAAAGGTTCAACGCCCACAAAATCTGGAAGAGCTCCTTTGGGCAGACATCCCGACTTTGTCCTCGCTGTTGCACTCACGTCAGGTCACTTCGGTGGAATTGACAGAGTTGTTCCTCAAACGGCTGCGGGCAGTGGATCAAGATCTTCACTGCGTCATCTCTTACACCGAAGACATCGCCATGAAACAGGCACGAAGGTGCGATGCGGAATTGGATCAGGGCCAGTGGCGTGGTCCTCTTCACGGGATTCCCTATGGCGTCAAGGATCTGTGTGCCGTCAAGGGAACAAAAACCACCTGGGGTGCAAAACCATTCAAAGATCAAGTGGTCGATCAGGATGCAGCTGTCGTCGAAAAACTTGAGGAAGCAGGAGCTGTTCTCATCGCCAAGATGACTTTGGGTGCACTGGCAATGGGAGATATCTGGTATGGCGGCAAGACCCGATCGCCGTGGAACACGGCGGTCGGATCGAGTGGCTCCTCTGCGGGATCCGCTGCAGCGGTGGCCGCCGGTGGTCTGCCCTTTGCCATCGGTTCTGAAACCCTCGGCTCCATCATCAGTCCATCCACCTTGTGCGGAAATTCTTCGTTGCGCCCTACCTTTGGCAGGGTGGCACGCACCGGGGCGATGACCCTTTCGTGGACGATGGACAAACTGGGTCCGATGTGCAGAAGCTTGCAGGATACGGCTTACGTTCTCGACGCCATCCACGGCTCGGACGGGCTCGACCTCGCTGCGGTAGAGACCTCCTTTGAGGTCCCCGGCAAGACGGATGTCCAAGGTTGGCGCGTGGGCTTTTCACCCCAACACTTTGATGGCAAGCCGGAACATCAGGCCGCTCTTGAGGATTTGCGACAACTGGGTGTCGAGCTGGTCGAAATCGAATTGCCCGATTACCCGGTTTGGCCGCTGATGATCATTCTCTTCGCAGAGAGCGCAGCGGCCTTCGACGGGTTCACACGCAGCAATCTCGATGACGAATTGGTCGAGCAAGGTCCCAATGCCTGGCCGAACACCTTTCGTGCGGCTCGTTTGATTCCTGCGGTTGATTACATTCGTGCACAACGCATTCGCACTCTGTTGATCCGTGACACCATCGAAAAATTCAGTGATGTGGTGGCATTTGTCTCCCCTGCTGGGGACTTCCAAACCTTGGGCATTACCAACCTGACCGGCCATCCGGCCCTGGTGGCACCGTGTGGATTCAAGGAAGGCATGCCAGTGTCATGGACCTTTAATGGCAACCTCTTCGATGAAGCGCGATTGATTGCCCTGGGTCGGGCTTGGCAAGATCTTGGCAATCATCACCAGCATAGGCCCCCATTGAAACCACTCCCTGATTCGACAAAATAATATGATTCGTGAAACTCCGTCGAAACAAGGTGACTCCATGAATTTCCGTTTCTGCTCCATCCTCTTCATCCTTTTGCTGACGATCAGCAATGGTCTCTTCAACACCTGCGCATTTTCACAGGATAGCCCGGTCAAGAGCCCCCACTACAGGCAGACCGCCTTTATTAATTCAGAGGGCGAATCCCTGGACTATCACATCATGATTCCCGAGGGATTGCGCGTCGATCGCAAGTATCCATTGGTGGTGGCCCTGCATGGCAGAGGAGGCAAGACCTTTGCGGCGGAGCTGCTCGCCCGAGATGAGATGCGATCGAAATACCCTTGCTTCGTCATCGCCCCTGTCTCCGGCAGAAAAGCAGTGTGGGCAAAACCCCAGAGCATGGATAAGGAGGAATGGCTGGCGCTTCCCCAACGATTGCCGGACGTGATCGAGTTGATCGAGGGCTTGATTCAGAGTTCCCCGATCGATCGCAACAGAGTCTATATCACCGGCCAATCGATGGGTGGCATTGGCAGTTTTGGAGCGATTGCATCACGCCCTGATCTGTTTGCAGCAGCGGTACCACTCTGCGGAGGTTGGGACCCGGACAAAGCTTCCGCGATGGCGAATGTTCCCACCTGGATCTTCCACGGTGCTGAGGACAAGGTGATTCCCGTTCGCCATTCCCGCGAGATGGCAGAAGCGATGAAAGCGATCGGTGCACCGGTTAAATACACCGAGTTCGCCGACACCGGTCACAATATCTTCAGTAAAAGCTACAGCGGCAACGAACTGTGGGATTGGCTCTTCCAACAGAATAAGACATCCGCTGATCCGCTTCAAAAGTGGATGGAGTTTATGACTCCCGGCAAGGAACACGAGTTTCTCAAAGCCAGAGTCGGACGTTGGAAGGTCGAAACCCAACAGTGGTTGGCTCCCGATCAGGATCCCATCGAAACTTTGATGGTCACCGAGTACGAAATGTCCCTGGGAGGCCGCTATCTGATCCAAAAAATCTTGCCGATGGACTACAACGGCATGTCCTTCGAAGCCCGGGGCTTCATCGGCTTTGACAATGGCAAGAAGGTCTTCGTCTCCTCCTGGATCGACAGCTTTGGTACCGGAATCGCCACCGGTATCGGCAAACGAAGTGAGGAAGGAGCGGACCGACTCCCAATTGTTGAGTGGATGTGGACGATGACGGATCCGGAGACTGGCAATGATATGAAGATGCGAGCGGTCGAGACCATCATCTCCGCAGATCAATATCGATTTGATATGTTTTCGATTCTCCCCGACGGCACTGAAATGAAATCGATGGTGCAAATCGGCAGACGGGAGAAGAAGGAGTGACGAACATTCGACCGGGATTCATGCTTCTGGCCTTCTTCATTTCGATCGCCACTCCTGTCATCGAAGCGAGCAAAGCGCCGTATTCACCAGAAGCATTGATCGCCTCATCCGAGTTCATCGTCGTCGGCGAAATTCTGTCGATGGAAAAAGCCCTGATGGCGAGTGATGTCAACAGCGGCATCTATCTGTGGCAGGTTCGCATGAGTGTCTCGAAGCAGGAAAAAGGCTCACTGACAGAGAAGGAGATCACCACCACCTTCAATACCTCCGATGGGTCGACGATGATCCTGTGCGGGCCGAGTCAATACCCGATTCCCGCAATTGGTGACAGGGTCAAGGCTCATTTGGAATCTTCCGCAATGCTCAAAGATGGCCGTCACGTCTATCCGGTTCTCGCTCCCAACGGATATACGATTATTGAAAAATCTTCCGCTCCCGCTGAAGCCGTGACGGACACGACTCCCTTGCTACGCAAGATTTATTACAAGGTTCTCTTGCCTATGTCACCGGCACTTGTCCTGTTGATCCTCGGTTATGGGTACTACCGTATACGCAGAAAAACTCAACGTCTGGCAGAAGATCCATCCGCTGAAGCGAGCTCTTCGCATGAAGAATAGTTTTGATCTGGCAGAAGATCGGCATACTCGACCTCGATCCGGTTTCCAGACTTCAATTGTCCAAGGATGAGCCACACCGCCAGGCAAAATACAAAACCCAAAAACCAATAGCCGTCTTGCAATGCGGGTATTCGCATTTTGCATGATCGTCTCACTTCGCTTCAGTCTTTACCCCGGAAGGTCCAAGTCGGCGAAGGTTCAGACATTAAAGAGGAAGTGGCAGACGTCCGCGTCCTGCATGATGTAATCCTTGCCTTCCACCCTCAATTTGCCCGCTTCACGGATCGCTTTCTCGCTGCCGTATTCCTGCAGGTCAGCAACAGAAAAGATCTCAGCGCGAATAAATCCACGTTGGAAATCAGTGTGTATAACTCCTGCAGCCTCGGGTGCTGCTGCGCCTTGATGCACTGTCCATGCACGGATCTCTTTTTCGCCAGCGGTGTAGAAGGACTGTTGTCCCAACAGGGAATAAACCGCCCTCGCCAACTTCGCCAAGGCTGGCTCGTCCATTCCGTAATCGGTGAGCATTTCGAGCCGGTCCGCCTCATCCAATTCGGAGAGTTCTTCTTCGATACGAGCACAGACTGGCACCGCCTGACTTCCACGCTCTTGTGCCAACTCACGGACCTTCTGTGCCAACGGACCTTTCCCGAGAACATCATCATCGCTGACATTCATGACGAACATTTGCGGCTTGGTAGTGATTAAACCGAGCCCCTTGAGCAAACCGGGAGATTTGGGATTGCTGCCGATTTCTGCTTCGCGAGCGGGACGGCCCTCTGCCAACACCGGGTGCAACTTTTGAAGCAGGTCGAGCCGTAAAAGGGCTTCCTCTTCTTGGCTTCGTGCGGAACGCTTTGCTTTTTCGAGGGAGCCTTCCACCGTTTGCAAATCAGCGAGCACCAATTCAATCTCGATGGTTTCGATATCCCTCAAGGGGTCGATGGTGCCATCGACGTGGGTGATCTCTTCGCCACCGGGGGCTGCTTCGAAGCAACGGACCACCTGGACGATGGCATCGGTTTCCCGGATATGACTGAGAAACTGGTTCCCCAGCCCTTCACCTGTGCTGGCCCCGCGCACGAGCCCGGCGATGTCGACGATCTTCAAGGAAGCAGGGATTACCTTTTGAGTGTCGATGTGCTCGTCAAGAATCGCCAATCGCGGATCAGGGATCGGCACGACACCGATATTCGGCTCGATGGTTGCAAAAGGATAGTTCGCCGCATGAGCACCTGCAGATGTCAGTGCGTTAAACAAGGTAGACTTGCCCACATTGGGCAATCCGACGATTCCAGCTTCCATCAATCCTCCCGAGTATTCGCCTTCACAGTCAATATCGATGAACGATTTCAGCCCAAATCATGCGCCAAGTCTGTTGAAAGTCCATTCGGGCATCAAGAATTCCTCACAATTTCAAACCGGGCCAGCAGATTCTCTGCGGAATTGGCTCTTCGCAACAAATTCATGTAGCAAATTCATCACAATTTGGAATTCTGGAGTAGCCCCCATTTTTGGAAATTGGAGACGCCTCCATGAATCCAGGCAGCGAACCCGCACTCTGTACCATGTTTGTGCTCAGGCATGCTGAAAAAGAAGCAGGCCTTGATCCGGCATTGACGAGCTCAGGTCTCGAAAGAGCTGATGCGCTGGCACGATTGCTGGCAGGAGTTCAAGTTGATCGGATGTACTGCACCGAATACTTGCGCACCTTGCAAACCCTGGAACCTCTTTCCACCCAATTGAATATTCCCATCGAGGTGATCCCTGCAGAAGACGCTCCCCGTTGGCGCGGCGTCATTGCAAATATTCAGGCAGGAGAGGTCGTGATCATCTGTGGTCATCAAAATACGGTTCCTCTGTTCATCGAAGAAGCGGGGGGCCACATTGCGGGGTTGGAATCCCATTCGGGTCAACCTTGGATTCCAGGGCACATCTATGACCGTTTATATCTGGTCACTTGGCAATATCACGAATCTACAAAGGCGGATCATTCGCAGACCCTTGAACTGCGATATGGAACTCCGTGTGGCTAACCAACTCTGAGAATACTCACTTACGAATTGATGGAGGCGTGGGACCTGCGTAACTCCTGAATTGTTCAAAGTATCAAATTTGACTGTAATTTCCCCGATGAAATACTTCTGCAGACAGTGGATTGGATGAATATAATTGGTGTAGTGTCTATAGGAAGATTGGTGTAGTGTCTATAGGAAGATTGGTGAAATTATGAAGAGTATACCAGTGCTGTGCATGATCCTGCTGCTATCGGGATCCGTTGATGCGGGCGGGCACCTTTGGGACATCAACGAATTGTATTCCAACTCTGATGGGACCATCCAATTCGTCGAACTCCATGTACCGATGGCTGCTCCCAATGAAACTTTCATGATCAACAAGTACATTCGAAGTGCTTCAACCGGTGCAGAGTTTCTTTTCCCCGAAAACTTGGTTGGCAGCACTTCCTTCAAACATTTGCTGGTCGCAACCGCCGGATTTGCCAGCCTGCCCGGTGCTCCCACTCCCGATTACATCTTGCCGGACAATTTTCTCGGCCTCGGATCGGACACCATCACCTGGTACGTCTATGATTCGTGGACTTACCCGACCCCAGACCTCCCGTTGGACGGCATCAACTCTGTGCAGAAAGATCTCTCCACAGGTACCCTCATCATCGCTCCGAATACTCCCACCAATTTTGCAGACGTCACCGGCACAGTGGACGCTGGCGGCCCGCCTCCCCCCCCGGCACCACCGGTGGCATCCTTTGACATCGATATCCCAACAGGAAATGCTCCCCTCACAGTAGGCTTCACGGATACTTCGACCGGAACCGTTTCGACCTGGTTGTGGGATTTTGGTGACGGCACCATTTCGTCGGGACAAAACGCCTCACACACATTCATGACTCCGGGCCAATACTCCGTATCCCTGACCGTGACAAATGCGGGTGGATCCGATACCACCGTCTGCACCAACTGCATCACGGTCACAGATCCCAATCCCTCGAATTCTGATTTTATTCGCGGCGATGCCAATCAGGATCTGACCCTGGACATCACGGATCCCATCACATTGCTGGGATATCTCTTCAGCAGTGACCCAAATAATTGCCTTTCAGCCCTCGATGCCAATGACGACGGTTCATTGGATCTGGCCGATGCGATCAATTTGCTCAGCTACCTGTTCAGTGGAGCCGCAGCCCCGGTTGCTCCCTTCCCATCGTGTGGTCCGGATCCGACCCCGGGAGGAACGCTCAACTGCAGTTCATTCAATTGCCCCTGAACCGCTGTTGCAGATTTCTTCTGGCGCTGTCGATCGGAGTGCTGTCAGGCTGTCAATTCAGCGGAGAGCACCCCGAACAGTCCTCCCGCTGGCAACAAAACGAGATCAATCGTTGCTCCGATTGCCTCGCCGCCCACAAGACCAACGGCTGGTGCGAACCGTGTGACCAGGGTTTCGTTGCCCTGGTTCCCATCGATTCGAGGGCGTTTCACGATGCGCTGGATGCCCATGGACACGAAGTCCCCCTGAACACTCTTCAATGCCAACTTTGTTTGCGGGTCGCCGATGAAGACCAATTCTGTCCCCGCTGCAATCATGGATTTGTGGCCGGAATGCTGTACTTCTCGCGACTCAGTTGGTCCCTGGCCCGAGGTTCATTGATCGAGGAACCGACTTGCCCAGGGTGCAAACCCATTGCGGACTCACACGTCCAGATTGGGACCTTTCCCGATCGATGCCCTGATTGCCACTCCTGGACCATCGGAAACCGGGGATTTTTGGCGGAGGATCAGGCGCGAGATGCGTGGAAGCAGTTGCAGAGACTCGTCGAAGCGCTGAAGCGGGAGCAGAAATGTGGCGATTGTGGTCTCCATGGCTTTTTCGGCTTCAACTGCCCCAATTGCGGATTAGAGCCGATTCCTGACGTTTAAGCTGATTTCAGTCCCCCCTCATCGACCCCCAGCTCGCCATTTTGAAAATATTTTGAAATTCCCTGTCCGGACCTCTGCTGCCTTCGGATTTGTGAATATGGGGCGGGGGGGCGCCGAAGGCGGGCTGGCGATCCCCCCCAACCCTTGTTGAACAAGACACACACCTCCTCGCAGGGTCCCCGGACGCAACGTCTGGGGGCCCTGGTTTACTTTGGAGGATCTGGTTAATTCACGGCAGGCTTGCCGGCTCCCCTGTCAGTGCGCAGAAATGAGCCGGATACTCTTCCTCGACCCACTGGCGCAGATCCACAGGTTTTTCCCGTTCGAGAAGCTTGCGGAAATCATGGGGACCTTCGTGACCACGGACCCGATGACCGTAGGGGATTCTGCGCAACTCTCTCCACGAATTGTCGAGATCGTGGCCAAGGTGGTAATAGCGATAGAGGGCAGAGCCAAAGCCGGTCTTGTCTTTTCCACGTTTGCAGTAAAGCAGGATCGGACGCGGTGATTCTCTCAACAATTGGAGATAGCGAGCCACCGCTTCAGGTCGGGGCAATCGGGAAGACCTCAGGTGGACATTGTGGTACTCCACCCCCAGTGCAGGAAAATCGATCTCTCCCTTGGCAGCATCGGAAGACCCGGGCCGACGCAAATCGATCGCGGTTCGAATCTTCAATTTTACAAGGACCTCGCTGAAACGCTGCCGGGATGTGGATCCCCGGGCAATCCTCCAAGCTTCCGGAGGATCCAGCGGATGCAAGTTGGATGCAAAGAGGTGCCTGTAGATTCCACTCAGCATCGGTTAAACCAATTCCCTTCGGACTCCCCGCAGAGGCCTGACTCGCAAGTAATCCCGTTTTAACCACCCATTGACAGTCGCCCTGTGCAGGTAAGTTGCCATCCGGAACCCCGATGGACCAGAACTGTTGTCCGGAATCGGTGGCGGGTCTCCTTGCCACAGTCGAAATTGATGGCCATTGAAATGGGGTTTCCATGAGTAGACCCGTCGCCCTCATCACCGGTGCCAGCGCTGGAATCGGAAGCAGCTTCGCTCGGGAGCTGGCTTGCCGTGGACACGATTTGATTCTCGTCGCACGCAGACTCGATCGCCTCGAATCACTCGCCGATGAACTGAGAACTGAGCACGGGGTTGATTGTCGCGTTGAGACCGTCGATCTGTCCCGGTCAGAAGAGATCGCCCCCCTCGTAGACCGCCTCATTGCGGATGGGGTCGAAGTCGAAGTTCTCGTCAACAATGCCGGTTACGGATTGTCTGGTGCGTTCCTTTCACGAACCTGGCAGGAACAGGAAGACTTTCTGCAAGTCCTGCTCATCTCAGTCTGCGAATTGACTCACCGCCTCCTTCCGGGGATGAAAGAGAGAGGGAAAGGGCGGATCATCCAGGTTTCCTCCTTTGCCGGGTTCATTCCCGGCACCGCTGGACACACTCTCTACGGTGCTGTCAAAGCCGCCTTGAATCTCTTTAGTGAATGCCTCCATCTCGAATGCAAGGGCAGTGGCGTCAATGTCACCGCATTGTGCCCCGGTTTTACGTTGACGGAGTTCCACGATGTCAACGGCACACGCGAACGCATGTCAGGAATCCCCGGTTTCATGTGGCTGGCATCGGACAGGGTGGCAAGAGAAGCACTCGATGCTTGTGAACGAGGCAACGTTTATTGCATCCCTGGAGGAGTCTATCGCTGCCTGCTCACTTTTTTGGGACTTCTCCCTGCCAGCTTGCGCAGATACCTGGTGGCAAGCAGTGGTTCCTCCTATCGGGACTCCAACTGACGACCTCGCACGGAAATCCTTTCCGCTTAGATCTTTCCGCTTCGATGGCGACTTGTGCCGTAGTTGGTCGACAGATCAGGTCTTTGAAGCGATAATAGAATAGCCCGGAAATGTGCCGCCCAGGCATGTTGAGCAGCTTTGCTTCGAGGAATGATTTGATGGATCCCGAGTTCGACACCCCTGACCCCTCCTCCTATCCCCCTGAGCAATTTGAACAGATCGGCGGAGATAC
>CAYRAM010000011.1:0-40779 GCA_964422295.1 uncultured Planctomycetia bacterium | reverse complement strand
CCCCTGACCCCTCCTCCTATCCCCCTGAGCAATTTGAACAGATCGGCGGAGATACCCGTCTGGAAGATCCCAAGCTCTACATCAATCGGGAACTGTCGCTCTTGGAATTTAACAGCCGGGTACTCGATTTGGCCAAGGACGACTCCTATCCATTGCTGGAGAGGCTCCGCTTTCTCACCATCTGTACCGCCAACCTGGATGAATTCTTTGAAATTCGAGCTTCCGGGATCAAGGAGCACTTGGCTTACAACGTCGAACTCAAGTCCCCCGACGGAATCCAGGCGCCTTTTCTTTATTCGCTCCTCTCCGACAAAGCGAAGTCTCTGGTTGAAGAGCAGTACCGGGAGCTGAATGAAAATCTGCTTCCTGAGTTGCAAGAGAAGGGGATTTTCCTTCTCAAACGTCAAGATTGGACCCCTGAACAACAGGCATGGGTTCGTCAATACTTCATAGACCAAGTACTCCCGGTGCTGACTCCGATAGGACTCGATCCCGCTCATCCGTTCCCGAAGATCTCCAACAAGAGCCTGAATTTTATCATCGACCTCAAGGGCAAAGACGCCTTTCACCGGACCAGTCGAATCGCCATCGTTCAGGCGCCAAGAGTGCTGCCACGGGTCATCGCCTTGCCAAAAGACTCCACCGCACGGGAAGAGTTTGTCCTGCTCTCTTCAGTGATCCATGACAATCTTGATTTGGTTTTCCCGGGGATGGAAATCAAGGGTTGCTTTCAATTCAGGGTTACGCGCAATAGTGACCTCTGGGTGGAAGAAGAAGAAGTTGTCGATCTTATGAAAGCGCTCAAGGGAAAACTCGATCAAAGAAGATTCGGTGAAACCGTTCGCCTCGAAGTTGCTGACAACTGCTCTGAAGAAATGGTCGATTTTCTTCTCAATCAGTTCGGGATGTCAGCCCTGGAACTGTACCGTTGTCCAGGTCCGGTAAATCTGCATCGGTTGGCGATGCTATACGACCTCATCGATAGACCGGATCTGAAATTTGAATCGTACATCCCTTCCGTCCCCACTGAACTCCGCACCGACAAGTCATCCTTCTCTGTTCTCAAACAAAAGGATGTCCTCCTCCATCATCCCTTCCAATCTTTTCATCCTGTCATCGATCTGGTGAAAGAAGCCTCCACTGATCCTGATGTGCTGGCGATCAAAGTCGCTCTCTACAGAACCTCCAAAGACTCCGAATTGGTCAATGCCATCATCAAAGCGGCAAAATCGGGCAAGGAAGTGACGGTCGTGATCGAATTGCGAGCCCGTTTTGATGAAAGTGCCAATATCGATTTGGCGACGCGCTTGCAAGAGGTGGGAGCAAACGTTGTGTACGGAATATTCGGATACAAAGCGCACGCAAAGATGCTGATGATCGTTCGCAGGGAGTCGGGCAAGATCAAGCGTTACTGCCATCTTGGAACTGGCAATTATCACGAGGATACCGTCAAGGCCTACACTGACATGGGCCTGCTGACCAGCGACGATGATATCGGAGAAGATGTTCACAAGGTATTTCACCAAATCACTGGCTTGGGCAAAGTGAGAAAGTTGAAATCATTGATTCAAGCGCCATTTCAACTTCATGTGATGATTCTTAAATTGATCAAAGATGAAACAGACAATGCGTTGGCAGGGAAAGAAGCCTGGATCAAAGCACGCATGAACTCACTGATCGAACCTGGGGTGATCTCCGCTCTTTACCGTGCGTCCCAGGCAGGAGTGAAAATCGATTTAGTCGTTCGTGGTATGTGTTCGCTGCGACCGGGCATTCCGGGAATCTCAGAGAATATTCGTGTCAAATCGGTGCTGGGGCGTTTCCTGGAGCACCCGAGAATTTTTGCATTTCACGCATCCGGAGAAAACAAAGTTTATCTATCCAGTGCAGACTGGATGCCGAGGAACTTCTTCAAGCGACTCGAATTGGTATTCCCAATCGCTTCCAAGAAACTTAAATCCCGAATCATGGATGAGGGAATCCTGAATTACATTTCAGATGAAACCGGTAGTTGGAATCTTCTCCCCAATTCAAAGTACCAACGGGTCATCTCCAGTGGAGACGGCCACTCAGCACAAAACTCCCTCATGGAAAAGTACCGCTTTAAGTAAGCCATCGCTTACCTGATATCGATCGTCAATCCCATCTCCCTGAAGAGCATCTTTTCACGCTCCAACAATGCCTGGGTCAATGGGTGATTCCCCAACCAATCTTCTGCGAAAATCAAACTGATCTGGTTGGGCTTTGATTCAATTTTCATAGGAATAGCGGAGACTGTTCTCGATCGGTTCAGCAACACCGCCAAGCGCACGATGACCAGAATTCGGCGCTGATCCGCAGCTTTCAATGGACCGAGTCCATCGAAGTTGTGCTCGAAGACTTTTTTCTTTTGAAATCGGATCAAATAACCCATCACGTCCTGATCGACATGAGAAAAGCCGGGCAATTCAGAGTTGCGAATCAGATATTCTCCATGCCGCGGATAGGACTCGTGTCCAATGCTCAGCCCTGCCTCATGCAATAACGCTGACCAGCGAATCCAATCCGGAATTGCTGTGTGGGTCAATTTCCAAGAGTCTTGAACACCATCCAGAATTCGTTGGGCAAGTTTGCTGACCCTTTGCGCCTGAGGTATATCGACCCCAAAGGTCACCATCTTTCTTTGAATCGTTTGCTCACGGATGTCATTGCCTTCATCCCTGCCCACCAAATCAGCAATAATCCCCTCTCTGAGACCACCGGGTATCGCCTCCAAAGATGAGATCCCCAATTGCTTCATCAATACCTCCAAGATCAACATTCCTCCCGGAAGCACTTTCTTTCGGTCTTGTGATACCTGGGAAAACTCCAACTCCTGAACATGATCGTGACGGAACACCTCTTTTCGCAACTCTCGCAGTTTCTTCTGGGTGATCAGCCGATCTTTATCCCACGATCCCAATATTTTGGAGATCGCCAATATCGTGCCGGATGTCCCAACACAGACGGGATTGCCTGTACCTTTGAAAATCTCAAGAACCGGTTCCAATTCGATTTCTGTTGCCAGTTTGGCAGCCTGAAAATTCCTCCTGTTGAGTTCTCCTCCGGGAAAGAAGGTTCTCATCACCTGGACGCAACCCACCTCGAGACTGTGCATCGTCTCGGAAATCCCATTGGATCCGAGTACCAGTTCTGTGCTTCCTCCTCCAATGTCGATGAGCAACACTTGGCCTTGGACCTCAGAAATAGCGGGGCTGGCTCCCAACCAAATGAGACGCGCCTCTTCAACTCCTGAAACAATCTCGATGGGACACCCCAAACGAGTTTCAAACTCCGTCAATGATGCCTTGTCAGATTCCGCTTTGCGAAATGTCTGAGTTCCTACTGCGCGAATGTTCCCTTGTCTTACTGATCCGATGCGCTCGCGAAATCTATCCAGACACTCGCAAGCTCTTTGCCGTACCTCAGGCCTGATGGTTCCATCATTCTGCAGACCCTCACCCAGCCGAACTTTTTCCCTGAGACGATCGATTGTGATGTATCCGTGGGGAGACGACTTCTGAACGATCAAGTGGAACGAGTTTGAGCCTAGATCGATCGCAGCGAATGTGCTGTTTCCGCTGCCAGATCGATCCACTCTTTTCTGAGAGTTCTTCGAATTATTCAATCGCCCCCCCAGAGTGGAAAACTATTCACCACCGTGACTGCCGTCAAGAACCACAGCAAACTGTCCAGCCATGCACATTGAAATTTCCGGATACTGATCTTGCACGAATTGAACATCATCGGTTATCAGAGATACATGAAAGTTGCGTTCCCCGGTTTATTAATTCCTGAGATCAGGACATTTGAGAGGACACCCATGGCATCCGTTGGCACCAAAACTCCTCAATGGCAAGCCAATGCCTATCATAACGGCGAAAACAAGGCTCTTTCTTACGAAGACTTCGCAGGGAAATGGCATCTGATTTACTGGTACCCCTTCGATTTCTCCGGCCTTTGCCCTACGGAGATTCAGGGTATGCAAAATCTTCTCGCAGACTTTGAATCTGAGGGTGTCGAAGTCATCGGTGCCAGTGCAGACTCTTTCCTCGCTCACAAGAAATGGTTTGAGGATGGAGTGACCTTCTCCACTCCCATTACCCACCCGGTCATCGCAGATACATCCCATGAATTCTGCAATGCTTTCGGAGTTCTCCGTGAGGATCTTGGTGTCGCTTACAGGGCGATGGTGCTGATCGATACCGAGGGAACAATTCGTATGCATTCGGTCAGTGATCTCGGCGTGGGTAGAAGTCCGGAAGAGATGCTGAGAATGACCCAAGCCTACGTTTCCGGCGGGATTTGCCCGGCAAACTGGAACAAAGGAGAAGCATTCGCGGGGTAACGATCTAAGAGGTTTGCCCGATCAGTGACGATGAGTTACTGAGAGTTTTTCCATCGGTCATCGCATGGAACTGCTCAACATCTTCATCTCTCTGAAGCAGTGAGTCAGAACGCCGGATGCTGAAGGAACGAGGGGTCAGCAGGTCATAAGGGATCCAATTGGGACGTTGGCACACGAATTTTTTTTTGCTCTGATCCTGGGGATCGTTTGAGGCTGTATCGAGTGGATCCCGGGATCGACCGATGGGCCCTTGCAGGGCGAACGCCTCTCCTCTCATCGAAGACGGATGGGGGTTGTTGTCGTCTTTGGCTCAACTCCTTGAGACTCCCCATCGATCTCAAGCGGGGTCCGGCGAAAGGAAATTTGGCACGATCTTCTGCCCAATGAACCATTCAAAACTGAACAAACTGACTTTTGTATCATATTTCGATGCTAACAAATCTAGTTGCGCAATTCGCCTGTTAACTATCTAATCGTAGGTAGAGGAGGGATTAGTCCCTTCCAAGTTACTTTTAATACTATCATTGACCAGTAGAGAGCTATTTGATTGTGCCAGCGGGAATGCACACAAAGTAGTTAACAATCTCTCTCTTTGATCCACGTGGCTGTGGACAATCCTCATTACAAAAGAGGATTGTTCGCCAGTGAATGGGGTGGTGTGAAATGCGAATCGCTTATTTTGCGGGAACGATCTTATGGGTTCTCCTCTTGGCAGGGACTCCGGTGAAGGGACAGGACTTTGGTCCTCTGAATATCTCCACCACTCCGCTGCCTTCCAACCTCTCTGAGTTTGTCCTCAATTCAGATCGTGCCATCGAGTTGGGCAAAGCTCTCTTCTGGGATATGCAGGCCGGGTCCGACGGCATGACCGCCTGCGCCACCTGCCACTATTCGGGGGGTGCAGACACCCGTAACAAAAACCAGGGTCATCCCGGGGCAGGCGGAGTATTCCAAAGGCTCGGTCCCAACCACTCGTTGATTCACTCAGACTTTCCTCTCAGAAAGTTGGCGGATCCGGATGATGCCCTTTCTCAGGTTCTCTGGGACTCGCAAGAAGTGGTCGGTTCTCAAGGAATCCATAAGCAGGTCTTCAATGGCGTCGCCATGGGCCTCGATGGTGATGCGGATGAGGAAGACGATTGCTCAGGAATTCCCGATACCACCCACAACGTCCTGGGGGTCAATACCCGCCAGACGACGGGAAGAAATGCACCCCATGCGGTCAACTCCATCTTCTACGTCGACGCCTTTTGGGATGGTCGCGCCCGTTCTGAATTCAACGGTGTAGACCCCAGCGGCAACGGCAACCCCAATGCGATGATCCGCAAGGTGGATGCCGACGGAAGCATCATCCCTTGCGGAATGACTATGGATCGCGCCGCTCTCGCTTCCCAATCGATCGGTCCTCCGGTGAGCGGAGTCGAGATGTCCGGCACAGGTCGTAGTTGGCCTGACTTGGGTAAAAAGATGTGCAACGTGATGCCTTTGAGCCGTCAACAGGTCTCTCCCACAGACAGCAGGCTTGGTGGCTATGCGGTCCCCGCAGGAGATGGCAAGGGGCTCGACATCAGTTACGTCGAAATGATCCAAAACGCGATTCGCCCCGAATACTGGAATTCGGATGCTCTCTTCGACAGAAATGGCGCACACATCGGCAACGGAACCCCGGATGGCCCCGATCAGTTCACGCTGATGGAACAGAACTTCTCAATGATTTGGGGACTCGCCGTCCTCTCCTACGAATCCACTCTTGTTTCACATCAGACTCGTTTCGATGAGTATCTTGCAGGAAACGAAAACGCCCTCACTCCTGAGGAAGAAAATGGCATGGACGCCTTCTACAGTGGGGGCACCAAGTGCTCCAAATGCCACTCGGGTCCACTGCTGTCTTCAGCAACATGGGGTGAACTCAACACTGACACCGATGTCGGGATTGGTCCCGTCGTCACTGTTGAAACCAACGGCTCTGATGGATTCGGAGACAAAGGATTCTTCAATATCGGAGTTCGTCCGAGTGGGGAAGACATCGGTCGCGCCGCAGTGGGCGATCAAACCTGGTCCTCCCTCTTCCACTCGGGAATGACCAGCGCGCTTCCCGGACCTGTCAATTCGAACGAAATCATCTCAGGAACCAACAAGAACATTGGTGCGTTCAAAACTCCAACGCTGAGAAACGTTGAGCTCACCGGGCCGTTCATGCACAACGGCAGCCAAGCAACACTATTGCAAGTGGTTCAGTTTTACACCCGGGGTGGAGATTTCACCCACATGGATCCAAATGCTGTGCAGAAGTACATCAATCCCATCGGCAAGTTGGACGGTAAGCTTCCACGCCAGGAAGCCATGGTTGCATTCTTGAAGGCACTGACCGACGAACGCGTTCGCTGGGAGATGGCCCCCTTCGATCATCCGGAGTTGTTCCTTCCGAATGGCCACATCGGTACGGACCAAGCGGTCGCCGAGGGCAATGTGAATCCCGGTGAAGCGACCGACGATTTGATCCTTCTTCCCATGGTTGGAGCCGCTGGTCGCGCTGCAATCAATCACCCTCCTGTCAAAGGATTCCTTGAAACTGGCTCCGGAGCACCCGCTGCCACGACCGGCCCGCTCGGTGGGACCAGTGGGAACCCTGACCCGATTACAGACATGATCTGCTTCGAACAGGATGGAAAAATCATCATCAATTGGACCCCGACGACGGATGTTTCGACTTACATTCTTGAAGTCGACAACGGTGGGATCATGGGCGTGGAAACCTTTGTGGTTCCTGGCAGCCAGACCACCTTCGAGTACAACACCTTCCGTCCAAATACGACCCTCTATCTCCTGACCCCGTACTACCTGGGCATGGAATTGAAGTCTACGGCATGCTTCGTTCGCCAGGGCCTGACACCGGGAACCCTTGCATACTTCCTGCGTGGAGATGTCAACATGGATGGAATGCTGGATGTGGGCGATGCCATCGAACTTCTCGACGGCATTTTCACCGGCGCACCGATCCCTTGCGAAGACGCTTCCGACTGGAACGATGACGGCCAATTGGATGTTTCCGACCCGATCAATGTACTGCAGTACCTCTTCGCCAATGGCCCCGCACCCGCTGCGCCATACCCGAACTGCGCATCGGATCCGAGTTTCGATCTGCTGGATTGTGCTCAGGCCAATATCTGCCAGTAACAACTACAACCGTTAGAATCAGTCACAGCCCGGTGCAAAACACCGGGCTGTTTTTTGTTCTATTGCCTCTGAATAAAATCTACCCTTCGCGCTTTCTTCGAATCGATCCGTCGACGATCACCGCCAACAGGATGACCAAGCCGATCACCATAAATTCAGTCGAGTTTGGGATCGCATCAATATGATTGATGGAAGTCCTGAGAACCTGAACCAGGGCAACCCCGATCAGTACCCCCAAAATTGTCCCTTCTCCTCCGCGAAGAGAGCACCCTCCAAGCACTGCTGCGGCGATCGCATAGAGCTCATAAAAGTTGCCGAAATTCGATGGCTGACCCGATCCCTGATCGAGAACAAAGAGAACCCCTGTCAATCCCGCAAGGAATCCACAGATCATATAAGCCGCGATCTTGATTCGTTCAACTTCGATCCCGCAATGCCGCGCTGCGACTTCATTGCTACCGATCGCCAGGAGATGCCGCCCCCATACGGTTTTTCTCAACAGAAAACCTGATCCCACCGCCACCAGAATCAAAAGCAGCAAGGGGATCGGCACTCCGAAATCATCGGTGAGAGGGATTCTCTCTTTCACGAGATAGCTCCAAGCCGTTCCTTCCACCCCAAATCCCACGGTTGAATCGGCCAAGATCCCCCTGGTGATCCCTCTGTAGATAAACAGCCCGCATAAGGTGACCAAAAACGGTTGCAAATTCAGTCTCGAAACCAACCACCCGTGAAACCCTCCTGCGACCAATGAAAAGACCAGCAACAACAAGACAACCAGTGGAATTGGAATTCCCAAAGTGGTCACCATCCACGGAGTCAGACAACCAACAAGGCAGATCATCGAACCGATCGACAGGTCGATACCACCGGTCATGATCACAAAAGCAGCGCCGATACCCATGAAGCCATACAACCCGATTCTGCGGAGCAAATTTTCAACGTTGTTTGCGCCCAGAAATGTGGGGCTGATCATTGCAGTGATTCCTATGACCAATATCAATACGACGAAGATCCCCATCGTCTTTTTCAAGGGGCACCTCTTTCGGTTGCCAATCCCATGATCTGCTCCTCAGTGGCTTCAGCAGCACTCAACTCTCCCATGAATTTTCCTTCAGCCATCACCCAGATCCGGTCAGAGATCGCCAGCACCTCTTCCAACTCACTGGAGGCAAACAGAATCGCCTTGCCAGCAGCGGTATACTCCCGCAGTCGTTGGTGGATTTCTTCCCGTGCGCCTACATCCACTCCGCGGGTGGGTTCATCGAGCAGCAATACTTCCGGCTCGAGGTCCACCCATTTTCCGATGACGACCTTCTGTTGATTGCCCCCGGAAAGCTCCCGGATGGGTGAATGCAGATCTGCGCTTTGCACATTGAAGGAGGTTACGACCCGTTCTCCGATTTCGCTAATCGCCCCCTTGGACAAAACTCCCGCCTTGCCCGCCACCCGATTCAACCCCGGCAAGGCCGCATTTTCGGCGACTGATTGCTGGAGCGAGAGTCCTTGGCTCGATCTCTCCTCCGGGATCAGGCATACACCTTCCTCGACGGCTTGAGCCGGATCTTCAGGGAGAAGAAGTTTTGTCCCCACCTGAACCCTGCCCTGACGAGGCCTCAATCCGAAGATCGCTTCAAGCAGTTCACTGCGGCCCGATCCCACCAAGCCTGCCAATGCAACGCACTCACCTTTGCGCACCTGTAAAGAAATCGGATTCGGATGTTTCTTGGTTGTCACATTTTCGAGAATCAATTGTGGCTTGCCCGGTGATCTGTCAGCGAATGAAGAAGGTACCAAATCTCTTCCCACCATGTGACGAACCATCGTCGTGCGCTCAATCTCATCGCCAGTCAAAGTTGCGACATGTTTACCATCCCTCAACACGATCACCCGATCCGCCACCGACTCCACCTCTGCCAAGCGATGGGTAATCAGGACCAACGCCCCACCTCGTGAACGCAGATCTCTGAGACATTCCAGAAGTGTTTCTGTTTCTGCAGGCGAAAGGGTCGCAGTCGGCTCGTCAAGAAGAAGGACGCGTGCATCCGTATCCAGGGAGCGAACGATCGACAATAGTTGCCGATGACCGTGGCCCAATGATGCAACAGAGTCATCCAGACAAAAGTCCAAGCTTAATTGATCCAAGGATCTTTGGGCCATCGATCGGGCTTCATCATTTTGCAGGATGCCCCATCGGTGGGTAGGCTCACGCCCCAGCAGCAAATTTTCTTCGACAGTCATCGTCTCACACAGTTCCAGTTCCTGTGGAATGTGTGCAACTCCACGTTGCAATGCATCGTGGATACTGTGAAATTCCGCTTCCTGTTCCTGGATGTGCAACTTTCCGGAATCGGGAGAGAGCGCGCCGCAGAGGATCTTGAGCAGAGTGCTTTTTCCTGCACCATTCTCGCCGACGATCGCGACAATCTCACCTTCGCTGATGGTGAGGGAGACGTCCTGAACGGCATTGACACCACCGAAGGACTTATTCATCCCCTGCGCCTCAAGGATCGGGGACTGCCCCTTCACTTGCCCAACTTCTTGAGCATGTCCTTCTGGAAGGCATCAACCTCCGCCTTGCCGATGACCTTGGCGGGCACCTTTACATGCCCCCCCGGTGGGATCACGGTGGTATCTCCTGCGATCAGAGACTTGAGCATCGCGACAGAGAGCACGCCGTATTCATAGGGATCTTGGACCACTGTGGCATGCACCGTTCCTGCACGAATCCCTTCCAGAGTGCGCTCATCCTCATCGAAGCCAACCACTTTGATCTTGCCTAATTTCCCTGATTGCTCCAGTGCCTCCAGGATCAGGGGAGTGTTGTAGGCGAACAAGCCGATCAAGCAATCGAGATTACCGTGTGCCGACAATACATCTTCGACATTGGCCTTTCCTTTGGCCATGTCGAACTGATCGGTCAGCGTGGCAACAATTTCATAGCCATTGCCGGAAACCTTGCTCCCCGGTTTATCAAAACGAGCAGGGTCTGCTTCTCTTCCAAGAAGGAAGTCGATCAATCCCTGGCGACGAAGACGTGCGTTTTCCTGCTCCATGCGGCCGACAAAGATGGCGATGCGACCCCCATCAGGGATGGCATCTTTGACCACTTCCCCACACATCCAACCCGCTTCGTAGTTATCGACACCGACAAAGCAAACACGATCAGACTCTGGAGCATCCGAATCGTGGGTGATCAACTTAGTCTGCGAAGCAACCTCATTGAGAAATGGCGTCTGGTTTCCAGGATCGATGGGGCTGACGGCAATTCCGTGAACCCCTTTGACGAGGAGATCCTCGATGATTCGTTTTTGATCGGTCAATCCATCTGGGGGCATATGAAACGTCGCAGCGATTTTCAGATCTCTGCTGGCATCCTCAACGCCCTTGCCAGCCAGGATCCAAAAGTCTGCGACTCCATTGGTGACGAATGCCACTTTCGGTTCCGCATTGGCAGCGGAATCCCCGGAACCACTGCAACCCACCAAGATCAACAGGATCAAGAGTCCGTATCGCATCGAACACCACCTTCAAAAATGACTAAGGAAGAACCGTTCCACCATTGACGTGAATGTTCTGCCCCGTCACAAAGCTTGAGGAATCACTTGCCAAAAATACTGTAGCACCCGCCATGTCCGACGGTACACCCCACCGTTGCATCGGGATCAGATCCAGATAAGCCTGCTTCTCTTCTTCGGGATCATCCGCATGACGCTCCACCGGTATCCAACCTGGTGATATGGCATTGACAGTGATTCCGTCCGCTGCGAGTTCATTGGCCATACTGCGGGTCCAACCCAGTTGTCCCCCCTTTGCAGCCACATAAGCACTGAATGGTGCGACTCCACGGGTGAACACTTCGCTGGCGATATTGATGATCCTTCCCCACTTCTGCTCACGCATGTGCGGAAGAAATGCCCGCGTCAGCAGGTATGGACTCTTGATGAAAAAGTCGACCATCGACTGGTAAAACTCCCAGTCGTATTCCTCGATCGATTTCAACGGTTGGGCGGGGGTCGCATTGACGATGATTCCATCCACGGGACCCAGCTGCTCCTCGATCTCCTGCTTCAAACGGGAAATATCCTCTTCATCGATGACGCTGGCCCGATACAGGCCACCTTCGTGACCCTCCTCGCAAAAAGCCGCATACGCCGCCTCTGCACGCTCAACATTGTTCTGATAATTCATGGCAACTTTCGCTCCAGCAGCACCGAGAGCGTTCGCCATCGCCCGGCCCAGGCCTGTGGTAGAGCCGGTCACCAGAAAAGTCTTCTCCTTGAGCGAAAAGTGGGGATTCATGATTCCGTCTCCATTCTTCGAATACTGGCCACCAGTAACCGAGACTTATGGATTCGGGGGCGTGGGTCAACCCACTGCCTGAACCCTTTTCTTTGAAGACATTAATAAAAGTGGAAATATTGGAACCGAAAGTGTCGAAATTCGTAATATGAAACTGAGTTAAGGCCCCAGTGGCAAAATGCAGGAGCTGACCATGATTAGAGAAGTGCTCGTCTTCACCACCCTCATGATCCTGACTGCGGGTTGCAGCAGTACAGGGGAATTTGTTGCGCGCGCTCCCAGTGTGCCCATGTGAGTGGGCTGACCGGGAGAAGGTGCCTCGGTCTGGGGTGCAGGAAATTTACAATCCGGTGGCTGGAATCTGACGATGAGAAATGTCCTCACCGAGGATACAAACCGGGAGAAGTTGGAATTCAGCCTGGTCCACAGACTCGATCCGAATCTTCAGATTGGTCTCGAGTGGGGTGCAGATTCCAACGATTTTTATCCGATGGCGAACTATCGCTTGATCGATGCGGATGAGGGCCGACCTGCAATCATATTGGGTACCAGCTCCGCCTGGCCATCCGGGGAAGTCGATGGAAATGCTTTTTTCATCTCGGCGGCAAATCTGCTGACCCCGAGAAGTAGTGGATCACTTTCCCTCTCATACACTCCCGACGACGGAAGCTGGAAAGTCCCGGCCAGTTACCGCTACTCCCTCAGTCAAGATTTCGATGCGAGTCTCATTTGGGATGGGGATGATCTCCACCCACTGGTGACTTGGAGGGGAGGCGGTCTCAATCTTTCATTTATCCTGCTGGGTGGGGAAGATCCGACGATATCGACCACTGTTGCATTTTAATCGCATTGAAGAGCTCCACGATTAAGCACCTTGCAATATTAGTGGATTAGTCAATTCGTCTTCATCGCTACCAGCGCCTATTCTACCAACCATCTCCCTTATCAAAGCAAGCAGTTCGCCTCTTGAGTGACGTTCATGGAGAGTCCTCACCTTTACTCCGGCAATATCGTTCATGATCGATCTGTGAGTGGACTCTTCCTCTGACAAGATCTTCAAGACCTTCCACGCCTGTGGAGATCCGCTCGACATGAGCTTCTGATGCAATTGATCGGAATCCAGGGTCTCTCCGGGACCGAGAATCAAAACTCCTCCAGCTTTCGACAATATCAATTGCTTGAATCCCATGGCTCTGATCGGAAGTACGGACCAATCGGAATGGGAATAATTCATTGCGGTCTCAGGATCCAATCCGATCGTGATAACTCTCAACTTTTTGTTTTTTGTTTCAGCAGGAAGTTGAATTTCAACACGAGTCTCCAAATCCGGGCTGGAAGTGATGAGATGTCTACCATCATTCTCTTCAGCGAATCGCGCAGAATTAAACAACCCCAATCCTGTTCCATTCGCTAATTTTGTAGTGAAACCAAACTCCTCTGCTTTTCTTTGGGTCTCATCATTCATGCCAGGACCGTTGTCGATGACCATTATTTTGACATAATTACGCTCGACACCTATCCACTGACTTTTTTGACTCTGCAAGTTTCTATCTAATCGTGTGCGAATAATGATCTTGCGTTTGCGCAGATCCTTTACCGAAAGATTCATAAGGGAATCCCTGGCATTGATGATCAAATTGAGCAACACCATTTCAAATTCTCCCACTGAGACATTGATCTTCCGAGGTCCAATTTTGAGATCCAGCTCCAATTCGATGTTTTCGGGCAATGCGGTTTCGAATATCAAACTCAGCCTATGAATCAGCTCGTCTGGACTAAAGGGGGCCCTGTCTGATCTGTCCTGTTGTCTCGCCTTGGCCATTTCCAGCAACTGTTTTGTCAATATCGATCCTGACTGAGCACCATTTTCAATTCTGCCCAGATGCGTATCTAATTTTTCCTTGTCGGAACCACATTTCTTTGCCAGCTCTGCTGACCCCAGCACCAATGTGAGAACATTGTTCAGATCGTGAACTATGCCGGCAGAGAGTTGCCCCACCAGTCCGTATTTTTCAGATTTCAACACCAGTTCATTGAGCTCCTTGGATCGAGTTTCCTCGATCAGCAGGCCTATTTTCAAAAGGCCGATGCCGATCTGATACTGAAGTCCCATTTGGAAGACCATCAACACCACCCCAATGTTTAATGTCGAAGCTCCCTGATGATTTGAGTAAAAATATGCAAAGGCGAACTGTGATGCGCCATACAGCATCAGCGGGAGATTGAGAGAATAACTCGAGAAATACCTACGATTTTTGGAAAATCTCTTGTTTAAGCAGGGACAAAAGTACATGCCCAAAGACAGATAGACGATCCCCGTGAGTATTGCTGGCGGCACTGTTTTATACCAAAACCGATCACCACTATCCATTCCCACACACCCTACCTGGATCCCTAAAGCTAACACTACGCTTGCGAAAATTGCCCAGAGCACATGGGAGTTTCTGAATCGAAAACCAATAAACGTCTCGACAATTCCCATCGCAATAAAACTCATCGACAGATAGTGGCTGAACTGCGAAATAACGGAAGAATGATCCGGGTTAATGATAAAAGAACCATTAAAGTGCCCCTGCAACGCCAAAAATGCTCCTAGATGGTAGACCGCCAACAGAAGCCAATGGGTCGTCAACAAACGATTTCGATCGAAGGTTTTTTTCTTGGTAAAGTGGAAAAAAACTGCACAGATAATCACCAAGGCCAGTGCTTGCGCAGTGTATAAAAATGAAAACACGTCAACGTATTGACCAGCCCCTAACCTGACCGTATTGATCAAATCGATCATTACTTCGAAGGGGTTCAGTTGCTCCAGAATGGACGCTTCCACTTCCTGCATTCACTCTCCTACTGTTTCCTTAAGGGGGCCTCTCCTTGCGCTGGGTAAACGCACGATGCGGCTGGCCGGTTCCGCCGTTTCAGGTCCGAAAAAGCAAATTTTCAGTACGTCGGAGGGCACCTGGGGCTTCTTGTCGATCCAACGGCAATTTCGGTCCAAAAACTCAGGAATTCCGGATTCCAAAGGGGAAGAATCGACCTGGAGACAGCACTGAAGATCCATCTGGAGATTGATCACCCATGAAAATCGCAATAATTGGCGGCAGTATCGCAGGCATGGCTACAGCAGTCCGCATGCAGCAGAGCGGCCATGAAGTCACTCTTTGGGAACGAAGCAGTGCTTCCGACCGCCGAGGCGGATTCGGTATGATCCTCGATTCTGCCACCACGGGACTCCTGCAAGAATTGGGGCTCCGACTGGACCATTGTGCTCACCCGATTCACACCTATTCCGTCCATGACTGCGTTTCCGGATTTCATCACCATGAGCCGATGCAAAAGTGTCTCGGCATCGAGAGAAGACACATCGTCTGCCAATTGAAATCCCTTCTCCACCCGGGAACCTTGCGTTTTGATGCAGAATTTGAGCGCTTCGAAGTCGATGAAAAAGGAGCGGCAACTTCTGCGGTCTTCACGGATGGACGCAAGGTTCAAGCAGACCTCTTTGTTGGAGCCGATGGTAGTCGTTCAAAGGTACGCAAAGAGCACTTGCCAGGGCCTGCCATCGCTCCTGTCAAAACCGTAGAACTTGTTGGAATCAGTTCATTCAAAGAATCTCCCGCACTGGTCAAAGGCTGTTTTCGAAAAGTCCTGAGAACCACTGATGGCGCAGCGCTGGGGATGGTTCCCACCGGAGATGATAATGTCGTTTGGTATTTCCAATGGGATCTTCGGCGTTGGCCACAGACTTTATGGGAACCCGGTGATCGCAATGCCTGGCTAACCCGGGAATTGCGATCTTGGCCAGGTTTTGTCAGGGAAATCGTCCATCGGGGTGGACTGGAGGGGGCCCATCTGTATGGAACCGCCGACAGAGATCTCCCAGACCGATTCCACAGAAATAACGTCGTGCTCGTCGGAGATGCTGCTCATCCATTGCTGACCTTCACAAGCCAGGGCGTAGGGTCTGCTGTAGAGGATGCCATATTATTGAGTAACCTGATCGACCAGAACGCCAAAACCTCTGCAAGAGGCCTGGATGAGAAACTGGAAACCTATGCCAAATTGAGATTGCCGATTTTGAAGCAAAGACTTCTGTACGGCAGGAAACTACAAAGGCAATTTCTTGGACTGGATGCGAACTTCCCCAGTACCATTCCGATTTGTGCATAAGATCGTGTTCCCTGAACAACCGTCAGCCATGATTGAAAAAGGTGCCATCCCCATGCCCCCCGCAGCAAGTCGATACACCTTTGACGACGACCAGATTGATAGGGACCAACTCCGACGGACCGCATTTAATCTGCGCTGGGCAACCGTTGAAGAAGGTGTCATCCCCCTGACCGCCGGCGAGATGGACTTTCCAGTTGCTGCACCGGTATTGGAGGCCATCGAAAAGCATCTTCGCGATGGTTATCTCGGTTATTGTCCAGCCCTTGGTTTTGAAAGTTTTCGTCAAGCCATCTCTGAAGATCTCAATGCCAAAGGCATCGCCGCTTCTCCCCAACGCATCCTCGCTTTGGACGGGGCAGCATCCGCTCTAAAAGCCGCATGTCGAGCCATCCTCAAAGCAGGGGATGAAGCATTGACCTTTGATCCGGTCGATTTCTTGCTCCCTCACTGCAGCGAACTTGCAGGTGCAACCGTCAAGCGCTGCCCTGTCTCACCGATGACCGGAGCCGTCGATTTCGAAGTATTGGAATCACTCATTACTCCTGCAACCAAAGCCCTATTGATATGTAACCCACACAACCCCACTGGCAGAGTCCTCCGCAAAGAAGAACTCACAGCGATGGCCATCCTCGCTGAAAAACATGATTTGATACTTATCAGCGATGAAGTCTGGTCTGAGATCATTCTCGGCCCCATCCCGATGACCTCGTTGGCCTCACTCTCTGATCAGATCGCTGACAGGACGATTACCATCTCCGGATTTTCAAAGAGCGACGGTCTATCGGGCTTGCGCGCAGGTTACGTCCATTGCGAAAACGAACAGCTCTTCAAAAAAATCCTGGAAGTCTCAGGGGTCCTTCACACCACGGGAGGAGCCACCGTTCTCTCACAGGTTGCCGCTGAGGCTGCGCTGCGAAATGGGAAACCTTGGAGAGCCTCCTTTGTCGACCACCTCAAAAAAATCATCCCTTCAACAGCCACTCGTCTTTCCGAACTTTCCGGAGTCGTCTGCCCCATTCCGGAAGGTACATTTTTGCTGTTCCCGAAAGTGACGGCATTTGGTCTCGAGACTGAGCCCCTCGCAGAACTCATCTTGAAGGAGGCCAAAGTCGCGGTGGTCCCTGGAGCCGCTCGATGGTTCGGGCCGGGAGCCTGTGGCCACCTGAGACTGTCCGTCGCCACCTCCCGGGAAGTCCTCGACAGCGCACTGATGCGGCTGGAGGACCTCTGGGCTCGAAAGTATTGAGATAAACCCAATAGCTCCAGAAACACTGTATAAGCCACGGATGCCTGCTTTATCGGCCATTCTTGATGGCCCGACAAATCTCCCTATACTGTAACAGTAGACTTACATGACTCTATTTACCGATGCGTTTTATTGACCTCTGAGTGGCTCTGAATTTGAGCGGCTCCGTTATATTTCGAATCCGTGAACCAATTATGAAAATAGCTGTTATCGGTTCCTGCCTCGCAGGAATGTCGGTCACCCTTCGCCTGCTGAATTCCGGGCATGAGGTCAGTCTCTGGAGTCCCCACTGCGACTTGGACCTCGAAGGCCCAGGTTACCTGATCAACTCTGTGACGGTGGATTCCCTGAGCTCGCTGGGGCTTCATATCGAATCAAATCTGATCCACCTCCTCGGTGGGGATGCAGTCGACTATTTTGACCCTTGTAACTCGGGGGATTCAGGACTGCTATTTGCCGTCGACAGTGCCGTACTTCACAGAGAATTTTTGAGGTGCATCGGTCAGGGGAGATTGCATTTTGAGGCCCGCTTTTCCCATTTTGAACCGAACCATGAATATCACGTCAACGCTGCCAAATTTTATGATCAAAGATCTGTCAGTGCAGACCTTTTCATCGGCGCAGATGGAGCACAATCCTGCATCAGAAAGAACCAGATCTCTGGATCAGCAACGACAGCTGCGCTATCGACTCAGATCAGTGGATCTTCGAGGGTTGGCGACGACTCATCCCTCCTTCAGAAGAAGCCCAAATCTTATGTCGATGCCGATACCGGAACCCAAATCCTTGTATATCCGAGTGGTGAAAATACATGCTCCTGGAAGTTGCAATTGGATGTTTGCCAACTGTTCAGTGAATTCTCCGATGTCCAATCCAGGGACTGCAGTTATTTAGCAAGAATAAGCAAGAATTGGCCCACAGATCTTCGCTCTCTCTTCCAGCCGGATTCTCTTCAATCCATCCGATTCAAAAATTGCTCCGACCGCAGACTTCCCCATCTATTCCACAAAGAAAATGTCGTTTTGATCGGCGAAGCAGCTCATCCCACTCTTCCTTGTTTGACGACAGCTCCCGATTCGGATCTGGAAGATGCCTTATGCCTGGGTGAATTGATGGATGATTTGGAAAGGGGCTTTTTACCTTCAATGGAAACTTGTCTGACGGAGTTCATGCGTTTACGCCGGCCGGTTCTGAACTCAAGAATACGCAGGGGCAGAAAAAATCATGCGGAATTTGTCGCCCACAGACCCGCATTTTCCCGCTGAGATTGCCTTTGTTGCCATCAGCCCAGCGCGTTAATTCTGCTCAGTCCTTCTTGATTTTAAAGATGTCGATGCTGGGGGTATTCAGTTTTCGGATCTGCGGTGATGCATGGTACTGATGACAAAGCGTGCAATCGTCTGCGACATCTTGACCATGACATTGGGTACATGCATTCATCCGGACCGGATACCAATCATGGCCAAGCTCTGAGGTGCCATCCCTCTGTGTATGGCAATTGATACACTGAAAATCATCATCACTGAAAACATGGACCGTATGACTGAAATGGGTGTACCTCTCGGCGAGAGGATCATCATGCGGTTTCCAATGTGGCTTCCGCGTCTCCGCCGAAACTCCTGAGTGGCACTTGATGCAACGCCCCGGGCCTTTCTCATCCAGCAACAAGGACAGTATCTCCTTTGAGACCGGGTCATCTCCGCCATGCTCAATCTCTGCATTCAGCCATGCTGTTAAAAATTGATCTTCATGCTGTACCGCTTTGTACCAAATGACTCCGCCATCTTCGTACCACCCTCCCAGGGAAGCCCATTCTTTTCCTGAACTGGTGTTCTTTAGTGAATATTGCTCTTCTTGAGCATCTTTGGAATCATCTTCTGAAGCCTCATCTGAATCTGAAATGAGAAGATCATCCTCTTCGATCAACAGTTCACCTTCTTCCTCAAGCAGTTGATCATCGCGATCTTCTGAATCTCCCGAAGGCTCAGCCTTTTCTTCCTCGACTGGCATAACCATCTCTTCTTCTGGTGATATTGGAAGTCCCCGATCAAAGCGGTTCAACTCATGATCCAACTCGGGAAACCAGCGCTCTTGAACCTTGATCAACAATGCCAGCGGAAATTGACCCGACAATTTCGCAAGGTCTTCATTGGTCCACTGTTGCATCTCAACGGGGAGCATCTTTCCGATCCATGATCGCAGATCCTTGATCATGTCTTTCATGAAGGCTCGCTTGACCTCCATAATGAAATCCTGAACCTGCCGTGTTTTCGTCGGATTCCCAGGTTCATCCGCTTCAATCTCTGCAAGCTCCATGAAATCGCTGAATTCATTTTTAAGTGCGCTGTTTTTGTACCAGCGTTGAGTCCAAGGTGTGAGCTCGAGCACATCGATGTACGGCCAATCTCCAACACCCATGCCATTCTCTTCCATCTCCTCCAAGCCAATGATGGTTGGAAAGGCAAAGAACTTGATTGCGTCACTTTTTGATATGTCCTCGGAATGACATTTGCCACATGAAACTTCGAAAGGTCGAACACTCATTACGCCCGTCGCTGGTTCCAATTCATGACATGACGAACATGACGTCGGAGCAAAGTCCGGCTCCGTTCCAAAATGTCTTCGTGCGTGATCTACATGGCTGAATGAAAATGTCCTGGCCTTGTTCCCATAATTCTCCGAATACTCTGGATGCTCATTAGAAAAACTGTCGAATTTTCGGTGATGGCACGTTTGACAGCGCGAATCGGACAAAGCTTGGAGTGGTTGACCATGTCCATGTTCAAGATGGCAAATGGAGCACTCAGTTTGCTCCATGAAAGGATCTATCTCTGCAGGCCCACTCTTTTTTCGCAATCCCATTGGTGAAACACCATGTGCGAACATTGCATTGGAACCCTGGTCGTGACAATGAAGGCATCCTTGACTACCGAGAGTGTCGCCATCCCGATGCAAGACGCTGCTCAGTAACCCTTGCCAGGTGTCCAAGTCACTGGAGTGGCATTGATTGCATTCAAATCTTGCATGCACATGGGACAGTGGGCCTGGATCGAGAAACGTCTGTTGAAAGGGTTTCCCTTCTCCACCCGCGGATGCGAGGGTGACCAAGATTCCTCCCAAGAAAAGTAACAACACCCAACGCTTTACCTTTTTCATCCGGTGACTATCGCTAATTTCCGGAACACAGGCTGCTTCGCCATGGGGACAAACTCCCGAGGATGAAGGCCCTCTGAAGCATGGGTCCCCCTTCCTTCCGCACACGTACGGACGATCTGGTCTGAGGTATTGGGTCGTTCTGGAATCGAAGGGGCCCCTGGCTTGATTCTTCACTTTATCCCACCTGCCCTAAATCCGACGGCCAGAAAGATGTGAAGGATTACCAGCAATACCATGACCGATGTCAATGGGACATGAATGAAGAGCCAGCCCCGGAGCCAGCGTTGAAACACTTGATGAAGATCCAACTTCGCTTTCTTCTGAACCAATCGATACACAGGAATGAACTGCTCTGAAGAAAGTAGCATAACAGGGGAAACATATTTCTGAAGTTTGTCTATCAAACTGCGGGGTACACCGAATTCAGGATGGATTCTTGATGGAAAAATCCCACACCCCTTCCACAGATAAGGGCGGATCACTTCAAAGTAGCTGTCCATCAATCCTGCACTCAACTCTCCAGGTTTGATTTCAGCCATGCAGCGATCACTCTCCTCTCTCAATTTGAACAACTCATCTGGTATCCTGGATCTGTTCAACTCCATTCCGTCAGAGCGCATGGGACCCGGCATGGTTCTCATCAAGATCCAGCCGATAAATCCTGAACAAAGCAAGACCGCATAAACCACATAAAGAAGCGATTCAAAACTGCCGGATGGCATCCTGTAGCCGACATGTTCAAAAAAGAGGTAGGTACTGATCAACCCCAGTCCGAGGTGCAATTGCAGCCATAAGGTGGTTCTCCCTATCGGCAAGAATGGCAACTTCTTTCGCAAACCATAAGCGCCCAGCACAGCAAAACTGGCAAATAACAACCAACCGCTGGTGAAACCAGCATTGACCAAATTCGCCTCGGCGTCTTTTATGAAAAGACGAGCACCGACAATCACAATCAGCAACAGAAGCAAAATACCGGGATGAGGGAATCGTAATTTCATCCGGTGATCCTTTCGACCACCTTGGATACCCCGGATAAATCTGAGAAATTAACTCTGTGAAGTGCATCATGGGGGCAAGCATTGACGCATGCAGGCCCAGAGGGTTGATCGATACAAAGATCGCACTTCGTCGCCTTGAGAACAGGTTTCCCTGTCTCCAAGTCGATCACGGGGTCACCCTTTTCATCATGAACTTCGACGCTACGAATATTGTCGTATGGGCAGGCTTCCACGCAAGCAGCACAGCCAATACACTCCGATCGAGTAATGATGACATTACCAGTTTCAGACTCCCTGTGTATTGCTCCTGTTGGACAACCGATCAGGCAAACCGGATCGATGCAATGCATGCAGGCTGTCGCCACCATCAATTTTGCATGTCGGTATCCTTCGCGAATAAATCGCGGATTACCATCATGGGTCACAGCACATGCTTTGACACAATCATCACAGTCGGTACAGCGATTCAAATCGATCAGCATCGTCTGGTTACCGTTAACAGTTCTTCGATCGACAAAGAAATCCAAAAGTTCTGTCGAAATCAGACCTTTTTCAGATCTCAGTTGTTGAAGGTCCTTCTCTTTCAAATCAGGCAACACATGTTCAACAAAATCATCGACAGGAATCACAACCAGATCGATTGCCCCCACTGCTCGAATACTCCTCAACGCAGCGACTCTGTTGCCTGTTTCGACATACTTCATCAATTCCTCAATGCCGTACACGTCGCCTGGGCGCAGATAGCCGATCGAATTCTCACCACTTCGATCCTTGTGAGTAACCCTGGCAAACCCGCTCAACAGAACAATGAGCCCATCGACATGATGCCCTTGTTGCAATATCAGTGACTCGCGATCGATGATGGGAGATTGCGACTGGGCGAACTTGCGGAAGTTTCGATTCCAATGCTCCGTACCCCAGCGTTCATATATCCCCTTGGAAGACAATGTCCTCTGCGTTGACTCAGGCAGGTCACCGATTGTAGTGACTCCTGTGAATATCTGGTGTCGTCTGTCGCCGATCAAATCTTCTAGGTAACAACCGAACTCATTAGATCTCTTCAAAATTTCCCTGAAGCCCTGCCAACGAATTTCAAGAAGTCGACAGTCGGTTTCTGCAAAAATCGAGGCAGTTCGAGGGCTTCTCCGCAGTACTGCAATTTCACCACAAATTTCTCCCGCAGAGATTTTTCGGGTCAGGTTTTCTTCGACGTATTGATCCAGATCAACTTCGAGTCGCGGGGTAGCAACCTTTGAAGAATATCCGGATGCTGCGTAGGACCCTGAATCCAACAATTCGATGGGGGAACTTTTTCGAAACAACTGACCGAGTGCAGAGAGCCAACTGCGCTTTCTGGATTCCCTTTTTCGAGCAAAATATTTTTCACAAGACTCCTCAAGGTTGACCCGAACTGACCCTTCGATGGGAATCAGAACCGAGCCGCCATAGTCACCTTTGCGAAGTATGATATCGGATCTCTGATATTCAACGATGCGGGCATCGAGTTGCAAAATCTCTTCCAGGGGCTTACCTCTGGAATTGCACTCATCCCATGCGATGGCGAGTACAGAGTTGTAACGAACCCAGTCGAGAACCTCCTGGGGGATCGGCTCCTTGCTGAAGCAGTTCCCCCGGACGTCATCTTCAGAACCTTGGGTGTCGAATCCGGAATCTGAACTCATTCAGATCTCTCCTATTTGTATTCTGACTCATCCGGCAACATCGAATCGAGTCCTGAGAGATCCCCTCCATCTGAGGTGGAAGCCAAATTGTCGAGGGAGTCAGTGATTGCAGCAGAAGCGGTCAGCATTTCGGCCTGACTCTTGAGGCTCATCTTCAGACTCGCCACCGCCTCCAACGCCTTGATCAACTCGGGGTGCCTGCTGGCTTTCGCAGCGGATGCCAATTTCTTTCGAAGCTTGGAGAACCTGCGAGCATTCGCCTTGGCATAGTCACCCATCTTCTCGGCGGTACCAATCGCTTTCAGGACAAGCTCCATCTCTGCAAGCAATCCCACTGCATACAGCAGTCGTTGACGCTCAATTGGAGCAACCTTGTTCTCTTTGCCTTTGGAGTAGAAATTATTGTGACGTATCTTGCCCTGACTCCAAGCCACCAACTCGAACTCGGATCCAGCAGGATGCCCCCCCACATTGACAAGACTCTCATGGGGAACCACATGGCAACTGACACAGTTTCGGGCGATTTCGGCGATCATCGTTGGCCGCAGCATCCCTGCGGCCTCCGAAACACGCCAGCGAAGGTCGATCTCATCTGCCGTCTCCTGGCCCTCTTCCTTGCCACTGAATTCACCGTGAATCTTGACCCAACCCATACCCGCACCATGGCAGGATTCACAGGATACCCCTGAAGAGGGCTTCAATTTTTCATCCTCCCAATGGCTGGTGGCATGGCAATCGAGACACAAGCTCTCGCTCTTGATGCGCTTGATGCCCATCTTCTTGGCAATTTCACGCCCCTTCTCGCCGCGGGGCATTTCAGTGATCGTGCTGTAATGAGGGGTCTTTTCCCAAATTGCCGCTGAGTGGGTGTGACATTCGGCGCACTCGGATGCTCCCACGATCGCCTTCGGATTGAAACCGGGTCCGGTGACAAGTGGATCTTTTGGAGCTTCTTGGCCTATTCCCAACACAATCATCGTCGCCAGGATCAGCAATGCCAAGTTTTGAATCATCGGCTCTCTCTTTCAGTTCAATTGCGCAGCGTGATGTCCTGATCAGGATTCGATTTCAATGTTGCCCTCGGGCACCCCGATACAGGTCAGGCAATGCCCTTCATCCGGCTCGCAAGCAGGATCATATTCATATCTTACATCCCCCGAAATCAATCGCACCTGACAGGTTCCGCAACTTCCAGCCCTGCAACTGCTGTCGATATCAATATCGTGATCCTCAGCCATTTCCAGGATGCTCGATTCGCCGTCCCAAATCACTTCCTTGTTGCTCGGTTTGAATTTGATTTTGCAAACATCCTGCGCAGACTCTTCATTACTTTCTGTCGAAGGGGACTTTTTCTTTTTCACCGATGCAGGCCCGAAAGCTTCCATCTTCAGATCCCTTGAGGGAACCCCTGCGTCCTCAAGGGAAGGCACCAATGCTTGCATCATCGGCGGAGGTCCACAGATATAGATTTGAACATCCAGGTGTCCTACGGCATTGCGAATTTCATCGACCGATAGAAATCCGGTCCTGACTTTTTCTGGAAGTTCTTCCCCTTCTTCAGGATCGCTGAAGTAAGTGTGCAGATGCAGATGATCCAAACTCAAATTCAACTGTTTCAATCGCTCGGAAAATGCATGATCCCTGTGACTCCTGACCGCATGAAACAGATGGCAAGTCCGCTGGATATTCTCTGAACTCATCGTTTCCAACATGCTCATCAATGGAGTGATCCCGATCCCGCCAGCAATAAAAACCGCAGGGCGTTCATCTCTCCTGTCGAGGGTGAATTTTCCGTTCGGCGCACTGACTTCGATGATCGATCCAGTGTCGATTTCCTCGTGAAAATATTTGGAACCTTTCCCCGGTGGGAAATCACTCCCCGGAGGTGCGGGAACCTTTTTAACTGTGATGCGAAATGTCTTTCCATCCGAAGCACCAGCGCTGAGGGAATAACTTCGGATCGTCGGCTTCGAATCGCCCGGGACAGTAAATCTGAAACCGATATGTTGCCCCGGTTCAAATGGACATATCACTCCGCCATCGACCGGACTCAAATAAAAGGAACTGATGTCTTCTGCTTCGGTAACCTTGTCGATGACACTGAAGCGGCGAAAACCCCTCCAGCGAGTGACGACTTCCGGTGATGATCCTGATGATTTATCAGCAAGGTCTGCTTTTAACTGTTCAGCTTTTCGATCTTGGGATTTCGCCCTGGCCTGTGCGCTCCTCATCGAAGAGAAGAATCCCAGGGCGGCATCGATGATCACCCACCCCATCAGAATCAGGCCTGCGATGTAAACAAGCTCCATGGATGTCACCTAGAATCGCACCAAAATTTCAGCCCTCATACCATGACCGACATCGGCGCTCTCCTCTTTTTTCCCATAGAGATCCATCTGCAACATCGTTCTCCCGTTCAACTTTTTCTGATATCTGCCACCGATCGCTCCCGTCGAAGGCCCATCCCCTTCGAGAGCAGATCGCCCACCCATCTCAAAGACGAGATTGGAAGTCCCCTGATCGTAGCTCCACTGATATCCCACCGATCCTCCATAGGAATCATCGGCACGATTCCCGAGGGCAGGCTTGTAACGACCCAATCCGGCGGCTGCGAAGAGTAGCCCGGCCTTCCCGAGGGGACCACCGTTGGTTTCTCCTCTGGCAGCGGAAGCAAACTCATCGATTCCGAGGAAGAAGGTCGCGTAAGCCATGTCTGGAGTGCCGATGGGGGTCTTCGAAGCCTCCGCAAAGAACAGAGTGCCATCGCTGACTGCTCCGTTGTCTGCTTCGTCGGCAAAGGAACTGCAAATGCGAAAGGTGGTGTTGTAACTCTCTCCACCGAACTTCAGCCTCTGGGATGACCCCCAGCCAAGGAACCATCCGGATCCACCCTCTTCCACCGGAGCATCGACGTGAACCACATCGAGATCGATCGTGCTTTTGTAGGTATCCGCTTCCGCAGAGAAGGAAAGATAGCGCGAACCTTCGGAGAGCTGGTTGTCATCTCTGCTAACCTCATCCCAACCGGCGATCAGAGTCATGCGAGTCGTTGCGGTTCCAGGAACATTGACAAATCGGGTGATACCCACTGCGTCCATGATGTCATTGACGAGAAGTCCATCCTGAAGATCAACACTCCAACGCCCGACACTGAACCCGTAATCGAGTTTACGGGTTCCGTCCGGGTCCAGGTTTGGGAGCAACTCGGAGAGTTCTCCTTCAAAGAAGAGCGTCGAGATGCGGGTGTTGGTTTCATCGACCCAACCCTCTTCACTCTCAGGCTCGAAGACGTAACGAGTAAAGCTGCCACGTTGATGCAGAGGTTGCATCCCGATCAGGAATCTCTCGGTGCCGTTGAGTTGCAAATTGCCAAAAATGTCGAGCCTTTGTGCCCATTCCACAATTCGATCGCCGCTGCCTCCGGGATCGACCAAGTTTACTCCGGAACGCAAGTTTCCGTAGACCCAGAAGGAAGGGCGCCAGACGGCTCCTCCCGGAACATCGAAGCCCCGTTCCAGACGTCCCGTCGACAAGAGTCCCGGGCCAATTTGTATCAGCGGCGGATGCGGCTCTATCAATGACTCATCGAGGAGAGGGATCGGATGATCCGGCAGCCGACTGGGGCTCTCCTCCTCCTGAGCAACAGCGAGCAGCGGAATCAGCAGCGCAAAGAGCAGAATGGAGATGAAGACTGAAAACTTGCTCATCGTCCCTCCTCCCCTTCTGCACTGGTCACTGCTGTCTTCTCCGCCACCACCACTGCGCCTTCGACCAACTTCTCCGCGAGTGCTCGCGGTGACATGTTGTAGTCAAAGCCGACGTGCATCGTCTGGTGAATCAAATTGACGGGAACCGCCTGTGATACGAAACGCGCGTCGATGGTGAAGGGGCCTTCTCCCTTAAGGAGATCGGGGCTGACGTGATACTCCGCCGTCCGATGCCCCAAGGGCTCGATTCCCCGGCGATGCTTCCGCATTCCCTTGGGGTGGCCGTAGATGTTGTTCGGGCGCGACGCGGGACGAATGAAAGGCAGTGCAGAAACGGAGCTGTTGATGGTCAAAACCTGTTCCTGGTCACCTCCACGAATGTTCCTCGACATGAATTTGGATTGCAGATTGAACAGTTGTTCATCCAGGGGCACCTCACCACTGCGAACATACAGTGAAAAGGTGTCCCTGAGATCCCCGTTGGGATCCCGATCGCCGGACTGGAAGACGATGTCACCGGCAGCATTTTTGACATCGATCTGGACGACGAAGACCCGTTCTGCATCGAAGCCGGTTGGAAGATTGTGCCCCTTGGTCAGATTCCTGACATCGAGTTCGAAATCGAGTCCGTCCTCATCGTGACGCGTGATGCGAATGTCCGAGAGGCCGAATCCGCGCTGGAGGACAGCGATCCGCTGTTCCTTGGCCCATGCGAGAAGTTCCTGCTGTTCCTCGATGATTTCGCGGGCTTCGTAACGATCGTCGATGGAAACCCAGGATTCGGGGAAGGGATAATCTTCCGGACACTGGTCCTCGAACTCATCGGTCCCCCAACCTGAATCCACCTCGAAGAGCAGCCACTCGGAGAGACTCTTGAGTTCGTTCGCCTTCTTGTTGACCGGAAAGATCCCTTCGTGGATCAGCGAGTAATCGGGACCGGCGAAGAAATGGTTGGTCAATTTCCGGGGAGCGGTCTTTTTGCCGCCGACGACGGCGGCAGGCCCCCACTCGTATCCTGATGGGACTCCCTGCTCCTTGCCCATGTGGCAATCGTTGCAGGTCACCCCTTCTGCGGCGGACGGTGAGTTTCGGTACTCAGTCAACAACTCGTGAACCCGAAGTCCATTGGGTGCAAATACTTCGTGACAAGAGCCGCAGAACGCTGGGGTCGTCAGTGCGAAGAAGGGTTCGATTTCTGTGTGAATCGCCCGGCCAACCCCATCCCGATCGGTGTTGACCTTGAATTGCTTTTTGTCCGCCAGCACCCTGGCCAATTCCTCGTTGCCGAGTGCACCCTTGACCGAATCGAAGACATCTCCCTTGTCGATTCCGATCCTTCCGGAAACCTTGCGATAACCCGCGCTCATCCGGTGGCAGGTCACGCAGGTGATCCCCTCCCTCGAAGCGGGATGTCGATCGAGATTGGATGCACTGAATGGCTCTCCGATATCGGATCCCACGGGGGCATGACACCGCAGGCAGAAGTCACCATTGGTCGTGCTCGTGCCCACATTCATGGCGTTCTGCATCGACATCATCAACGGGCTCAACTGCGAATATGCGTGCTGTGATACGGACCATTCCTTGTACTGCTTGGGATGGCACAAAGCGCATTCATCGGCTGATGGAAAGTTGCTCTTGGCAAACACTCTCTCGTGAGCTTCCGTGGGAGAGAGCTCTCCTTCGGCAACCTCTCCAGGCTCACTCTCGGGTTCGTCATCCAGCAAGAGTTCATCATCCATCGGCTCTTCCTGAAGGAGATCTTCTTCTGCGGGCGGGTCCTGAGACAATGCAACGGACTTTTGCACCCAATGGGTCGCAGCAACAACGCTTGCGATCAAGATGATCGCCCGACCCACACGGCACAGAACCGAAGCCGCAATAGAAGTCGAAAAATTCATGGCTGCCCTCTCAGAGACTCAAAATTGTCGACGATCTTGCGAGCATAATATGAGACTAACAGATCGAGATAGAGATGGATATTCGGGGCAATCCAAGGTTCTGCCGATAAAATCAGGTGCCCACAGAAATCCCGAGAGACCTCCCACAGCCGGCTAATATTCCTCCAACTCCTCCTCTTCCAGTTCCTCCTCTTCTGCGAATGCCTGCATCCTCTGTGCATGGACACCCAGCATCCAGGCGGCGGCGACCTCCACCGAAGCGCAGATCATGGTGTAATTGGATATTCCATCCAGAAGCAAGCTAGACAATCGCGCCAAAGCGAGACCGAGGTAGCACCATGCCAATGGCTGTAACCACGCTGCGTAGGAAGGACTCCATAGACATCGCAGGGTCACCATCCCCAGGGCCAGGATCAATCCTCCGAAAATGGCGCGAAACTCACCGATGGTCGCAGGCTGTATCGCTCCCCCATCAGGGGTCGCCGAGTTCTGCCAATTGAGCATCCACTCCATCGCATGGAGTGGATCGAACATCGCCCACAAGCCAAATCCAATATTGAACACGGAGATGATCGCAAGAAGTTGACGAATCAAACCAGACCTCACTCCTCAACGGAAAACTCGTGAACCATGGTGTGGGTGTAGAGCTCTCCCGGATTCAGAACGACCTTCGGCCATCCCTCGACATCACGGCGATTGACGGCATCGGGCCAAATCTGGCTTTCGAGGCAGAATCCTCCGTATTGGGGATAGGTGGCCCCGCCCTTGCCGCTGACGTCATCGAGAAAATTGCCACTGTAAAACTGCAATCCCGGTTGGTCGGCGTACACTTTCAAGACGATTCCTGTTGCCGATGACCGCACCGTTGCAGCCAATCTCAGGGCACCCGGATCCCCATCGACCACGTAATTGTGATCGTAGCCTCCGGCATAAAAAGGCTCCCCTGGCCGGGGGAGTTCTTCCAACTTCGAGCCGATGGCCCGTGGCCGGGTGAAGTCCATCGGGGTACCGGTGACGCTCGCCACTTCCCCGGTTGGGATCAAATCTTGTGCAGGTGTGTAACTGGAACACTGCAGTTGCAGTTGCTGATCGAGGCAGCTGCCCGAATCGTGTCCGGCAAGATTCCAGTAGGAGTGATGGGCCAGATTCACAGGCGTCGCAACGCTGGATTCTGCAGCCATCTCGACAAGGAGTTGCTGATCATCGGTCAGGATGTAGCGCGCCGCAGCGCGAACCTCCCCGGGATAACCCTCTTCCCCTGCTGAACTCATCAGGCGTAATTCGATCCCAAATCCCTTTTCGGTGTGGATGGGACGCGATTCCCAGATCCTTTTGTCGAAGCCCTTTTCTCCACCATGAAGGTGGTGCGGACCGTTGTTGGTGGCGAGGGAGTAGGACTTCCCTCCGAGATCGAATTTGCCCTCGGCGATGCGATTGGCGCAGCGGCCAACGATGCAGCCAAAGTAGGGGCTCCTTTCGATGTATCCGTCAAGGTCATCAAAACCGAGGACCACATCCACCAACCCATCCCCATCCTTCGATGGCACCAGGCATTCGGTGACGGTTGCGCCGTAATCGATGATGCGAACACGCATCGCCCCATTGTCGAGGGTGTATCGATGAACGGGCTCCCCATCAATTTCACCCCATGGCTCGACGACGATTCCTTGGGACACCGCATTTCCTCCATCCCCGGGATCGCGGATCCATTCGGCGCTACCGGTACAACCCAGGATCATCCCCAAGGCCAAAAAAAGTACCCCACCTGAGCGCTGCCTCATGATTCCCATCTCCCCACTCTCCATTCGGTCATGTCATTCACGGTGCCATGATGTGGCCGGAACTCTCCGGGTCCAGTCAAGAAACCAGAATCAAAACGGTTTGTGGGCCGGGTGCGTTGCAGCGGCATCCGCCCCCCATCGACCCCAATTACCCCAATTCGTCCACATCCCCGGAAGATCCCGGATCCCTGTTTCCCGACCGGGATAGCCGGGTTCGGTTGACCCTTCGATGCGGTATCGGTACGCTCCCCCTTTGGTAGAGGACTCCTGCGATTCCCTGTCGATCCTCCTCATTCCGTGCTGATTCGAGCCGGAAGCCGTGTCGATCCGGGAACATTGCGGTGGAGTCGAGATTTTTGAAGATGCTTTTTGAGACGAGTTCGGGGAGCAATACTCCGACTTGAGAACAGGAACCAACGATGTCACGCCGTTGCCAGATCACCGGAGCCCGTACTGCCTCTGGAAATCGCAAAAAGACCCGCGGTAAATCCAAACGATCCGGTCACGTCGGAATCAAGATCACCGGTGTGACAAAACGTCGCTTCAAGGTCAACCTTCAAAGCAAGCGCATCTGGGTCCCCGAGTTGAACCGGTTCATCCGGGTTCGCCTCAGCACCCGTGCACTCAAGACGATCAGCAAAAAAGGCGCATACCGCACCCTTCTCGATGCAGGTTTGATCAAGCCCGCCAACTAGGATCGTCTCTCTTTTCCGCACTCAGTTGTCGAGCGCATCCGGCAGCGGAATCATCTTTCCATTCCGGCTCGGCAGCGCTGCACCGGTACGTCGCAAATGGTCCGCCAAATCCCTCGACAGGTAATAGAGCACTGCTTCTTCACTTGAAGCGAGATCCATCTCCTCGCCGATATCCTTCTCCAGGTTGTAGAGAACCCTCCTCGGTTCGGGGTGGTGATAATAGATCATCTTCCAGTGGCCCCTGCGGATCGAACTGAAGGGTTGGATTCCCAACCCCCGCGGACCCCAGAAGTGGGGCATGTGCCAATAGAGGGCCCGCTCTGCCCATGTGTCCATCGGATCCCCACGCAAGATGGGAGACAGATCCCGCCCCTCTACCCGGGCCATGTGATCTGCGGGAGCGGCGGTCCCCGCCATCGTCAACAAGGTCGGAAAGTGATCGTGACTGATCACCGGTGTCGCACTGCGTCTGCCCCCTTCGATCACCCCCGGCCAGCGAATCACCAAGGGAATCCTGGTTCCCCCTTCCAGCGCTGAACCCTTGCCGCTGGAGAGGGGATGGTTGTGTTGGTGATGCGGTCTCTTCCGCGTATGTGCAGACAATCCACCGTTGTCACTGGTGAAGATGATGATCGTCTCATCGAGAAGCTTCAACTTCTCCAGAGTCTTCAACAATACTCCCAACGCCTCGTCCACCGATTCGATCATCGTCGCATAGGCGGCCTCCACCGGGGGCAGGTGGAGGTACTTCTTTGAATGACGATCATTGGCGATGATCGGCGCGTGGACCGCATACGGCGAAAAGTGGAGGAAGAACCGTTCTCCATCGTGATGGGCCTGATGGATGGCTGTTGCCGCTTCGAGAGCTAGGGCTTCGGTCAGGAACGTATCCTTGCCGTGGTACTTCTCAAGACCAGGAACATCCCACACCTTTGCTCCCGGATTCTGGGGGTCTTTGGCGAAGTTTTTCGTGCCTCGAAAATCGGATGGTGCGCCGGCGGCGTGGCCGGCGATGTTGACATCGAAGCCGAGTTGAAGAGGGTCTGCGCCACCACTGCCGTGCGCCCCCAGATGGGCTTTGCCGACGTGAATCGTCCGGTACCCGCTCTTCTTCAATAGCCCCGGCAGGGTCACATCCCCCGGCTGCAAACCATTGACTCGCCACTTCGGAGGAGTGGTCCCCCCCCTAGGCCCCCCCGTATCCCGATCCTTGCGCAAGATCCAGTAGGTGATGCCATTCGCCTGAGGTGACAGCCCGGTCATGATGCTGGTCCGTGTCGGCGTGCACACCGGTGACGATGCGTAAGCGTCGGTAAACACCAAACCCTCACGGGCGAGGCGTAACAAATTCGGCGTGCGGTAATGGCTCTGATAGGGCGAACTCTCTTTGTGGAGGGAGAGGGCGGTATCCTGCCAACCAAGATCATCGACGATGAAGAAGAGAATGTTGGGAGGCGGATCCCCGACCCCTTCGGCATCCTTGGCAAAGACGGGATGACTCCAGCCCCCGACCATCAAAGCTAGGCAAATCCACCATCCCATCCCGGCGAGAAGTTTCATCGCTGATCCCCTTCCGAATCCTCGGATTCTTCTTCGATCGTGTATTTCTTGACCCACTCATTCCACTGCGGCAACTCCCGCAGCGATTTCAAATCGCCATCGACTTGCGCCATCTCCAGGCGAATCGTGGATGCACCGAGACTGATTTCGAGAGCCTCCAGAGCCTGCTGCTGCTCACCGAGGAGGGCGTGACAGCAGGCCAGGTTGTAGTGAATCGCCTTCTGTTCATCTTTGAGTCCCAGGCCCAATTCCGGACGCACCCTGGCCGCAATATCCCCCAGCAGATCGATCCGTTGTCGGTGGGTGCCGGCAGCTTCACGCACCAGACCGCTGCGAAATTGCAGATCCCCCAAACGGGAGAGAGCGTCGAGGATCGCCGGCAGGGTGGCAGTATTGGGGGCCTGCCCGGCGACCGCCTGCAACTCCTTCATCCACTGATCCACACGTTCCCTCTGCCCCAACTTTGCCAACAGCAGGACCAACTCTCTCTCGACCCAGACCTCGAGGAGCAGATCTTCTCGCAGGGTGCGCTCGACTTCGCTGACCAATTCCTTCCCCGCCACATCCATCAACGCATTGGCACAGGACTGTCTGTGGTCAAAAGTTCTGCCTTCATCGAGCAATCGTCCGAGTAATCGGCGAGCGCACTCGTGCCCGAGTGGAGCCAGGGTGCGGTACTGTCCCCGATATCTGACCTGGCCCTCCTCACGGGAGACCCGCTGCAATTCCTGGTCGATGGCGCGGTCGATGGCGTCCGTGCTTCCGTCCGGTTCTTGTGCGGAAAGCAGGCTGCCCGTTGCTCCGCAGAGGACCAGAGCCAGCAAAACCAGGAGCAGCACACCCCCGTCTGTCCGCAAATTCCGGCCAGTGACAGGTGCAGAAGTGACTCCTGATTGAGAGGCAGATTCCCATGATTCCATGACAGCATCTGACGCAACATCCGGCACCTGGTCAAGACACCCGCACCGCTGGCAGGAACCTGGGAAACAAATTGATGTCAGTGAGCGACGTCAGCGTCGGCAGAAGTGCCAGTCCTGAGTGCATACCGTGGTCTGCGGCTCAGCCCTCAGCGCTCCACCCGCTGCATCAGTGCGGCATAGCCCCCGTCTCCGCCGAGATCTCCGGGAAGGACTTCGAACTCTTCGAGGAGGCGCAGTTCCGTGTTCTGCTCCAGAACCCTGCGAATCACATCCTGATTCTCCTGCGGCTCCACCGAGCAGGTCGAATACAAAAGATGGCCCCCCCGGCGCAGATGCCGGAATGCCGTGCGCAACAATCCGGCCTGCAATTGTTCCAGCTCGGAGATCTCATCGGGACGGAAGCGCCAGCGCGCATCCTGGCGTCGATTCAGAACTCCACTGTTGGAGCAGGGAGCATCGACCAGGACTTGGTCAAAGGTGTCATCGAATCGCAGATGGGTCGGATCTCGGGGGACCTCCTGAAACTCGGTCTGTTTCAAGGACAACAGTCCGAGGCGTTGCAGGTTCTCCTGCACCAACTGCAGTTTTTCCTGGGAGACATCACAAGCGAGAACTTTGCGGATACCGCCCCGATCCAGCAGGGTCGCCAATTTGCCACCCGGGGCACTGCACAGATCGAGCAGATGCAGCTCCTCCCCCTTCGGCATCCGCAGAGCGAGACGCCTGGCGGTCAAATCCTGGACCCAGAAATCCCCTTGGGCAAATCCGGGGATGTGCTCGATGCGTCCACCGCTGAGAACTTCCACGGTTCGCGGCGCACCCCGGGCGACGCGCGCCTCCTGCTCACTGCTGGCCATCATGCGGATCTGGTGCTCCGGATCTCTGGGAGACCTGAGAGCAATAAAGAGTGGCGGTGTCTCATTGTTGCGCTGCAACATCCCGATGACCTGCTCCTCCGGGTAGCGCTCAAGCCAGCGACGCAGCAATTCCGGCGGATGGCTGTACTGGACGCTCCGCCGCAAGATGCGCCCCTTATTTCCGGAGGGGAGTCGCAGATCCCTGACCCGCAACCAGCCATCCTTGGTGCGAACCGCATCCCCCGGATCTCCGAGGTCTTCATCGACGTTCTCCATGCCGTCGCAGGCGCTCCGCAAAACCGCGTTGATGTAACCGCTCTCTGCTTTTGGATTGCGTCTCTCAGGGGGATCCCCCACCACTTCAGGAAGGAAGCGGGCGACCTCACGCCAGCCATCGACGGTGGCGGAAACCGCTGCGTGGGCTGGGGTATTCAGGTAGGCCCTCTGGTAGAGACCTATAGCGATGGCGGAGCGTACGGTGCGCTCCGCTTCGGTGAAGGCCCGGTCCATGAAGTGGTCTGCCAGATAGCGAATGGTCCCCCGCATGCGCACACTGCCGTAGCACAACTCGACGAGGAAACGGCGATCAGAATCGGCGAGCACGGTGTGATTCAGGTACTCCCTGAGCAGCGATTCCATCGGCGCTGCAGAGGATTGCTCCCACAGGGTCAGCAGGTGGATCGCTGCCGCACGGGCACTGAAGGCTTCGCCTGCCCCGGGCCGATTTGGGTGGCCGCTTCCCTGGAGCAGCGGAGCGGAATAAGGCGGCTCAAGGATCTCCTCGACCTCCTGCGCCTCATCCTCCTGAGGAGAAGGCTTTCGCCGATCGGAGTTGTTGGCAGACCGTTGGCCCGTGTCACTTCCTTGGCCATTCATCGTCCACCCTCACCCTTCGTCTGCGGTGACTGATCGAGAAATCTGTCCCCCACCTGGATCTGCACACCGCGAAGAAATTCTACCGCCTGCAGAGGGTTTTTGCCTGCACGCTGGAGAGTCTCAATGCGGATCGAACCGCGCCCACAGTCCACCACGATACCCTCTTCAGAAACCTTCACCACCGTGCCCGCAAGGTTGGAGGCGGGTGGAGTGTCCACCGGAGTCGCCTGATGGATGATCAGCATCTCGGGCTCACCGCCCTCTGCGGCAGCCGATTGCCACCAACTGCGGGTGCGAGGCCACGGCTGCAAGGCGCGAATCTGTCGGTCGATGTGCTCCGCTGATTCACCCCATCGAATCCAACCCTCCGACTTCTCAACCTTGGGCGCGAAGGTTGCCAGGTGATCATCTTGGGCTTCCAGAGGGGGCTGGCCCGATTGCAGTGCCGCCAGGTTTTCGAGGAGCAGGTCGGCAGCCCTTTCGCTGAGGTGCTCCTCCGCCTGTTGTGCGGTGATCTCTGCAGGAGGTGCCCATCGGTGGATGGCGACCACGGGTCCCGCATCGAGGGTGGGTACCATCCGATAGAGGGAGACTCCGATCTCTTCATCGCCGGCAAGGATCGCCCGCACGATCGGTGCGGCTCCGCGCCAACGGGGCAGGATGGAGCCGTGCAAATTGAAGCACCCGAGGGGCACACCCTCCAGAAAAGAGCGCCCGAGGATCAGGCGAATGTCCGCGGTGATGACCAGCTCTGCGGCGGTGGATTGCAGAAACTCCCGACCCGCTTTCCCCTTCAGGCGATCGGTTTCAAAGATGGGCAAACCGGCATCGAGGGCCGCCTCCTTGAGGGGACAAGGGGCCAACTTTCGTTGGCGACCCTGGGGTGCATCGGGGACTGTGCCGACGACGAGATCGGACCAAACCTGCTTCAGCTTGCGCAGTGCAGGGATGCCAAAGGGTCCCGAACCGAGAAAGAGGCCCCGCATCTTCCTACTCCTCCGACCGAAGGTGCACCATCAGCGGGTCTGCACTGTTGACCTGAACCAGATTGATTTGGTGCAGACGAGCCAATTCCAGCAGTGCAAGGAAGGTGCTGATGGTCCCCGCCATCCCGCGCTCGGCGGGGAACAGCTCTTCGAATGGAAGCGCTTGATTCGGCCGTGCACGCAAGACGGCGAGAATCTCTCCCATCGATTGTTCGACCGGAATTTCCTCCCCCTGGATGACGCTGAAGGCGGATCGCTCTCGCAGCAGATCGAGCACCCTTTGAAACGCTGCCGACAGGTCGAGGGCGGATGCCTCCGACAGGTCGAGGCTCCCCGGAGGCGGAGGCGGCATGCCATCCTGAACGCGCTCGTAGCCGAGGGAACGGCGCCGGTGAGCCTCCTGGAGAAGCAGCGCCCGTTCCTTGAAATCGCGGTATTCCAACAACTGCTCGACCAAATTTTTGCGCGGGTCCTCCAACTCCTCCTCGAGGAGTTCGTCCTCTTCTTCGAGGAGTTGCGGCGACAACATCCGCGATTTGATTTCGATCAGGCGAGCCGACATGACCAGATAGTCCCCGGTGGTCCTCAGGTTCAATTGGCCCTGCTGCCGTGCTTCGGTGACATGCTGAAGAAACTGCCCGAGAACCTCTGCGATGGGAATGTCGAGAATATCGATTTCATTTTTGTGAATCAGGTAGAGCAGCAATTCCAGGGGCCCCGAGTACTCTTCCAGGTGGGCGCAGAACCCATCCTCCCAGGGTGCTGAAGAGGGATCGACCGCAGCAGGCTGGCCCGAATCGGCAGAATCCCCTGGAGTTGCGCCAGAGGAGCCTTGGGCGCCTTCGTCGAGCTCTTTCGGGTTCATGCTCTCTGCTTTCATCGGTCCTCTTCTATCGCCACCCCCGGAGATGAATTCCGAGATTCACTCACCCGTGGCCACGGTGGCTCCCTGCAGGATATCAGAAGCAGGGCCGAAGGGTGCAGGAAGGCGAGAATTCTGACTTGCCCATCGGGGATCGCAGGCCAGACTGGTGTCATGATGAACGCAAGACCAGATCCCTTTCCTGCTTCCCGACCCCGGCTTCTCGCCCTCGACGTCGATGGTGTCCTCACCGACAACCGGGTGACGATCCACTCCGACGGCAGTGAGTCGAAGGAGTTTTTCATCCCCGATGGAGCCGGCATCCGGCGCCTCCTCGACAGTGGCATCGCCGTCGTCTGGATCTCGGGCAGGGCCAGCGGCAGCACCGATCTGCGCGCCCGGGAGTTGGGCGTCACCGCCGTGTACACCGGAATCCACGACAAGGCAAAGTGCTTGCAAGCAATCCTCAAGGAGTTGGATATCGATGGCGCAGAGGCGATCTACATCGGCGATGACCTGATCGATCTGCCTGCATTTGAAGTCGCCGGTTTCTCGTTGGCACCCGCCGATGCGCTGGCGGAAGTGCGTGAGGCCGCGGATGCCGTCACCCCTCAAAAGGGCGGCTTTGGGGCCGTCAGGCAAGTTTGTGACTGGATCCTGTCCCTGCCGGAGAACCCGGCATGAAGCGGCTCTCCTTCTTCATCGGCATCTTTTCCGTCGGTCTCGTCGCCTTTCTGATCCTGACCGGCCAGTTCACCGGATCGGGAAGTGAACGCAGTGATTCGGAAGCGGAAGAGATCGATCTCAATCCGGTCGAGAAGAATCGGATGTCTTACCGCTCTTACGATCTGATCCGGGGCCGGTTGAGATTTTTGCTCAAGGGCTACATGGACAACTCTTCGGGGGTCGTTTTGTCCGCCGAAAATCTGGTCCGGCAAACGACGTTGATCGATGCGGTCATCGAGTTGCCTCTCTACCTCGGAGCAGAACAAGAGGCACAGGAAAACATCATCCTCGAAGCGGACAAGGTCGTCACCGATCAGAACTCGGAGAACGCCCGCGTCGAAGGAGAGCTGTTTGCCGTCGGCGCCGGAGGGTCGCCGAGGCTGGAAACCAGCGATATCGAAATCTCCTGGACAGATGGTGAAGACGTTCTCTTGGAGGGCCAATCCCGCGTTCGTATGATATGGCCAGAACTGGAGTTACGGGGAAACACCGGGTTCCGCGGAAATGTCGGATCAAGCTCCGGACTGGAGCAACTCACCCTCTCTCCACCGATCTTGATGGGGCTCACTGCAGACGGCAGCGGGCCCTTCATCGAAGAGCCCGGGGAGGGCACCGATGATCAAGTACGCATCCTCTGCCAGGGACCGATGGTCCTCGGACGGGAAGGGCGAGGGGCACGCTTCGACGGCGGTGTGAAGATCTTTGAAGTCAGCGCAGCTTCCCCCTTCGATCCGCAAGTGGAGGTCCCCCCGCGTCACATCGCCACCGATTATCTCGACATGGAACTTGATCCTGTCAGTCGTCGGTTACTCAGCATTCGATCGCAGGCGCGAGAAAATCCCATCACTGTTTTTATCGATGAGCACACCCGCATCGAAGGAAATCATCTGCAATGGAAGGACGGTGCAGACCACGTTGAACTCACCGATGACGTGGTCATCATTCACCCCGCGGGTCGCTTTTCGGCAGCTCGGGCAAGGGTGCTGACGGGAGCTTCCAGCTGCGTTCTCGAAGGTGGAATCCGCGGCTCCCTGAATGGCCCCGCGACCGGATCCTCGGAGCCCTTGGGTCCGGAAGGCGGCCATGAATGGGCAGTAGAGGCCAAAACAGCCACTTTTGATTTTAGCGACGGCAGCCTCGAAACACTGCGCGCCATCGGTCAACCGGGGCAGCCGGTGGTCGTCCATGAGCAGCGGGAAGGGGGTGCCTCGATCCGCGGTGAAGCGCTGGTTTGGAACGCCCAGCGTCGCCAACTGGAGGTCGTTTCCGGGGAACGCAGCCGCGCCACATTTTCCGAGGGTGAGAATCGCATCTCTGCAGACACGGTGGCATTCATCGACAACTCACCGCGGCTCACCTTCCTCGGTGATGTCCGCGCTTCGATGGTCGAGTGGCCGCAAGGCCCAACGGAAGATGCGAACGATTGGTTCGGTCCCGGATCACGGGGCGAGGTTCATGCCAGCCAACTCGCACTCACCTGGGATTCCCAGCAGCGTCTGGAAAGCCTCCATGCAACCGGTGAGATAGAGCCCATCACCATGCAGATTGATGGCGATGAGCCGCTCACCGTGAGAGCCGAAATACTCCAGTGGCGAGGGCAAGAAGGACTCCTCGAATTGACCGGATCAGGCAGACAGCAGATCACCATGGGAGATCGAATCCGATTGATTGCCGAGGTTCTAGAGCTCTCATCCCGTGACGGCCAGGCCCGTGGAAAAGGTGCCGTTGAAGGGCTTCTGAGAGCAGATGGGCCCGATTCGGTTGATCGCGAACTGGCTCTCGATTGCACCGAAGTGGTCGTTCAATTTCACCGATTGGAAGATGAAGTCGGGGCTGCGGAAAGTGCCGATGCCCCCCCCCGCTGGGGCGAAATCGCATCCGCCCACGCCTTCGGGGTGACCGATCGTCCCGTCAAAATTGAACACGACAACCTGCGCGCCGAAGGCGATGAATTTTTGTGGGATGTCGGCGGCAACCAGTTCCGCTTCCAGGGTCCGGGCAGACAACGGGTCGAGGTCTCCTCCGCCGAAAAATCACCGGGCTCCATCGAGGCCAGTGCCATCACCATCGATCGCGACGAGTCGCGGGTGACCCTGACCGGAGAGGCGCAGACGAAGATCTACCTGGCAAGCAAACCGGGGCAGCGAGGAGAACTCTCCGGGGAGCCGATGTCGTGGACTCTGGATGCCCGAAATATCGAAGCGGAGGTCGATTTCGACCACGACCCTCCCACCCTTCGATCGGTGCGCGGCACCGGGGGAATCACCTTGTCACAGCCCCAGAATGCCCTGGAGTTCCGCGGCGAAGTGTTCCATTGGGATATCGCTCAGCAGCGCCTGAGCCTCACCTCAGAGGACGGCCAGGGCCTTCAGACCTTCCACAGGGGAACCGAGCCCAAGGATGAAATCGTTGCCCGGGAAGTGGTTTTGGTGAGAACGACAGACCCGAAGAAGAACGCCCCTGAGAGGCTGGAGGCGCTCCTCTCCTCGGTTCTCAGTGCCGTGATCCACCTCGAAGGAGACCGCCGTGACGCTCCGGGAAAGGTAGATCTGCGCTCCGACGAACTGTTGCTGGTGCTGCGAGAAGATGCCGAAGACCCGACGATCCGCGCCCATGAAGCCCTCGCTTGGGGGGCCGTCGACCTGCGTGGAGGGCCTTACCGAATCCTCTCGGAGCGGGCGCGAATCCTTGCGCGCAATCGCACGGTCGAGCTGACCGGGAGTCGCCGCCAACAGGTCCAGGTCTTCCGCGATGGCGTCTCCAGTCTACCCCCCTCCCGTGCCGTCAAATTGACCCAGGGGAACCGCGGCTACC
>CAYRAM010000010.1:0-90413 GCA_964422295.1 uncultured Planctomycetia bacterium | reverse complement strand
AAAGACAGACTTCAAAACGTCATTCAGAGAATGCTTGGAGGAGATGTGGACAGTTCACAGGGAGCAGCCGTCAAGAGATCCGGAATTGCAACTCCGACGTTGGATTCTAACGGCGTCGATCTGACTGCCATCGCCGCACAGAATCGCCTTGACCCGGTCATCGGCCGTCACAAGGAGATCGAGCGGATCATCCAGATCCTATCGCGCAAAACCAAAAATAACCCCGTGGTGATGGGTGAGCCGGGTGTCGGCAAGACTGCGATCGTCGAGGGTCTCGCCCAGCGCATCGCTCAAAGTGCTGTGCCCGAGGTGCTCTCTCGCAAACGCGTCGTCTCTTTGGATCTCGCATCACTCCTCGCCGGTACCAAATACCGAGGAGAGTTTGAGAAGCGCATCAAGGCGATCATCAAGGAGATATCCGAGTCTGGAAATGTGATCCTCTTTGTCGATGAACTCCACACCATCATGGGTGCCGGAGCTTCCGAGTCGAGTCTCGACGCTTCCAACATCCTCAAGCCCGCTCTCTCCAGGGGTGAGATCCAGTGCATCGGTGCCACCACCCTGGATGAATACCGCAAGCACATCGAAAAAGACGGCGCCATGGAACGTCGCTTCCAACCGATCATCGTTGATCCCCCAAGCAGAGATGACGCCCTCGAAATCCTCTTTGGTCTTCGCGATACCTTCGAAGCGCACCACCGGGTACAGATTACAGATGAAGCCCTGGAGGCGAGTGTAGATCTGTCGATCCGCTACATCTCCAATCGGTTCCTTCCCGACAAGGCCATCGACGTTCTCGATGAGGCCTGTTCCTGTGAACGCTTGCAGCGCACCACACGTCCCCCCGATCTCACAGAGATCGAAGACGAGATCGATCAGTTGCAGCAAGATAAAAATGAAGCGGTCTTTTCACAAGATTTTGAACTCGCCGCACAGATTCGCGACAATCTTGAAAGCCGCAAGAACTACAAAGAGCAAATGATCTTTGAATGGAAGGCCAGCTCCAAGGAAGTCGATGGACAAGTCGATGCAAACAGCATTGCTCGCACCGTCGCAGAAATGACCGGTGTTCCCATCCAAAATCTTCAGGAAGAGGAAGCTGCGCGCCTTCGCAAGATGGAGGACACGCTTCATGAGGATGTGGTCAGCCAGGACCATGCAGTCCACTCCATCAGCCGGGCAATTCGCCGGGCACGAGCGGGACTGCGTGATCCACAGCGACCGATGGGTTCTTTCGTCTTCGTCGGCCCAACCGGTGTCGGCAAGACCTTGGTCGCCAAGTCTCTCGCCAAGTTCCTCTTCGGCACGGAAGATGCCATCCTTAGCATCGATATGTCCGAGTACGCAGAGAAGCACTCCATCTCCCGTTTGATCGGATCACCTCCGGGATATGTGGGATACGATGAAGGTGGATTGCTCACCGAAAAGGTACGTCGCAAGCCCTACATGGTGGTGCTGTTCGATGAGATTGAAAAAGCACACACTGACATCACCAACACGCTGCTTCAGGTTCTCGAAGAGGGTCGCCTCACAGACGCATTCGGCCGCAAGGTTGACTTCAAGAACACCATCGTGATCTTCACTTCCAATCTCGGAGTTCGGGAGGCAGAGAGCAAAGCCTCTCTGGGATTCACGGAGGCGGAAGGCAACAACAACGAAGCATCAAGAAAAGCTGTTTTGGATGCGGTGAATACTTACTTCCGTCCCGAGTTCCTCAACAGGGTTGATGAAGTGGTCGTCTTCGATGAACTGGATCAGGAGGACCTGACAGAGATTCTCGACCTCGAAGTGGCGAAACTGGAATCGCGCATCGCCGATCTTAAACTTTCAATCCAGATCGAGGATGCCGCCAAGACTTTCCTCGTCGAAGCGAGTGCAGGCCCGACCACCGGAGCACGTGGCTTGCGCAGAACCCTGGAAGACAAATTGCAGGACCGCATCGCCGATTTGATCATTGATGGTAATCTCAAGTACGGTGGGACTGTTCATGTGTCTCTTGACGCCGATGGGAAAATCGCCGTCAACGTTGAGGCCGCCAGCAAAGTCCAGTAGAGATCCCAGTTGTATATGGCATGCTGACCCAGCATCATCCGTGGTCACCCGATCAGGTGGCCACGGATTTTTTTTGAAGGGATAGAGTCATGGAAGACTGCCCCCATTGCGGTGCAGAGGTTGCCGATGGCCGCCTCGCCTGTCGCGAATGCGGCAGTGATTTCGATACCGGCTGGGGAGATCCCAATGAGATTGATTACCAATCCGTGGACTTGGGAGATGGCTTCTCTGAGGAGGAAAAGACCCGAAAAAATGGTTATCAGAAACTCATCGTATCGATCGTGATCGCAGGATTGCCGATGGGCTTAGTGTTTTATTGGATGCCGACTAATGAGGCCCTGGCTATCAGTTTGATAATATTGCTGTTCCTGGGAGTCCTTACGTCAGATCGAAAATATTAGACATCCGCGTCACCCTCTTCAGCAGATTCGATTGCAGATTCACTCCTCCACGCCACCAACATGATCCCGGCGATCACCATGGGCCCCCCAATCCAAAAGGATGCTGGCGGTGCCTCCTGAATGACGAGCCACACCAATAGTGGTGCACCCGCCATCTCTCCAAGATATGTGGTCGAAACCACCGTCGGAGGCAATCGCTTCAGCGCAGCATTCAGGGGCGTATGTCCCAACAGCGTCGGGAACAGCGCAAGCAATCCTGCGAAGAACCAACCGGTTGGAGTCTGCGGCACCACTGCCTCGCCCATCACCAGTATCCACAACAGCAATCCTATGGCTGCGACAGAGTACGCCCTCGATGCATAGGTCACAGTCGGCATCTTCTGGGTCGCGGTTCTTCCTGCCAACAGGTAGCCGACGAAAGCGAGGGATCCGATTACAGAGAGGAGCATTCCCCACAGTTTTTGATCGGCGATCGCAGGGTTTCCATCTTCGTCAGCAAACCAGGCGAGCACCGTCGTGCCGGTGAGAGTCAGCAATACTCCAAACATCTTCGACCATTCAAAGCGCGCAGTGCCCCGGGTCACTTCGATGGCGTAGATGATGACGGGATGGAGATAGACGAGAACAACTGAGGTGGCAACTGAGAGATACGCCAGCGAGGCCATCCATGCGCCGAAGTGCAGCGCCAGGCAAGCACCGGCGATGATCACGGCCTTTCCACAGCGATGGAGTGGGACCTTTTTCTCCCGCAACGACAGGATCAGCAACACAGGAATGGCAAGGGCAAGTCGCAAAAATGCCAGTTGAACTTCGTCCATTTCTGCGTCTGCGGTCGCCAGACGAATCCACAACGTCGACGTCGAAATCCCGAGGATCCCGACACTCAGAAGCAACCATGTGCCCACCGATTGATTCAACTGGCAGATCCCCCGCGCCATTCCCCATCGATTCTGAATGAACCATTCGGATTCGTTTCAGGGAGTACATCTTGCGGCAACAACGCCTCGGGGAAGCCCTGCCAACAAACCGGTCTCTGGAATCGCTCTAACGCTGCCATCCCCACAGAAGTCCATCGGGAATCGGTCGTCGCTGGCCATGGTCCGCCGTGCTGCATCGCTTCTCCGACTTCGACACCGGTAGGAAAGCCGTTGAAGATAATTCGCCCCACCCGATCCTCCAGACGGTCGAGCAACGACAGGTGATCCGCCAGTTCCGTTTCGGTGGAGTGGATTGTCGCTGTCAATTGACCTTCGAGAACAGAAGCGACCCTGTGGAGTTGTTGCAGATCATCACACTCCACCAACAAGGTACTGGGACCGAAGATCTCCGCCTGCAGTTGCCTGTCTTCGATAAATCTGTGGGCATCTGCTGCCAGCAATCCTGCTTCGGCATCACAAGTTCCGGAACTCGCAGGACCCTTGCCAACCAATTGCACACCATTGCGTTGGGCGATTTCTTCGAGGCCCTTTTGATAACCTGCATGGATCCCCTGGTGGAGCATCGTTCCGGCGGGTCCTTGGAACAACTCCCTGGAAAGCGCGGCCTTGAAAGCCTCACTGTTTTCATCACGAACCAGAACCAATATTCCCGGGCACGTGCAAAACTGCCCTACACCAAGAAGAACACTCGCCGCCAACCCGGCAGCAATTTCATCCCCTCTCTCAGCGATGGCGCCCGGCAAAACGAATACCGGATTGGCACTGCCCATCTCTGCAAATACGGGAATGGGAATCTCTCTTTGCGCCGCAACCCTCCACAGGGAAAGCCCTCCCGCCTGCGACCCGGTGAAACCAACCGCTGAAATTCCCGGATGTGATGTCAGCCCCACACCCACATCGAAGGATTCACCGTGAATCAAACTGAAGGTACCTCCAGGCAATCCCGCTTCCTTCACCGCAGATGAGATCGCTCCTCCCACCAGTTCGCAAACCCCTGGGTGTGCGGGGTGACCTTTGACGATGACAGGACAACCGGCAGCAAATGCGCTGGCGGTATCTCCCCCCGCAACTCCGAATGCCAACGGGAAATTGCTCGCTCCGAACACGGCGATGGGCCCCAGCGGAATCATCCGCCGCCTCAGATCCGGTCTCGGCAAGGGCGACCGATCGGGATCCGCACTCTGAAGTATCTGCTCACGAAATTGGCCTGTAGAAACCGTTTCCGCAAACTGCAACAACTGAGAGCAAGTCCTGCCCATCTCCGCTTCAAAACGACCTGCGGGTAACCCGGTTTCGAGCACACCCACCTGCTGAATCATCGGCAGCATCTCCTGCAGATTGCGCGCCATCGATTGCAACAATCGAACTCTCATCTCTGCCGGAAAAAGGAAACGCTGCTCATGCACTTCCCGTGCTGCTGATACGGCAGCATCGATCTGATCGCTGGAAGCTTCCGGGAATCCCGGTTGCAACTTTTCACCGGTGGCAGGATTGTGGGCATGAAACAGATTCGATCCCGGAACTTTTTCTCCGGCGATCCAGTGGATCCCTTCCAACATCACTTCTCTCCTTCAAGAACCGCAGGACGCTTTTGCAGAGCGTCCCGGATGACTGCCAGGGCTCCCTCACGCAATGCACCGGCGACCGGCATCCTCGGAGATCGCAACGTCTCCGAGCCGCGCTGTACCTCCTGTTGCACCAGTTTGATCAACTGCACAAACTCGGGAACACAATCGAGACGCAACAGGGGAAGGAACCACCGATAAATCTCATCCGCTTCGAGGGCACTGCTGCGATCTTCGAGACCATCCACGGCCTTGTCAAAAAGCATGACTGATTCAGCGGGCAAAGCGTTGACGAGACCTGCAACCCAACCCACCGCTCCCTGTCGCACCGCCTCAACGACCATGTCATCGAGACCGGCGAAGAGTGCGAGGCGATCTCCCACCAAAGAGCGCACCGCTGTGATCCGGCGTGCATCACCGCTCGAATCCTTGACCGCAACCAAGCGCTCCTGGCGATCGGCGAGATCGGCGATCCAGCCGGGGGGAAAGTCGATGCCGTAAGCAACCGGATTGTTGTACAGCATGCACGGCAAGTCGGTTGCAGCGATCACCGCTTCGACATGGGCTTCCATTTCGTAAAAGGGCCCTTTGTGAATGTAGGGTGGCAAGACCATCAGTCCGCTGGCTCCCATCACCGAAGCGGCTGCCGCCAATCTTCCCGCCTCGCGGGTCGAAGCCGCTGCGATCCCGGGAATCACCGGTACCCGATGTCCCACAGCGCGCACACAGGTATCGATCACCCGCTGCTTTTCATCGATGGAAAGGGTCGCGCCCTCCCCGAGGGATCCACAGGGGATGATGCCGCTTGCACCATGATCGACGAGCCACACCGCATGTTCTGCAAGGAAGGCGTAATCCACTTCCCCGGCATCGTCAAAGGGGGTCGTGATCGCGGGCATCACTCCCGCCCATCGCCATTGCAATTCAGAGTCCATGGGGAGTCCTTTCCCGCGGTAGTTGAATCGGTCTCATGATGATCTGTGGTGGTGGCAACGGCCACCCATCCGCTGACAATCAGATTCAGCTGCGACGGGATCTCCGCAACACCAGCAGGAACAGCACCGGTGCACCGATCGCTGCCGTGATCACTCCCACCGGAACCTCTCGTTGAGCCGACAACACCCTGCCGAGACTGTCACAGAGGGGCAGGAAGGCGACACCAAGCAGCATCGAGGCGGGTACCAAAAATCGAGGTTGACCCCCTCCGAGCAATCTCATGATGTGGGGGCAAACAAGTCCGACAAAAGCGATGGGGCCCGCCATCGCGACCCCGGCGGCGACACCCAAGGACGCCAGACCGACGCCAAGGGTCCGAACCCTCGGAACGTTGACCCCCCTTGATCGGGCCCGATCTGCGCCGGTCACCAAGACATCCAGGGGGCGCATCAGGGTGAGCATTCCAATGATGGAGATCACCAAAAATGGCAACGCAAGCCACAGTCGATCGAATCCGATGAGGGTCAAGCTCCCCAGTGACCAGCGCAATGCATCCAATGCCATCACCTGATCGAAGCCGAGGCGGAGTGCGGAAGAAACGGCACCGGTCATCAGTGTCAGTGCGATCCCTGCGAGGAGCACATCTTCAGTACGGGTTTGGTTGCGCGCAGCGACCATGACGACCACAGAGGTCACCGACAAAGCACCCGCAAATGCGGCGAGGGGCAACAGGGGAATCCCCCACCCCTCTGCTCCTGCACCGAAGAGCAATGCAAGAATGACACCGAGAGCTGCGCCCGCCGTGGTCCCCACCGTTCCCGGAGTTGCCAGCGGGTTTTGCAACAAGATCTGCAGAACCGCACCCGCACCAGCGAGGACCGCACCCAGTACCATCCCCGAGAGCGCTCGCGGTATGCGCAACTCCGCAAGAATCTTCTGCCCCAACTCCCCTTCCAGGGGTGCTCCGATCCAGGCAGTGATGATTCCCAGGAACAGAGTCAGCAACGCCCACAATCCCAGTTGGGCCATTCCCCACGGCTTCTTTCCCCTTTGCGAGTTGGCGAGTTCTGATTGCGATTCATCCGCTGAATAGATCTGTTGCTGCCAGTCATCTCCCAGATCAGCGGGATCGGCTCCGTCGTAAACGAGTCTGCCTCCGGCGAGGGCGACCACCCGCGGTTGAACCTGATCCATTTCATCGATCAAACCGATGTCGTGGAGAACCACGACCACCGTCTGCCCCGCCAATACCCGCTTCTGCAGATCATCGAGAAGCCGGCTCCTCCACACCGGGTCGAGGTGATTGGCGGGTTCATCGAGAAGCCACGCCTTGGCGGATTGTGCCCTTAGTGCAGCCAATTCGACGCGTTGCCTTTCTCCACCCGACAATTCGTTCCACCATCGATGCATCAACTCACCGGCACCACTCTGTCGAAGTGCTTCTCGCGCTTCTTTGAGAGAGGTGTGCCGCGGTTCGTCAAAGTGATAGCGCGCCGCTGCCACGACTTCTTCCACCAACAATGGTTCTGCGACCGAACTCTCTTGGGGCAACCATGCGAAGAGACTGGCCCTGTCAATTTCACGAAGACTTGAGAGATCCGTGCCATCCGTGCGAATCGTCCCCGAAGACGGCGATACCTGACCGAGGAGAGTGGCGAGCAAGGTCGACTTCCCTGATCCGTTGGCACCGACGATGGCAACCAATTCACCGCTGCCGATGGCGAGATCGATTTCCTTCAGCACTTTCTTGTCGCCGCGACAAACGGTCATCTTTTCGATTCTCAACCATTGATCAGGATTCCTCTCATCGGAACTCATCGGCGAGCCTCCGAGGACTCCATGGGAAGCAGATCGATGGCCTTCCGCAACTGCTCTACCAGGGCCAGCAGCCCCGGTCCTTCATCGAGAATGGCAGGATCATGAATCGTGCCGATGGCCCCCCCAGCCACCGCTTTCATACCGGGAATGCCGGTATAGGAGTCGAGCACAGCTTCTCTCCCGGACACGGGATCCTCCCATGCGGGAACGAGATGGATGATGGCATCGGGATCGATCTCAATCAGGGTTTCCATGGAGATCCTCGGCGTCCCCGGCAGATCAGCGGTGAGTGCATTGCGATATCCCGCCGCTCTCAGAACCTGGCCGTGAAGAGAGTCATCACGAATCACCCAGGGGCCGCCACTGCGATCGAGCGCTCCTCCGATCACCAAAAGAATCCTGGGAGATTGATGGGTATCCCGCGCGATCAAACCGGACTTCATCTCATGTACCAACTCCTGCGCTCGCTCTCGTGCCCCACTGATCTCTCCCAATTTTTCGATGCTATAACACAAATCATCCACATTGGACCATGGAAGCACCACCGGTACCCCGACCCTGCCGAGGGCATCCACCGGAACCCCCGCTGCTTCCCGGGCGAGGAGAATTTTTGCGCCCGATCGCAGTATCCTCTCGAGGTCGGGAGAGAGGGCGGTTCCGCCCCGGGGTAGATCACTGACCGGTGGACAGAAATCACTGATCAACTGCAGGCGTTGATGACCATCGAGTGCCAGCAGTGTGGCGGTGATCGATGGTGCAAGTGAAGCAATCCCTTGCCCCTTGATCGCCGGAGAATCTGCATCGAAGGCACGACTCCAGAGTGTGGACAACAGTGCAGCAATCAGTGCCAGGGCTACCAGAAGAGTGAGTGCTTTGCGATCGATGTTGCTCTCCTCTCCCCGGTGCCGGCATTGGGACAGTTACGATAGATCATTCAGGTTACCCGTCCGCAGAAATCCGGGTCTCCACTCCAGAAGGAACCACTGTCCATGGAGGTCGGATCGTATCGGATCCGGACAACGCCTGACAGACCGGAGAGGACTCACAGACTCTCCCCTGACACAGGCCCATGCCGACTCTGTGAATCAGGCGTGCTTGACGAAATGAGGTCACCTCTGACAGATCTCCCACGCAAACATCCTCACAGCGACACAGGATTTCTTTCTCTCCTGCCAGTTGCAGGACCTCTTCCCGGAGAGGATGGGAGGACTCCAGTGCCTGACCCCAAAATCGATGGCGCCGCACACGCGCCAGCAAGTTCGAGCGCGGAGTGCGACCGGCGGCGACGATTCCGGCGACCAATCCTTCATCAATTGCGGCCTCATTTCCGGAGATTCCGGTCAACTCACCTGCACACAGGATGCCTTCCACCGAACTCTGTTGAAGTTCATTGACCCGAACGGCTCCACCCTCATCGAGACGACATCCGAGACCTGCTGCCACCCTCGACTCTGGAAGCAAGCCGTAGCCGACTGCCAGACCATCGACGGAGATCTTGCGGTTCCCCCCGGGAGTCCTCAGCACCACCTCTTCGACCCGCTCTTTCCCCAATGCATGTGTCACCCAACTTGCGGAATGACGCTCCACTCCATCGAGAGATCGCCACAGATCCAAAGCCGACCTCCAACGGGATGGAGAGAGCAGCAATGGAATGACGAGACCACTTCGATCGGTCAGTGACGCTTGCTCTGCAAGGATGACCTCAGCACCGGACTCATGCGCCAATCGCGCTACCGCCAACAGCAAAGGACCCGAGCCTGCGACCAGAATTTTGCGACCACGAACCTCAAGTCCACCCTTGATCAACGATTGCAATGCTCCTGCTCCGACCACACCGGGAAGGGTCCAACCGGGAAAGGGCAAAAATTTCTCACGGGCACCGGTTGCTACAACGATCCTTTTGCAGCTGACCCTCACACGCTGACCATCGGTCACCCGTGAAACTTCCAACTCACCGGGCTGTCCCCGGTAAACGCTGTAGCCCTGCAATCGTCGAACACCCGCAAGGCGGGCCCTCTCCAACCAACTTCTGGCAGCCGCTGGAGGCTCGGAACGATAACTCCAAATACGCCCACCGGGGCGGACCGATTCGTCGACGACGATCACCGAGAGTCCCAATTCCGCAGCTCCACAGGCCGCCGCCAATCCTGCGGGCCCTGCACCGATCACCACGAGATCAGTTTCTACCCGCCGTTCCTGCTGAACCGATGCTTTCTCCAGTGCGTGCACCCCGAGGGTCTGATCCCTGTCGATGCGAAGACCATCTTTCACGGCGATCATGCAAGTCTTGACACCCCGGACTCCATCCACTGTTGCCCGACACTCGTGGCAAGAACCCATGGCGCAGAGTGCTCCCCGCGCATCTCCCGAGGGGGACCGGCGCAACGCAGGCAAGCCAGCCATCATCAACGCCGCTGCCACCGTCTGCCCTTCCTCAGCCCTGATGGAAACTCCATCGACCTGGATGCGTACCTGATCAGGCATGGGATCTCCTCGCCACGGGCATGCGCAATCGTCCCGGATCCCAAGGTCGCGGATCGAGGGTGCAGGTCTCGCCCAGGATCCGCTGACAAAGGAGTTCGGCGGCAGCGGGTGCCTGGGTAATTCCCAAACCTTCAAATCCACCCAACAACCAGGTTCGGCTCAGTCCTGGTACCGGACCGATCAGCGGTTTTCCGTCTTTTGTCGCTGCCCGCGCTCCGGTCCACGAGCGCACGATGGGAAGGGAACTCACTCCGGGAACAAATCTTTCACAACGATCGATGATTCGCTGCAAGAGGGCAGGATCGACAGGCCCTGCCCGGCGCGACCTTCGCGATGATCCGAGACAGAGTTGATCGGTTTGTCGTGGGAGAATTGCGCAGGCAACCGCTTCCTCCGCTACATGGTGCGCTCCCTGTTGATAACCGGCTTCCACCACATGGTGATTGAGAATACGTGTTCCCCGGGCAGTGATCGCCAGATGACCTTCCCTGGGAAAGATAGGAAATTGGCGAGCCCACTCGCCTGCAGCTTTCGACAGTTGGTCGAGGAGAGAAACGCCGGTGGCAACGACGACTGCATCTCCTTCGAAGACTGCACCGTTCCCAAGAACGACCCTCCCGTCCCCGATCTCTTCAACAGCACAGTTAAAGTGACTGTCTATTGTGTCCATCTGCTTCCAGATATCGGTGGTCACCCGCGGGGCATAGACGACACCGTCGTGGGGAATCCGCAGCCCACCCGCCAAATCGCGAGCAAGCGCAGGTTCCACTTCGATGAGCCTGGCAGAGTCGACCAATTCGCACTCCACTCCTGCTCCCTGAAGTCTGCCGAGGGCTCCACGAAGTGTTGTGATCTGCTGATCATCCTCTGCAACCCACAAGGTGCCACTGCGCCAATAGCCACTGTCACCTTTCTCCTCTGCAAGATCCTGTCGCCAAATTTGTCGTCCACGAAGACACAGTTTCAAGAGTTCGGGATCTCCGTCATTGACGACGATGTGCCCCATGCCCGCAGCGGTGGCACCCTGCACTCCGGGTGCAGGTCCCGATTCGATCAGTGAAACATGGATCCCGCGGCGGGCAAATTCCCTGGCGCAACTGACACCCGCGATCCCTGCTCCAAGAACGATCACTCGTTGACGCCCCATCAGATTGCTCCCAGCGCATTTTGATACACCGCTTCGGTCTTCTCTGCGCAACGATCCCACGTAAATCTGCGCGCGTATTCTCTTCCCATCTGACAATCCTCTTCAGTGGTCCCGAGTGCAGTACGCAATGCAGCAGCAATCGATGCAGAATCCTCCGCGTCACAGCGATGACCATGTCCTCCGGCAACTTCGGGTGCGGCACCCCTGCTCGAAATCACCACGGGGATTGCGCAAGCCAAGGCTTCAAGAATGGGGAGACCAAATCCCTCATAGTGGGTACAGAAGAGCAATGCTCTGGAGTTGCGATAGATCGCAGACAGAGCTCTTTGGTCCTTCCAACCGAAGCGTTTGATCCTGTTCCGATCGGTGCTGGGGATCATGTTCTCCAGGTCACCGGACCCGTAGGAGGATTCTCCCACCAGAACCAGTGGAATGTCCTTGTCCAAATCCGCCTCAAGAAATCCTGCCACGATTCCATCGAGATTTTTGCGCTGAGAAAAATCTCCGACGTAGAGGATTCCTCCTGCAGGGATACCCGTCTCTTCCAGAAGCTGAATATCATCGGCAGCATCAGTCATGAAATTTTTATCGATGCCATGGTGGACCACATCCACTTTCTCGGGATCACAGTCCACATGCTTGAGAAAATCATCTCTCGTCGTCTCGCTGACAGCGATGATGCGTTCGCAATCGCGGGCGATCGCCCGGTACCTGTCAATTTTCTTGCGGGAAAACTCTTCTGTGGCGAACTGTTCACCCCGTGTCAATCCCGGAAGAATGTGAAACACATCATGAAGTGTTGCGACGGTGGGAATCCTCGAATTGAGAAGTGGCCATCGGGGAACACGGGAGTCCGTGACATGAATCACATCTGCCGATCGTGTCAGCGGCCAAAGTGGTTCCTGGATCCAGAATCTACGCGATCGTTCCACCCTCAATCGATGCTGTCGGAGGTGAAAGTGGGAACAACGTGTACCGATCTGCAGAGACAGATTCCGACGAGAAAGTGCTGAGGTCAAACCTTCCGTGTACCTGCCGATCCCGGTGGGCTTCGGAGTACATGCGGCGGTCGCATCGATGGCGATGCTCAACATTGTCTCCCCTTCCTTGAAGCCCTCAACACCCCGAGCCTACCTGCCTGATACGCCCCGCTCTAGCGTGGGAATCCACTGCGAAAAGGATCATCCTCTTCGAAGATCAACTCACCCCGTGAACAGGGCCAGGCCCTGCCGCTGATCGTCGGAATGATTCCTCTTTCCCCCAACTCATATGTGACTTCAAACCGGCCTCCCAGAATGCTCTCCTGAATCCAAGTTTCCCCGGGGCTGATGAGTTGTTGATCTGCCATCGATGCCACGGTGGCGCTGGCACCTGTCCCGCAGGGTGATCGATCCCATTCCATTCCTGGACACATCACGAAACTGCGAACTCCCTGTTGCCCACCTTGAAGGCTCTCGTGCAATTCGACATGGTCGATGGGAGCTCCGCCTTCACCGCAGATTCCGTTCGATTCCAGCGCAACCCGAATCTCTGATGCAAAATCGATGAGGATCGGCGATTCTCTCACGTCGAGAGGCCACCCGTTCGACCCTGTGAGGAAAAACCAATTCCCTCCCCAGGCGATATCCCCGATCACCTTTTGGCCTGAGGAGAGTTCCACTTCCACCTGCCGGCGATAGCAATAGCTCTCCACGTTGACGACCGAGATACGCCCCGCTTCATCGATGGCGGCATCGACATTTCCGGCGGGGGTTTCGAAGGTCACAGTGTCGGAACCCATGAACCCCTGATCCCTCAATGCACGGACGACACCCATGGTGCCGTGACCACACATCCCAAGGGAGCCAACATTATTGAAGAAGATCACACCGTGATCACAACTTTTGTCTGCAGGCTCCAGAAGGAGCGCCGCAACCATCGCCTCATGACCCCGTGGTTCACGCACGATTCCCGAACACAGGTCGCTGAAATTTTTCGTCATCATCTCACTGCGTTGGAGAATCGATCCTGTTCCCAGATCTGGAAAGCCCGAGGTGATCACCCGGGTCGGCTCACCCTCAGTGTGCAGGTCGGTATAGTGAATCACATCACCTCCTGCCCCCGAGGAAAGAGAATCGACCTCAACTCCAATGAGGGGAGCCGAGGCCGATTTCCTTCGATCAGGAAGCGTGGCCTATCTTGGCCTGCAGGTTTTCGTCCAATTTGGCGAGGAATTCCTCAGTGGTCATGAAGGGGGTATCCCCACCCACCAGCAATGCAAGGTCCTTGGTCATGTGTCCCGCTTCGACCGTCTCGATGCAGACCGCTTCCAGATCTTCGGCAAACTGTTTCAATGCGTCATTGCCATCGATGCGCGCACGATGGGCGAATCCACGGGTCCACGCAAAGATGCTTGCGATGGGATTGGTCGAGGTCGGCAACCCCTTCTGGTGCTGACGGTAGTGGCGGGTCACCGTTCCATGCGCCGCCTCTGCCTCGACGGTGTTGCCATCGGGGGTCATCAATACACTGGTCATCAAACCCAGCGATCCGAATCCCTGGGCCACGGTGTCAGACTGCACGTCACCGTCGTAATTTTTGCACGCCCACACGAATCCGCCAGACCACTTCATGGCACAGGCGACCATGTCGTCGATCAAACGATGCTCATATTCGATTCCGGCATCTTCAAAAGCCGCCTTGAACTCGCTATCGAACACCTCCTGGAACAGATCCTTGAAGCGTCCATCGTAGGCTTTGAGGATGGTGTTCTTTGTCGACAGATAGACGGGCCACTTGCGCTGCAAGCCGTAGTTCATGCATGCGCGGGCGAAGCCGCGGATCGATTCATCCAGGTTGTACATCCCCATGGCGATCCCGGGAGCATCAAACTCCATCACGTCGAAATTCATCGGGTCACCGTCATCTTCGGGGGTGAAAGTCATCGTCAGCTTGCCCGCTCCAGGGACCAAAAAGTCGGTTGCCCGGTACTGGTCCCCGTGGGCATGTCTCCCGATGACGATCGATTCAGTCCAGCCGGGAACGAGACGAGGAACGTTTTCACAGATGATCGGCTCACGGAATACAGTACCTCCGAGGATATTGCGAATGGTGCCATTGGGAGAGCGCCACATCTTTTTGAGGCCAAACTCTTCCACCCGCTCCTCATCGGGAGTGATCGTGGCGCACTTGACGCCGACTCCGTACTCCTTGATCGCTTCTGCAGCATCGATGGTGATCTGATCGTCGGTTTCATCGCGCTTCTGGATGCCGAGATCGAAATATTTCAACTCTACGTCGACGTATGGAAGGATCAGTCGATCCTTGATGAATTGCCAAATGATGCGGGTCATCTCATCGCCATCGAGTTCGACGACAGGATTCTCGACCTTGATCTTTTCCACGGATGGACTCCTTGAATTCGGGACCCGGGGGGTCTGGAAATATCCTGCTCAATTTGCAGGCTTCGCAAAGGGCGATTTTAGGCCCCTGCAGGGGCGGGGGAAAGCGGACCCGTCACGGGAAAACTATCTTTGGCAACCCCTGCAGAAGAAAAGGGATCGCTGGGAGATCACTTTGCGGACGATGTGTCGACTGCAGCGGGAGCACTCTTCACCCTCCTGTCCGTACACCTCGAAGGTATGTTGGAAGTAACCGGGCTCTCCTTCAGGATCGACAAAGTCCCTCAGTGTAGTTCCGCCCTTGTCGACAGCGATCTGCAGAACCTTCTGGATTTCTTCTGCGAGGAGCCGATAGCGTTCCAGAGAGATCCGCCCACAGGAACGATCGGGGCGAATCCCCGATCTCCATGCGGCCTCATTCGCATAGATGTTGCCCACACCGGCGACCACGTGACCATCGAGAAGAAAGTCTCGCAATCGCTTCTTGCGCCTCCTTGATTGTTGATAGAGGTGCTCTCCAAGATCCTGCGCAGAGATGCCTCCGATCGGCTCGGGACCCAGGTCCTGCAGCAGGGGATGGGGCTCTCCAGCACTTTCGGCCCAAGTGACGATCCCGAAGCGGCGCGGGTCGTGGTAGCGAAGCTGTCGATCTCCCTGCAGGTTCCAGATCACATGATCATGTTTGCGAACATCTTGAGTGCGATCGGTGATGCGCAAACTCCCTGACATCCCCAGGTGAATCAGCAAGGTTCCCTGCGTCGAATCCAAGAGCAGGAATTTGGCTCTCCGGCGCGTCTCTTGCCAATCGGCTCCCTCCAGACGCACGGCGAGATCCTCCGGAATCGGCAGTCGGAGCCGCGGACGTCGCACCTCCACCGACTCAATTCGGAGCCCGCGAATTCTTTCGGCGATGCCTCTGCGAGTCGTTTCGACCTCGGGAAGTTCTGGCAAATTCGCCTCCAACCTGGACATCTCAAAAATTCTTCTGCGGTTTCCTGCATCCCCGTATAAGGGCAGTATCCGGCGAATTCACGCCGAATTTGCCAATTTCGATGCTCTCCCGGCGAAAAAGATCCCTTGCAACAACCCCCGTCGACAAGTTACCCGTAATTAAACGTTGCTCCGGTGCCGTCGCGGGACCCGAAAGGATGGCCGATAAGAATGGCAAAACGGCTTGTGATCGTCGAATCACCCACCAAAGCCAAAACCATCGAAAAATACCTCGGTGGTGACTTCGTCGTAGAAGCGAGTGTCGGGCACATTCGCGACCTCCCCTCGAAGGCGAGTCAAGTCCCCGAGGAGCACAAAAAGAATCAAGTGGTCACCGGAATCACTAACGATTTCGAAGCCATCTACATCCTCGACGACGACAAAAAGTCGACCGTCACCGCTATCCGCAAACATATGCGTGAGGCCAGTGAACTGTATCTCGCAACCGATGCAGACCGGGAGGGGGAAGCCATCTCTTGGCATCTCCTGCAAGTCCTCAAACCAAAAAAGGGTCTTCCCGTCCGCCGCTTGCGTCTCGGCCAGATCACCAAGAGTGCACTGGAGAAGGCGATCGCTGAACCGGAAGAGTTGGACTCTCTCCTCGTCGAAGCCCAAGAAGCAAGGCGAATGGTTGACCGACTCTATGGGTACCCCGTTTCCAATCTGTTGTGGCGCAAGGTAGCCCAAGGTCTCTCCGCAGGTCGTGTACAGACTGTTGCCATCCGACTGTTGGTGGAGCGAGAAAAGGAACGTCTCAGTTTCGTACCTGCAGTTTATTGGGACATGGATGCCGAGTTCGAAACCAAATCCAAAGATAACTTCTCTGCCAAACTGCTGACTTTGGGTGGGCGATCCATCGCCTTGGGCAAAGACTTCGGTGACGACGGCAAATTAAAAAATGAGTCTGCGGACTGCCTGATCCTCGATGAGGCTCGCTCGACAGAACTCAAAAAACGTTTTGAAAACAGTGATTTCAAAATCTCCTCCCTGGAGGAAAAGCCATACTCCCGCAAGCCCCCCATTCCCTTCATCACCAGTGGAATGCAGCAAGAGGCCTCAAACCGACTCGGATTCTCCCCCTCGCGAACGATGCGTGCCGCCAATGCCTTGTTCCAAAAGGGCTTCATCACCTACGTGCGAACCGACAACTACGTCCTCGCCCCGGAAGCGATGCAGGAGATCGGCTCGTTGATCCAGAAAAAGTATGGAGCCGATGAACACGCTCCAAAAAACTTTGAGCACCTCTCCAAGAATGCCGGTGGTGAGCACGAACCGATCCGCCCATCCAATTTTGACGACCCCAAGGATGTCTCCACCAAAGTCGGTGAAGACGAATCCCGCCTCTACGAATTGATTTGGAAGCGCACCGTTGCCAGCCAGATGAAACCGGCCACTGGCAGGACCGTCATCGTCGAGGTCGAAGAGCAACATGAAGAGACTGCTCTCTATCAGGCCCGAGGCACCGTCATCGACAATAAGGGCTTCATGCTCGCCGATCCTGCGGGTACCAAGGAAACTCTGTTGCCCGCAGTCGAAGTTGGTGACAGCGTTTCTCTTTCACAACTCGATCCTGAAGAGCATCGCACCCAGGCGATCGGACGCTACACCGAAGCGGGCCTTGTCAAAGAGATGGAAAAACGCGGGATAGGACGACCAAGTACCTACGCCTCCATCATCGACCGCATACAATCGGCCCAATACTCCTTCCGCCGCAACAAGGCTTTGGTGCCGACCTGGACCGCCTTCGCTGTCGTGCGTTTGATGGAGGAACACTTCAGCCAGATCATCGACTACGGTTTCACCAAGCGGATGGAAGATGACCTCGACGGCATCGCCCAAGGCCAACTCAATACACGCGAGTATCTGAAAAAGTTTTGGGCAGGAAATGGCGAAGCGGGCCTCGAAGGACTGCTTGAGAATGGCATGGAAGTCATCGATCCGGCCGCGATCTGCCGCTTCCCGATGCCATACGCCGGCGGGGATCCCGTGCGCTTTCAGAACGAGGATGTGATTCTTCGTGTCGGTCGCTACGGTCCCTACCTGGAAGCGGGAGATGTCCGCGGCAATATTCCTGAAGAATTGCCTCCCGACGAATTGGATGCCGCCAAGATCGATGAAATATTGCAAGCGGGCGCTCGCAGGGATGAGCCTCTTGGCCATTGCAGCGCCACTGGTAAACCGATCTTCCTCAAAAGTGGGCGCTTTGGTCCCTACGTCCAGCGCGGCGATACTGACAGTGAGGAGAAACCGGAATTTGCCTCTCTGCTGCCGAACATGGAACCGGAATCGGTCACTGCAGAGATCGCCATCCAACTGCTCATTCTCAAAGAGGGGCGCCCGGTGGGAACTGCTGTGGAAGGCGAAGAGATCCGCGTCTTCAATGGCCGTTACGGTCTCTACCTGAAAGCGGGCAAGGAAACGCGCAGCCTCGAAGATGGGGATGATCCTTTCACCGTCGATGAGGCTCGCTGCCGCTTCCTGCTGTCACAACCGAAACGCCGCGGCCGGGCTGCCGCCAAACCGCCGATTCAGACCTTTGAAAATGTGGTCGAATTGGATGGCGCAACCATCCAAATCAAAGATGGTCGATTTGGCCCCTACGCCACAGACGGGGAAACCAATGCAACCCTCGCCAGTGGCATGGACCCAACCACAGTGAGCTCTTCTGAAGCAGCCCAACGCATCTTGGAGAAACGGGAACGCGACGCCAAAAAAGGGAAAAAGAAAAAGAAGAAGACCGCCAAGAAGAAGGCGAAAAAGAAGACCGCCAAAAAGAAATCCGCCAAGAAAAAGTCGACCAAAAAGAAAATCACAAAGAAAGCTTCCAAAAAGACGACTGGAGACTGATTTCATGAATATCAAGATTCTCGCCGTGTTCTTCTGTTCAGGGTTGGGGGTCTTGCTGAATGAAAACACTCTCTCTGCAGGCCCCGATCTGAAGGGCTCTTGGAAGGGCTCACTCGGATCCATCGAGTTAATTTTTCATCTCGAAGAAAAAACGGATTCTGGCTGGTCCGGCAGCGTCGATTCCCCCCAACAAAACTCCTATGGGCTGGCAGCCACGGTGACTGTGAAACCTGAAGGGGGGATCACCATTTCGGTCCCTTCGACAGCAGCAACCTGCGAAGCACGCTTGGATTCTGAAACGGGCAAGATTCGGGGAACCTGGAATCAACGCGGCAGCAGCATCCCCCTCGAACTCAGTCGCACCGATCCCCGCACTCCCCTATCAGCCGATCTGGCTGCAAAGGCGGCGGGACTCTACGAGGGCAAAGCGGTCATCCAATTGATCTCATTGCGTATGGTTCTGAACCTCGAGGTCACCGAGGGTTCTCAGGTCCGGGGTTATCTGATCAGCAGCGACCAGAGCCCCGATGAAATTCAATTCGAGCGTTTCGATCAGATCGATGATCGCCGATTGCGATTGTGCGCCCCTTCCATCTTTTTGACTTTGGATCTTATCCTCTCCGAGGACGGCAACGAATTGGCAGGGCTCATGTTGCAGGGGGCTGGGAAATTCCCCTTCAAATTGGAGCGTCGACAGGAAATCAGCAAACCGCAACGCCCGCAAACTCCCCAACCCCCCTTTCCGTATCGGGAATTTCATTGGAGCGGCGATGCGGAGAGTTGGTGCCCCATCGGAGCCACGCTTACGGTTCCGGAAGGAAATGGTCCCTTCCCCGTTGCCATCATGATCTCCGGCTCTGGTACCCAGGATCGAGACTCTGCCATTTTTGGACACCAGCCATTTCGCGTGATCGCAGATCACTTGGCGCGCAAGGGAATCGCCACCATCCGCTACGACGACCCAGGGATTGGCGAAACACCCATCCTGAAAAACCAGGATGTCGCGACCACTTACGATTACATGAAATTGGCACAAAAAGTTTTCAAATTGGCCAGCGAAGCGGAGGAACACTTCCAGATCAAGACTGAGAAGGGAGAGATCGCCCAGGATCTCATCGGAAACCGAATCGGCTACATCGGTCACAGTGAAGGTGCAATCATCGCCCAACTATTGGCGGCCAATTCCGATCCGAAAGATGCCCGTTCCATGTCCTTCGCCATCAGTCTCGCTGGCCCGGGGGTTCGCGGCGATCAATTGCTTCTCGAACAGAACAGGGCTCTTTCCATCGCTGAAGGGATCGATCAAGCCACCTATGAAGCAGGACTGAAGCTGAATCGAAAACTGTTTACCGCGGTCTTGAACGCACCTGACAAAGAAGCCGAAGGCGCAGCGGAGGATGCGGTCAATTGCAGAGTCGAGTCGTTCACCGACGAGAAAATCAACGAACTTCTGGCATCGGAAGATGAACTCACCGATGAGGATCGTGCCCAATTCACAACTCAAATGTCGATTCCATGGATTCGCTGGTTCATCCGCTATGATCCGGAGTGGGCTCTAAAGAAAATTCGCATCCCTCACCTCCTGGTTTTTGGGAAGAAGGATTTGCAAGTCCCTTGGGAATCCAATGTCAAAAGGGTTCGGCAGATTCTCGACGAGCCTTCACTCAAGAAGTTCGACCAAGAAATCCTGATCTTCGATGACCTCAATCACCTCTTTCAAAAATGCCAACGCGGTACCGTCAGCGAATACGGCGAGATCGAGGAGACCTTTTCTCCTCTCGTGCTCGATGCCATCTGCAATTGGATCCTTCAACGTTTCAGGGAAACCGACTAGATCCTTCGATATCAGTACCAAGCACCCTCAGACACACTCTTGAGCGGCTTTATCTGCCCGAATAAGTTAATTCCGACACTCGCTAAAATGTATCTATCCCCGGTGCGGACTCGATTTGCCCCTTCTCGGCTGCGAAGAGCATTCCTGCCCCTGATCGAGACCCTCAACGGCGAAACGATACCGGCCTGCCTCCCCGTTGGAGGGTCAGAATTCCGCAGGCTTCTCAAGTGCACTCCAAATCTCTGGCGTGTCGGATAAGATCTCCGTTGACCTTGGGAAGGGAACAACATGGATATCTCACTGGATGGCAAGTCTGCACTCGTCTGTGGAAGCAGTCAGGGAATCGGTCTCGCCAGCGCCGTCGAATTAGCCAGTCATGGCGCCCGGGTCACTCTCTGTGCCCGCAATACCGACGATTTGAGTCAGGCTGTCGAAACTCTTCATGGCTCCGGTCACGACACCCTCGTGGCAGACTTCGATATGCCCGAAACTCTGCGAGATCTGATCCGTGAAAAAATCAACTCTGACGGTCCGTATCAAATTTTGATCAACAATTCGGGTGGCCCTCCAGGTGGTCCTTTGTTCGATGCAGATTCCAGCGAATTTGCGAACGCGATGACTCGCCACCTTGTTTGCAATCATCTTCTGGTTCAGGAATTGGTTCCAGGTATGAAGGAAAGCAGTTACGGACGCATCGTCAATATCATTTCAACTTCAGTGAGGGAGCCGATCCAAGGATTGGGAGTTTCCAACACGACGCGTGGAGCGGTGGCCTCTTGGGCCAAGACACTTTCCAAAGAGCTGGGCCCCCATGGCATCACCATCAATAGTGTTCTCCCGGGCTTCACTGACACCGCGAGATTGGGCCAACTGATGGAGAAGAGAGCCTCCGCAGGAAATGTGACTCCTGAAACTGTGAAATCAGAGTGGTTATCGACGATCCCACTGGGAAGACTGGCGGAAGCCTCTGAAATCGGCTCTGCGGTTGCATTTTTGTGCTCCCCTGCAGCAGCGTACATCAGCGGTGTTTGCCTGCCCGTGGATGGTGGCAGGTTAAACGTGATTTGAAGCCGGGAGAATGCGGAAAGGAATGACGATGGAACTCGATGATTTCTCTGAAGTTTTGAACTACATCGGTGGAGACAGGATCCCAGCCTCCAGCGGCAAGACTTTGGAAAACCATGAGCCTGCAACCGGAGAGATTCTCGGTTCATTGCCTGCCAGTGATTCATCCGATGTCGAGCGAGCAGTCGCTGCGGCGAAAGAGGCAAAGAAATCCTGGGGCGATCTCTCTGCGGAAATCCGCGGCTTCCATTTGGAAAACCTGGCCCGAAGCATCGAGGAAAATCTCGATGTGTTCGCTCGTGCAGAGAGTATCGACAACGGCAAACCTATCTCGGTATCCAGATCCCTTGATATCCCCCGTGCCGCCGCCAATCTGAGATTTTTTGCCGGTGCAGCCCGCTATCAACATGAAGATGCTTTTCGTACCCGCTTGCCAGGAGATGATCTTCTCAATGTGACCGTCAGTCGTCCCGTGGGAGTTGCGGGATGTATCTCTCCTTGGAATCTGCCGTTGTACCTTTTCACCTGGAAGATCGCTCCTGCACTGGCAGCCGGATGCACTGTGGTTGGCAAGCCGTCCGAGATGACTCCGGTCACTGCGGATCTTCTGGCAAGAGTCGCCATCGAATCCGGATTCCCTACGGGAGTTCTCAACATCGTCCACGGAACCGGGCCAGAGGTCGGATCTGCCATCGTCGGCCACCCTGAAATCCCTGCGATTTCCTTCACAGGCGGGACAAAGACCGGAGCCGCTATTGCCCAACAGGCAGCTCCCGCCTTCAAAAAGACCCTTCTCGAACTTGGTGGCAAAAACCCGACCATCATCTTTGAAGATGCTGCCATCGATGCCGCAGTCGAAGGGGCTTTCAGAGCCGCCTACTCCAATCAAGGCCAGATTTGCCTGTGTGGATCCAGGATTCTCGTCAATCATAAAATCGCCGATGAGGTGGCAGAACGCCTGCAGAAGAGAATTGGCGAAATGGTCATCGGAGATCCTTTGCTTGAGAGCACCATGATGGGTGCACTCGTATCAGCAGAACACCTGTCCAAAGTTGAATCATGCCTGCAAACTGCCCGCGCTGAAGGGGGTGAGGTTGTCGGTGGTGAACGCTTCTCCCCTGATGACCGCTGTGCCGACGGGTATTACCTGACTCCCGCATTGATCCGTGGTCTGCCTCACTCGGCAAAGACAAATCAGGAAGAGATCTTTGGTCCCGTTGCCAGTGTGATCCCCTTCTCTGATGAAGAAGAAGCTCTGCACCTGGCGAATGATGTTCGCTATGGACTTGCAGCGAGCGTATGGACCAAAGATGTCGATCGCGCGTTGCGCATGTCTGAAAAAATTGAAGCGGGAACCGTCTGGGTCAACTGCTGGATGAAACGTGATCTCCGAACTGTCTTCGGAGGGGTCAAAGACAGTGGGCTCGGTCGTGAGGGAGGCACCGATTCCCTGCGTTTCTTCCAAGAGCCAACCAATATTTGCCTACGATTTGACTCCAGACCCTGAGTCGCCTTGAAAGGGGATTCCATGAATGACCACGTCACCAACAGCGACCGGGCACCGGATCCGGTAGGTCCTTATCCCCATGCCCGCAGGGCCGGGGATTTTATCTATTTGAGCGGTGTGGGCCCCAGATCGAAGGGGACGGAGGAGATTCCGGGGGTCACCCTCTCCGCAGACGGAAACATCGTAGACTACTGTATCGAAACCCAATGCCGATCCTGCTTCGAAAATGTCCAGAAAGTGGTCGAAGATGCGGGTGCTCATTGGAACGAAGTGGTCGACGTCGCCGTATATCTGACAGACATGAAGAATGATTTTGAGATCTACAACCGTGTCTACGAAGAATATTTTGGTGAGATTCGACCATGCCGTACGACAGTGGAGGTGGGTGCCCTTCCTACCTCCATCGCCGTCGAGTTGAAAGTGATCGTTCATGCACCCAGGGCGTAGGGAGATCGGTTTTTGATTACCATCGATAAACGCGTCCTCGCTATCGTCCTGATTCTGGTCGGCGGCCTTGCCCTCTTTATTGGCCGCTTCTTCCTTGAAGATACTCCTGTGGTGGATGACTACCCTGAACTCAATCCCTCCGGTACCCCGGTATCCGAATCCGACAATTCCAACGCAAGTCTTGGGGATGGTGTCTCTGACATAAAGAGGAACCCACAAGTTCCCCAAGGACCTACCACGCGCTTTGCAGGCCAGGTAATCGATGTGACCACCGGCCTTCCCGTCCCGGAAGCGACCGTGGCATTCAGAAATTTCAAAGGATCCATACCGCTGGGTCACTCAAGAACTCGCTCCGGCGGATACTTCTCTGTCGAAGTCCCTGAAGTGGATCAGGCATCTGTGACCGTCCGCGCAGAGGGGTTTGCCCCCGCTCGCTGGCACTGGGGAAAAGATGCGATTCACCTCGGAACTGCAAGTTCCAACACCCCAGCGGATGAATTGCTCCTCGCCATCGCGCCAGAAAGCGTCTTGTGGGTCAGCGTCGAAACTCCTCGCGCTAATTTTCATGATGACATGTTCGTAGAAAGCCGCTTGATCGAACCAAGGACCCCGAGAGAGATGGGGGCAGCGGTTCCGGTTCCTCCCGTAGCCATGGATGGGACCTCCCGAAGATTGGGTGGCCTCATCGCAGGCAGGCACATGGTCAGTGTGCGCTCTGGATCTCGGGTCCTCGCCAGACGTGAAATCGAAATTGGCGAAGGGGAAGAGCGCGATCTCGTTTTCCAACTGGGGCCATCGATTCAGGTTCGCGGGGTCATCCTGCGCAATCAGGTCGCAGTCGCAGGAGGCACTGTCCAAACCTGGTGCCGCGAAACCCAAGCCTCCGCCACGATCCCGGTGGCAGAGAATGGACGATTTGAAGCCCTCCTCCCGGGGCCAGGTCTGTGGAGATTCATTTGGACCTCTCCCTTGGGAAATGGCGAAGGAACCACCCTCGAAGAGGCGTTGTATCAAGACAGTGAAGTGGTCCTTCAATTGAATACAGGACGTATCGAAGGAAGGGTCATCGGCCCCCTCGGTGAATCGGTTGCGGGGCTACAGGGAAGTCTATTCGGACCTCGACCGTTTTCATTCTCCACCGACGAAGATGGTCGATTCGTTGTCGAAGATGTTCCCCACGGGACCTACAAGTGGGTTTTTCTGCAACTTCCTGAGCGGGTGTTTGCACAGAATCGGAGTTTTGAAGTCACCGGTAATCAATATGAAGAGTTTCAATTTGATGGTGCAACGGAACTCTCTGTGACCGTGTTTGCAGCCCAAGATGAATACAGCCAACCTTCACTGACAAATGTTCCCGTTTATCTTCTCGCTGAAAATGGCGAGATGTCTCCATTAAAACGCACTCAGCAACCAGAGACTTTTTTGTGGCCGAGAACCGGTGGGGTCGGAGTCGTATATCAGAGAGGTTGGACTCCATACTTTTTCTCGACGGGTCCTTCCGACTACCCCTTGCCTGTCAAGGCAACTCTACAACCTGCAGGCGAGGTCACTGTCACTCTCGTCGGAATGGATGGAGAGGTACTGGCGAATCACCCTTTCACCATCGTACCTTTGTCCGCTCCCGAGATTCCGGCTGCATGGGCGATCCGCACCACCGGCCCCCGCGGATCGAGCCGCGTGACGCTGCCTCCTGGCCAATATGAAATCCAATCCCATCTCGACAGCGGCCATGCAGCTTCCACCCTATTCATTGAACCGAAGGAATCGACCCGATTGCGCTTGCCTTAAATCGACAGTTCTGCACGGATCACCGCAACCGTGTCTCTCTCCAGCCCGATCAACTGCAGAAAACCGGTACAGATCATTTCATCTTCATCTACAGATCCAGGGACCAAGGCATCGACAAATTCGTGGGCACTGGCCCACTCTTCCGTCGATGTTTGAAAAACTTCGATGAGATTTCCGATCTTCATCGATGAGCCCACCAATTTGAGACCGCAAAGGGTGACAAGGGCATCGTCATGTTGACGCGTGACCCATGCCAGGAATGCCAACAGGACCGGCTGCTGTAATCCGCCGAGCCCCTGATCTTCCTCAGACATTCAGGAATCGGATTCTAGACTGCGCAATACGGCGCGAACCGGCGAAGCATCGAAACCCTGCAACCGTAGCGGCAGTGCGATCAATTCATAAAAACCGGGATCGGCGGCTGTCAGCACGAGACCTTCGAGGATCCATACGTTTCCCCTTCGACACGCTGCGTGGGAAGCCAGGTCTTTGGAATCGGCCAAATCCACGCTGGGTGTATCGACTCCGAGAAGTTTGACTCCCATCTCTGCAAACTCGTCGATCAGGGAAGGGGACACCCCATTGAAATCTCCCCCCCAATGATCGGGATCGGGGTGGCTTCCTGTCTTCAGCAGAATCCTCGAACACTGCGGCTGGTCAGCCAGATCGTCTCTGCAGATTTCATCACCTGGTTTGCAGCGGGTTTCGATCACCTGACACTTTCCGATGCAAAGAGACAAATCGGTATCTTCGATGGAAACCCCATCGGGATCATAGTGACACGGTGCATCCAGATGACTTCCAAGATGAACCGTCGATTTGAGTGTTGACAGGGTCAAGTGGTTTCCCGCATGGAGATCCATGAGGACTTCCCTCTGTAGCGGGGTATCCCCGGGAAAGACCGCAGTATCGGCACTCAATAGCGGAGAAATATCGATCAGGTCCAAGGTCCCCCTACATTTTCGAGCGAATTGCCCACAGGTCGGGGAACAGTGGAGAGAACAAGGTTCTCTTGAGGAAATCGACTCCATCACTTCCTCCGGTGCCGATCTTGGCTCCGATAGTTCGCTCCGCCAATTTCACATGACGGTAGCGCCACTCCTGGATGCCTTCGTCGATATCGGTCAAGAGCTCCAACATCACCGAAACATCCGGTTTCTCCCGATACATCCGCAAAAGCTCGCTTTGAACTGCCTCGTTTGCAACTGTCGCTTCACGGAAATCCCTGTTGAGAATCTCTCCTGGAATGTCACACCCATTGCGCGACAAGAAACCATTGAGCACGTCAAAAAGGCTGCGGCTGTCCATTGCCTGCACCAAGTCTTCCCGCAGCGGAACTCCCTCAGGAGTAGTGTCGAGAATTCTCTGACGCTTGTGTCCGAGCCGGAATTCGATAATCCGGAATTGCACCGATTGGAATCCGCTGGCGGTATCAAGCCGATCTCTGAATGAAACAAAACTGAGAGGAGTCATCGTTTCCAGGATGTCGACCTGTTGCACCAACGTTTTCAAAATCATGCGCATTCTTTTGAGGGTGGCGATGCACGCCCAGAGATCGTCCTTTTCCAAACACTCTTCGGCACGATCCAACTCATGAAGAAATTGCTTAAACCAAAGCTCGTAGGTTTGATGGATGATGATGAATAGAGTCTCGTCGTGTTCTGGCGGTTCAGATCTCGGGGTCTGGATATCCAAAAGATGAGAAATATCCAGATAATCGTGATACGTAAGAGTCACGTCAAACTCCAAACTAATGCCGTTACGATCATCAGTGCCAACAATGGAAAAATGAACCGAATCGCCTGATCCTGTGATCGCGCTATTCGCACTGCCTCTGCGTAGGGTATGTTCGAAAAACTGACCATCGAGTACATGGAACGGTACCACCCCGGAAACAACTTCTGAAGCAGGTTGGAAAACTTCTTGTTCAACAGGAAGAGCGGCTTTGCCACATGATCCTGCATCTCATGAAAATTGGCCAGCGCCAGATCGGCAATGACATTTCCATTTTCAATTCGCAATTCCTGATAGTTCTTCAAAACTTCCTCAAGGTCGTCAGGGCGAGATTCCAATTGTTCACATAAGATTCGAACATCCTCAAATCCGGCGTTCATTCCCTGACCATAAAATGGAACTACGGCGTGCGCGGCGTCCCCCACCAATGCTGTTTTACCGACAACCCATGGCCGACATCGAATGGTGACCAGCGACGAAGGAGATCCAGAAAGAAATTGTTGCCCCAGATCCGGAATTAATGCCGGAACATCCGGAAACCATTCATCGAAAAATCTCTTTACCTGTTCCGCATCTTTCAAGTTTGAAAAAGCCGCGTTCCCCCTAAGGGGCCAGAAAAGGGTTCCAGTAAATGAGCCATCCTCATTGGGCAATGCAATCATCATGAAGTGCCCCCGGGGCCAAATGTGGAGTGCGTTCTTCTCGATGGAAAATCCTCCGTCATCTGTTGCGGGAATATACAACTCCATGTAGCCATGACTGAGATACTCTTGGGAAAAATCAAAAAGATCCCCCACCATTAAACTCTGGCGAACTGCCGAGTATGCGCCATCTGCGCCGATCACCAGGTCTCCACTGGCCTCCACAATCTCGCCACTCTCATCATTGACGAAGGTCGCCACCCCAGAGCGCGGATCGACATCGGTACAACGATGATCAAAGTGGAGAGTGACGTTATTTTCCTCTGCTGCATGCTCGATCAGAAATCGATTCAATCCCCCACGTGAAATGCTGTAGATGTTTTCGGCTTCATTTGCGGAATAAGGTTGAAATGTGGTGGATCGGTCTTTGCCATGCATTAACCGGCCACGCATCGGAACCGCCATGTCCAGGGCATGCTGGCGCAATCCGACCCTCTCCAAAGCGGTGAGTCCGCGAGTAGAGATCGCCAAATTGATGCTGCGGCCGTGAACGATGGTCGCTTTACGGATGTCACTCCTGCGCTCATACAGGTCTACACGATGGCCATCCCTGGACAGGGCCAGGGCCGCCAAAGCTCCCGTGAGACCACCTCCGACGATGACGATCGATTTCACTGACATCTCAGGAACCAACTCCCACTTGCTCCCCCAGGATGAGTGCAAATCGGGCGATTTCTTCGTAGGTGTTGTACAGCGGAGTTGGCGCGATGCGGATCACATCCGGTGGTCGAAAATCGGTGACGATGCCAGCCTCCTGAAGGGACTCCCGCAAACTTTGCGCATCTCCATGAACCCGAATTGAGATCTGTGCCCCTCTGCTCTGCGGATCGGAGGGAGTGATGATGGAATAGTGCTCACTACCGATTTCCCTGATGCACTCTTCCAAAAACCCGGTCATACGAAGGGATCGGTCCCGCAGAGCCGGCATTCCAACTTCGTCAAAGATTTCGAGAGAAGAATGAAGCGGAGTCATCGAAAAGATCGGTGGATTCGAAACCTGCCAACCCTCAGCACCGGGATGGGGTACAAAATCAGTCATCTCATCCATTTGGAATCGGGTCGCCGGATCATTGCCCCACCAACCAGCGAGGCGCACCAGATCCTGATCATTCGCATGCTTCTCATGAACGAATGCACCCGCGACTGCTCCGGGACCACAATTGATGTACTTGTAATTGCACCACGCAGCAAAATCGATCCCGTGTTCGTGCAAACTCAGATGCAGATTGCCCGCAGCATGGGCGAGATCGACTCCGAAGGGGATCCCAAATTGCCTGCACACTGCTGCAATCGCAGCAAGATCATAAGCTTGCCCAGTGAAAAAATTCACCCCGGCCAACATCACCAAGGCGATCTCATCGGCATTCTCTTCGATGCTGGCGATGATATCCCCATCATCGAGACAACTCTCTCCCTCTGCGGGATGCAAAACCAGCATGTCCCTGTCGATGTCTCCACCGTGCCATCGAATCTGCGATTGCAGTGCATAGATGTCCGAGGGGAATGTCGGTGCATCCGACAGGATCCGGGTCTTCCCACCTTGGGGGCGATAGAAGGAAGCCATCAAAAAGTGGAGATTTGCGGTCAAGGTGTTCATGAACACGACTTCACCCACTTCGGCACCGACGAGGCGTGCGCCCGTTTCCCTGAACGATTCATGATAGGGGTACCAGGGACGACGGGCATTCTGGTGACCGTCCACTGCCAAATCGCGCCAGTCTTCCAACTCCGCCTGAAGATCGGCTTCCACTCCCTTGGGCATCAATCCGAGGGAATTGCCGCAGAAGTAGACGACTTCTTCACCACCTTTGCCACGGGGGATATGGAACCGATCCCTTCGACTACGAACAGGATCTTCCGCTTCCAAACGCTGTGCTTTCTCAATGTTGGTCATCAGGAATGACCTCCGCCATCTGCTGAAAACACCTCTGCTGCAAGACCGAGAAACTCCATCGCAGTACCGCCGAGCATTCTGCTGCGCTCGTGTTCGCTGAGTTTTTCCATCGCCTCGATCATGGCACCGGGATGATCTTCTCCAAGTGGAAAGGGATAGTCGCTGCCCAACGCCAGTTTCTCGACGCCGAACATCGCCATCACCTGATGCAGCATTTCGGGATCGTGGACCAAGGTGTCGAGATAAAAACGACCGATGTAGTCACTGGGTGCACCACACCCATTGACCGCACAAAGATCTGGCCTTGCCTTATAGCCCTTCTCGATCCTGGCGAGAGTTCCCGGAAAAGAACCTCCTCCATGGGCAAAACAGATCTTGAGATCGGGGAGTCGGTCAAACACGCCGCCAAAGATCATCGAACAGATCGCCAAACTCGTTTCCGCAGGCATGCCCACCAGCCACGGCAGGAAATAGGATCCCAACCGGTCCGCACCGAGCATGTCCCATGGGTGAACAAAGATCGAGACTCCCCTGCGCGCCGCATGTTCGAGAACCGGAAACAGCTCCGGAGCATCCAGATTCCATTCACCGCAATGGGTGCCGATCTGCAGTCCCGGGAAATTCAACTCATCAACGCAGCGATCCATCTCCAGGCATGCCAATTCGGGATCCTGCAGTGGCACAGTGCCAAGGCCGACAAATCTCTGCGGGTGATCCTTGACCACTTCAGCGATGTGATCATTCAATATCTTCGATAGATCGAGAGCATCCGCGGGCTTTGCCCAATAACTGAACATGATTGGAACCGTGGACAACGCCTGGACATCGACTCCTTGCTGGTCGCAATCCTGAATCCTGCGTTCAGGACTCCAGCAGCGATCGTCAATCTCGCGAAAGAACTTGCCGTCCCTCCACAATCGCGCGCAACAGGGAGCATGATGCTCAATGGTGACAAACCCGTCGTAGCCATACCTCTGGGCCAGATCGGGCCATTGCTGCGGCAGGATGTGTGTATGCAGATCAATTTTGAGGGACATCGACGTCTCCCGAAAAGCGTCACTCAGTGCGCAATCGCTTCCGATTTCCAGATCAGAGATCTGTGATTCCGCTTAGTTGACTGGTTGAACCACGGCTCCGCAATCGGAGCATGTGCGCTGGTCTTCATTTTCCCAGAAGTTGCTCAACAGCGGCTTCAACTGGCCGACGATATCGGTCAGTACAAACTGGGCGTGGAGCACTTTGTTTTCACATTGTTCGCAGTAGACGACGAATTGGTCTTCGACCCCTTCTGGCCTGCGTCGCTCTACCACCATCCCTATGGTGCCTTCACCGCGCTGAGGAGAATGGGGTATCCCCGGAGGCAACAGGAAGACATCCCCTTCGCGAATGTCGATGTCGCGTACTTCTCCGTCTTCCTTGATTCGAAGGACCATGTCCCCCTCCAACTGGTGGAAGAACTCTTCCGTCTCATTGATGTGGTAGTCTTTGCGCAGATTCGGCCCGCCAACGATCATGACGATGAAATCGGTGTCCTTCCAGACGACCTGATTTCCCACCGGTGGCTTGAGCAGATGACGGTGCTCATCGATCCACTCCTTGAGGGAGAATGCTGAAAGATTGGACATGACGATCGCCTTTCCGGCTGCTGGCCCAGGCTATTGACCGTTGAGGTTCTCTTGAACCTCCCACGGATCCCGTTATACAGTAATCCTTTGCCCTAACTTCGGCAACTTGGCCTACAGGGGTTATCCCCTGATTCCCGGCCGTCGGCAGTACAGAAGTTGGCATGGATGGGAAAACAGAGAGATGTGCGCTGAAGGTTACCGGTTCCTGCCGGGAGATTTCGAGAAATATGCCCCTGCGATTCAGGGGAATGCCGAGCACAACGACGCCCGGCTGGAGGTTCGTCGCAAACTCGACGAAATCGGCAAGGCGGGTGCGGAAGCACTTTCCGACGGCGAGCGCACTCTCACCTCGAGGGCGAGCCTGCATCACCCCCACAAAATCAACAGTTTCAAGGTCGATCGCCAGTGGGTTTACCTCTCAAGGGGGGATCAGGAACGAGAAGTTCTTGAAGCGCGGCTCGGTCAGGAGATCGGTGAAGATCTCGGCAGCGATTACTTCCACGCCCTGCTCGTACTGGAAATCCATCATCAGGGGCTGATGATCGGCCTCAAAATTCACCCCAAGGCGTGGTGGGACGGAGAAAACCTGCGTCGCCAGATGGGTAAACAGGAGTATCGTGAAGCTCTCGGTGCGGCCATGAAGAATCTTGACGGCTACCAGTTGAGGATTCACGACCACAAAACCACACGCCCTTGCGATACTGTCGATGACATCGAATGGAAGTCGGTGCGCAAACACTTCACACCCGGTGAACACTGGATCCATATCGAGAGGCTGATCGAGAAGGAATCGATCTTCGTCACCTCCGGCGGATTCCGCCAGCGAGTGATCGACGAATGGGAGCGATTGCTCCCCGCCTATCGCCTCTTCGGCTGGCACCCCTCCAATGACCAACTGTTTGCCTGATGGGGGCAAGGATACCTCGTTCATCCGCACCCGGTTTGCGGGATAATGTGACCGGGAGGTCTCGATGCACCTTGGTCGTGTGGGAGCACTGATACTGACGTTGGCCCTTTGGCCCTGCCCCCTGTCACTGCTGGCCAGTGGTGGAGACCCCATCTCATCTTCCCCTGATTTTTCCGCCGATGTGAGACCGATCCTCTCGCGTCACTGTCTGCCGTGTCATGGGCCCGATCAGAACACCCGCCGCGGAGATCTCCGCCTGGATCTGAAAGAAGAAGCACTCGAAGTAATCACGCCAGGAAACTCCGCCGACAGCCTGTTGGTACAACGGATCACCGATACAGACCCCGATGAACAGATGCCCCCTGTCGATTTTCATGAGTCACTTGATGAACTCGAAAAATCGATTCTCCTCCGATGGATCGATGCTGGAGCAGAGTGGCAGGACCATTGGAGTTTCTCTGCACCAAGGCTCCCAGCAATCCCTCTGCACAATAGCGAGGGTAGAGAAGATCCCATCGATGCACTGATCGCAGCCGCATGGAAACAGCAGGGGTTCTCTCAACAGGGACTCAAGCCATCACCCATGGCAACTCCAGAAACTCTTGCACGCAGGGCGGCCCTCGATCTGACCGGATTGCCTCCGCATCTCGACGATCTCGATGTTTTCCTCGCCGACTATTCCAACGACCCGGAGGGTGCATGGCAGCGCTGGCTTGATCATTTGCTGTCACTCCCATCCTACGGCGAACGCTGGGCGAGCCCGTGGCTCGATCTGGCCCGTTACGCCGATACAAAAGGTTACGAGCAGGATGGCCACCGCCACATTTGGCCTTGGCGCGATTGGGTGATCCGCGCTCTCAACGATGACATGCCCTTCGATCGTTTCACACTTGAGCAGATCGCAGGGGATCTGCTTTCCGATGCCGATACGGACTCACGCATCGCCACGGCATTCCATCGCAATACCCTGACCAATGATGAGGGCGGAACCCAGGATGAGGAATTCCGCGTTGCTGCCATCGTCGACCGAGTCAATACGACGATGCAGGTGTGGATGGGGCTCACCGCCTCATGTGCCCAGTGTCATGACCACAAGTACGACCCCCTCTCCCAGAAGGAGTACTTCCAGCTCTACGACATCTTCAATCAAACAGAAGACGCCGATCGCAATGATGAGTACCCGACCCTCAACTATCTGCAGAAAGCGGATCAACGAGAGCTGCTGAAAGCAAAAACGGATCTTGGACTGCTTGAGGAGCGCTACAGCAGTGAGCCCTTGCCGAAGGTCGATCGCACCAACGTCCCTCTGCGAAATCCCTGGATCGATTTGGTGTGGTCCGGATACACCCTGCCGCTGGCGAAAGAAACCATCGACGATCGCATCACCCCATGGGTATGGACAGCTCTCGATGAAGTCACTGCCCCCGGGGTTTCCCATGTCATTCACCAGACCGCCCCCGATCAACAGACGCGCCAGGTTTTCTTCGACCGTTGCCTGCATCCAGTGAAGATCGAGGAGGGTGATACCTTTGCGATTCACGTACGAATTCGCAAAGCCCCGAACACGTTGATGTTGCAGGTGCACGCCGCCGACGCTTCCGCCTGGGAACACCGCGCCTATTGGGGAGAGGATCGCATCTCCTGGGGTCAGCCGGGGACGACATCCCGATGGCCGATGGCATCGGATGTCGATCCGTTGCAAAACAACGACTGGCAGGTGTTGCAGATTCCCGCTGCGAAGGTGGGAATGATCCCCGGATCGCGCTTTGATGGTCTCGCCTTGACCCAGGTCGGTGGCGAGATCGAATGGGCAGGAGTACGACTTCTGCGGAAAAATCCTCCGGCGAAACACCCTGAAGTAATCTTCCCGCACTTCCTTTCCAATGCGGGTGAATACCATCTCGATCTACTTCCGGATGAAATTCGTTCCTCCCTTGATGGGGCCCTCACAGGTGACAGTTCAGCGAGATCCCGGTTAGAAGGATGGTGGCGCAGGGAGATCTCTTCCTTCGGTCGCCGCGCGCTCTTTCCCTTGAAGATGGAGATCGCCGGCAAGCGTGAAGAGATCACCGGTATCGAAAGACGTGCACTGCCACTACCGATTCTCAGTGAGTTGGCCACGGAACAGGCCCGGCAGACCCATCTGTTGGAGCGCGGCTCCTACCTGCAACCCGGGAAAAAGGTTTCTGCGGCAACACCTGCATTCCTTCCCCCCCTCCCCGTTGAAGATCGTCCCGCACGCCTGCGATTCGCTCACTGGCTCGTCGATGCATCAAATCCTCTCACCGCCCGGGTGCAGGTGAATCGCATCTGGGAACAGATCTTTGGTTTGGGGCTGGTTCCCACCGTCGAAGATCTGGGAACCCAGGGGGATCTGCCCAGTCACCCACAACTCCTCGATTACCTGGCGGTCACTTGGCAAAAGGAAGATGGCTGGAGCATGAAGAAGCTGCTTCGCCGCATCCTCAGCAGTGATACCTACCGCCGCAGTAGCCAACTTAGTGAAATTCAACAGCGACTCGACCCGCAAAACCGCTGGCTCACCCGTGCGCCACGGCTGCGCCTTCCAGCAGAAACGATTCGCGATCAGGCGTTGGCGATCGGAGGATTGTTGTCAGCGAAGATGCACGGGCCTCCCGTTTATCCTCCGCAACCGGATGGGGTTTGGCAGGTGGTTTACAACGGCTCCCAATGGCCGACCAGCAGCGGTGAGGATCGGGTACGTCGCAGCATCTACACCTACTGGCGTCGAACCGCTCCCTATCCGGCGATGCTGATCTTCGATTCACCAGATCGACAAGTTTGCCAATCGAGAAGGATCCGTACCAATACTCCTTTGCAGGCATTGGTCACCCTCAATGATCCTGTCTACCTGGAAGCGGCCGGTGGGCTGGCCCACAGAACTTTCAAGATACATACCGATTCTGGAACAGCTTTGCGCACCGCCTTTCGACTCGCGACCTGCCGCTTCCCGGATGCCCAGGAATGGGAAACACTGAGTGCCTACTATGTGGAACAGGATTCCCACTTTCAGCAACACCCTGAGCAAGCGACCCAACTTCTGGAATCGGTACTATGGCCCCAAGCTTCCACCGAGGATCTCGCCAAAAAAGCGGCACTGGTGATGGTGGCAAATGTCATTCTCAATCTCGATGAAGTCTTGGTGAGGAGATAACGATGGACATCCAAGACCAGCACTTCCTCGAACATCACCGGGAGATCACTCGCCGCTGGTTCCTCGGCAGCATCGGCCTCGGCATTGGGGGAATTGCATTCTCCGGCGTCGGTCAAAACCTTTGGGGCGCACCCACCCACGAAGATGCATGGATCCAGGGGAATCCCCACTTCCAACCACGAGCGCGCAGGATCATCGCCATCCATCTGGCAGGATCCCCTCCCCAACAGGATCTTTTTGATCCGAAACCACTTCTCAAAGAACTGGATGGGCAACCGTGCCCCGATCATCTGATGGCAAATGAGATCTTTCCCTTCATCAAGGGTCACCCGAAGATCCTCGCCAGCCCCTACGAGTTTCAGCGTCACCCGCAAACAGGGATGCACTTCTCCGAGCTGATGCCGGAATTGAGCAAAGTCTCCGAAGAGATCTGCATGATCCGCTCGATGCACACCGAGCAATTCAATCACGCCCCGGCACAGATGTTCATCTATACAGGTTCCCCCCGCTTCGGCCGTCCATCGATGGGTTCTTGGTTGACCTGGGGCCTGGGCAGTGCCAATGAAAATCTGCCCGCATACGTAGTTCTCGTTTCAGGTGGCAAAACTCCCAGCTCCGGCAAAAGTGTCTGGGGTTCCGGTTTTCTTCCGTCGGTGCATCAGGGGGTCCAATGCCGCACCAGCGGTGATCCGGTCCTCTATCTGGGGAACCCCCCCGGCATCGATGGAGTCACCCGCCGCGGAAGCATCGATGCGATTCAGGCCCTCGATCGCATCGCCGCCACCAAGGATGCGGACCCGGAAACGATCACCCGCATCGAGCAGTACGAACTCGCCTATCGCATGCAGACCTCGGTTCCGGAGGTGATGGATCTCGGCCACGAGGATCCAAAGACGCTGGAAATGTATGGCATCGGTGACGAGCAATCGAGTTTCGCACGCAACTGCCTCCTCGCCCGGCGAATGATTGAACAGGATGTACGTATTGTGCAACTTTTCGACTGGGGCTGGGACACTCACGGAACCAACCCCAGTGACGACATCATTCACCAACTGCCGAAGAAGTGTCAGGAAACGGATCGGCCCGTCGCCGCCCTGATCAAAGACCTGCGTCAGCGGGGACTCCTTGATGACACCCTGATCGTGTGGACTGGCGAGTTCGGTCGTACTGCAATGAATGAAGAGCGCAACGGTTCCACGTACCTGGGACGTGACCATCACCCTCACTGCTATTCGATGTGGATGGCGGGCGGCGGTGTCAAAGGGGGTTACACCCACGGTGAAACCGATGAGTTTGGCTACAGCATCACTCGTGATCCGGTTCACGTGCACGATCTACAGGCGACGATTCTGCATCTGATGGGTTTCGACCATGAACAGTTGACCTACCCCTTCCAGGGGCGGGACTTCCGTCTCACCGACGTGCATGGAAAAGTCATCAAGGATCTGTTGGCTTAGGGGGGATTCGATGGCCATCCCTCAAAAACTGACCACCGATCGTCTGATACTGCGTCACTGGATCCCCTCAGATCTGGACCCCCTCGCCGAAATGATGGCGGATCCCCTCTACAATCGTTTCATGCCCGGTCCCTTTCCACGCAGCGCTGCCGAAGAAAAGTTCCAGTTGATTCAATCAAAGATCGATCAAACGGAGTTCGGGCCTTGGGCGGTGGAGTTACCCGGTGAAGCGGGTTTTATCGGTTATGCGGGGTTAAACATCCCCACCCGCGAGTTGCCCTGTGGGCCTTGTGTGGAGATTGGCTGGCACTTTCATCCTCGCTTTTGGGGAATGGGTTACGCCACCGAAGCTTCACAAGAAGTGCTGCACTGGGGTTTTGAAGAGAGGAATCTTGATGAAATCGTCGCCTTCACCGTCCCCGAAAACAAAGCGTCGATCCGCATCATGGAGAAACTGGGAATGACTCATGATCCCACCGGCGATTTCGCCCATCCGGCACTTCCGGAAAATCACCGGTTGAGTCGCCACGTCATCTACAGGAAGAGCAACCCCGGCAGCAATTCATGATTACCAGTATATCCAAACAAGTCTCCATGATGACTCGAAGGTGTTGCGGTAGTCGGCGGCAGTACCCTTAAGGCAGGATCCAGCAGGAATCTGACTGGTTGTTTGTCGGATTGACATCCGGACCCGGGAACGGGTAAGGCGGTGCGGGCGTGGAACCACCCAAAAAGAGCATTGAGACGATTTGAATCCCATCAGAGATGGTGATGAGACCATCATCTTCGAAATCGCAAGCATCTACGCAGCCGGGGACCTCTTGGGAGTTGAAAAGATAAGTGAGAACCAGAATCGCATCGGAGATGTCGATCGCAAAATTATTGTCGCAATCGCCTCGCAGAAAACAGTGGCCGAAGCCGGAAGCTTCGTGAGCCCCCAAATCGCGACGCAGACCCTGCGGTCGCAGAATCCCATCGATATCGGTAGCTGGAAGTCCGGGATAATCGTCGGTGCCTTCATCGATTGCGGCGGAACACTCCCCCGGGTAACTGTTCTCATCCAACTCCGCATCTTGCTGGAAGACGAGCGGCTCATTTGGGTCCGCACCCTGCATCAGGACATGGATCAGATTGAAATCCGACTGGCGACCACGAGAAATTCCGGTCTGTTGGGTGGCGTCGTTGCGCCAAATGATGCAATTGACCACCGTTGGAAATGACAAGTTGTCAGCGCGAATCCCGCCTCCGAAACCGTGAGTCGAATTGCGGTCGATGGTGCAGTGGAGAATCTGAGCAGATACACCTTCGACACATGCGATTCCTCCTCCTGATCCGGTGGCGTGGTTCTCCACGATCAGGCAATTCTCGATGATCGGATCCCCAAAGATTCGTGCCAGGATTCCACCACCCCTCGTCACTGCGGAATTTCCTGTAATGCGAAGTCTGCGATAAGTCGAAAAAGTCTCAAAGTTGAAAATCCCACCACCCGCATTCCCGGCAACGTTGTCACTGATCACACTGTCCACCAGATCAATCTGACAGAAGTGGGTGATCCCCAGACCACCGCCGTCAAAGGCACTGTTCTGTCTCACTTGTAATCCGGAGACGGATAGATCACAGAATTGTTCGAACAATCCTCCACCCCCCTCGTCGATCGCTTGATTTCCATCGATCAGGCAATTGGCCATCGATCCTGTGACCCCTGTCATCATGAATCCGCCACCGGATTCACTGCTGTTGTCAGTGAAATCACAATTGTCGATCTCTACCGCAGCTTCCCCATTCACGATTGCGGCATCCCCGTTCACATAGAGTCCCCCACCCCAACCTGATGCACTGTTCCCGATCATGATGGTGTCAAAGATTTGGCACGATCCTCCTTTGATGGAGATCCCTGCCCCTTGATTGGCAAAGTTGTTCATCACGAGACAGCCGTCGATGGTGACCGAAGAGAACTCTGCATGCAGCCCGCCGCCGTTGGCTGCTGAATTCTGCGATAAAACGCAATCCTTAATTTCTGCAGTCGACTCCAAAATGATTACCCCGCCACCGCAAAGGGTCAGGGGCGAGCCGCAACTGACACCGAAACCGTTCTGGACGGTAAACCCCTCTAGGCGACTGGTGCCTGAGAGAGCATCGATGCGAACAACTGTGAGGAAAGAACCGGCTCCTTCGAGAATCGTCTGGTCCGCACCGTCGACTCCGATGACCTCGATGGCCTTGCCGCTGTAGTCAACCATTTCTGGGTAGATTCCTGCGGAGACCAAAATTCTGTCTCCGTCCGATGAAGCGGTGATCGCTTCCCCGATAGTCGCAAATTGGCCGGGAACCAGTCGATCCACTGCCGAACTGGTGGTCGGAATTAACACCAGTAGCAAGAGAAGCGGCACTAACAATCTGGACACGAATGACCTCCGGGCTTCAAGGGCAAATTGGGCAGGCGGGAGAGGGCTCGAAGCAATTGAAATCATCATCTCCGGGGTAGTCTTCCAAACCGCACTCAGGGAAGGGATAAGGTGGCGCGATCCCAATACCAAAAACGTAATACAGAGTAAAAACCGCATCGGTGATGTTGAAAAAACCATCATCGTCGGCATCCGCTGCATCCATGCAACCGGGATCGGGTCCATTAGTGAATAGATACGACAGCGTATAGATGGGATCTGCAACATCAACAAGTCCATCGTTGTTGCTGTCTCCACGAATAAAAAAGGCTGTAGCCGGGACACAAACCTGTCCAGGATGTGTCATGCTTGGAGTGACCGATTGATTCCCGATCACTGCGATATTGGAGAGAGAGACATTTCCATTGCCGTTGATGTTGTTACAAAACTCGATGGTGTAGCATTCAAAACAATCAACATCCTCAGGGGCGAAAAACTCAAAGTTGCCAAGTTCTTGGGGCAGAAAACTGGGTGGGATCGTCTGCCCATCAAAGGGCGGAAGGAAATCGACAAGGATGCCGATAATGATTTCCCTGCCATCCCCATCGTCGTCCAAATTATCGACTTGCTGTTCGATATATTCCGCACCCACATCCTCGAGAACAGTGTCTTCGATGGAAAATGTTCCCGGCAGTGCCACCAAGGGTGCCTCAAAGCATGCAGTGATGGTAAAGCCCTGGATGTTGCTGCTTGGGTCGATGAAGAAGAAGGAGAATTTTTCCACTCCTCCAGGTTGGATTCGAGTCTCTGGCGTGTAGAGGTCCTGGCCGTGAGCCCCTCCCAATAGAATTGTGTCATCAGCCCCATAGAGGACGCCTGACGAGATACCTCCCAATGAAAGCATCACGACGATGAAGATCTCCACGAATGGAGCGGAATTCAGCGATGGCATAGAGAACTCTTCCAGATTATTAAATACATGCCGCCCAGCGAATAAACTGGGACCGACATTACTGAGCAGGCATTCAGTGTCTACCTATCACCCTGAAGTTAACTGCCAATCGTGTACATCCGCAATAACCAATACCAAATTAAACGCATACAAACTGCCATATTGAAGTGCTCCCGACACTACACAACTATTGTTGGCATGGGCACTTATCCCCAGGTTGGAGAGCGATTCTCCGATGCTCGCTATTCAGGGTATCGAGAGTCAATATTTCGCCGATAAGAAGTCTCCCTGCCCCGGTCAGGATCTTGATCACCTCCAGGGATTGGTATAACCCGATCAATCCTGGCAGAATTCCCAGGACTCCTGCATCTGCACAACTCGGGCAATCCTCCGATGATGGCGGATCCGGATGCAAACAGCGCAGGCAAGGCCCACCCCTCGCCGGATCAAACACGGTGACGAGTCCCTCGAACCGGTGAACCGCCCCATGAACCACGGGAATCTCCAGATCGGTTGCGGCATCGCTGATTGTAAATCGGGTCTCAAAATTATCGCTGGCATCAACGATGACATCCACGCCAGAAAGCAACCTTCCGGCATTCCCCTTCGTTAGACGTTCAGGGCACTCGATGACGGTGACATCCGAATTCATCGCCCTCAGCGCTGACGCTGCCAACGGAACCTTGGGCAAATCCACATCGCAGGTGTTGAAGAGCACTTGGCGTGGAAGGTTTGACAAGCTGACATCATCATCGTCAACGATCGTCAATTTTCCGATTCCTGCGGCAGCCAGGTAGGTTGCCGCCGGGCACCCCAGTCCACCGATCCCGACGATCAGCACCTTCGCCTGTAGCAATTTTTGCTGCCCAGCCAGCCCCAGTTCCGGAAGATGAAGTTGGCTGGCATAGCGTTCGCTGCGGACCGCATCCCAGCCCTCCGGAGCTTCAGAGCATTCCAGAGAGAGCCCCTCCTCCAACCATTCGGCGAAGCCTCCGGACATCGAGACTGTCTGGGTCCACCCCTGGGTCCGCAGATAGCGCGTCGCTTGCAATGATCGGATCCCATGTTGGCAGTACACGACACAACGAATTTCCGGGTCGAGTTTCCCGTGAACCAATTCGGGGAGAGCAGCGAGCGGAATGTGAATTGAACCAGGAAGAACTCCCTCTCCCAACTCAAAGGGCTCACGCACATCCACCACCTGAATCGGTTCCCCCGCAGCGAGCCACTCGCTCACTTGCGCAATGGAACACTCCTCGGTAACAGTTTCATCGCCGGAGGCTGTGCCCGGATCACTTATGCTCATCGAAACAGGACCTCGGTTCCTTTCAGATGCAGATGCATGACAGACCTGCTGATTTGATCTAGACTGAGTTTTACCTCTCTGGCACCTGGGGACAAGGCCCCGAAACCTTGAGATTCCGGCGCTGGAGAAGATGTCTGAAATTGGCGAACTTGCTTCATCGAAAGGGAATCTCACACTCCATGGCCCTGGACCATCAGCAACTCGGGGAATTTACCCATTCATTTCTGCAGCGAGCCTTGGACAAAGGAGTGATCGAGCAAGCGCAACACACCTTTCTCAGCGAATGTCTGGAAAATTTCCCAGAGCTTGGGGAATCCAGTCTCGACCCCGACACTGCAGAGCAGTTCATTCAAACGACCCTTCAACTGATCGAAGTTTGCCTCGCCGACAAGGAACATACCCGCTCCGGATTTGTAAACCCCATCATTCAGAAAGAACTGGATCGGTGTTGCCAGGAATCAGGGGGCAAAGATTGGTCATTGGTCCCCGTCAGTGAAAGTGGACGTCGCGGGCAAGACCGTCAGTTCACCTTTGGGCAGGTCAAACAAAACCCGGATGATCCCGATGATCCCTCCTTTTTTGGCGGTGTTTGGACTGCCAATTGTGACGGCAATTCTCGTCGCGTTGCATTTGCCATCTTCGCAGATGTCATCCCTGGCAGTGAAGAGTGGAAGCCCCTCGCAGATACGGAGGATTCCGTCACCGAATTGGAGCAACAGGTCCGCAGCAGAGGACCCCGCCCATGGCAACTTCAGGTCGAACCCGAATCACCTCTGGGTCTGTGGATTGCAAAATTGTCGGGGACCACAAATATCGGCCAACACATCGGACATATCTATCTCGGAGTTCTCGGGGAGGCGGTGCGACGAGCTCTGGAGCCGCGCGGGCTCAGTCACCTGCTCTTGGGACCAAGCCGCAGGGATCCTCCCACTGAACCATGGCACACCGGATCATTTCTGCGGCGAATTGGCGACAGTTTTGATTTTGAATGGCGAGGTCATGCCATCGAGAGTCGGCGTGATGCTGTGGTCGAGGCTCGATGTGTCATCGGAGTCCGTGGAAAAATTCTGCAAATCCTCGATCACTGATGGATCAGTTCCCCCCTGCCCCTCGTTCTCAAGATGGGTCGCTCAAAGTTCACATGGGTGGGTTCTCAACCCCCGCAAACATTCGATTGCACCCCATTTGGGGCTTTGGATCCCCCGAATGAGGTCGTGTGTGCTCCCCCATGTTTGTTTATGATGGGTGACCGACACCCGCAATGTCTGCAACCAACGAGTGACCCGTACCACTTGACCCGATCATCACGAAAGATTCCGAGATGACATCTTTCGATCAACAGGAGGAATCATGAGAGCCCATCTCTGCTCCCCCCCGAAAAATTTCCCCCGGTCCGAAGACCACCGCATTCCCAATGCGGGGGTTGCGACGCCCTTTTCCCTGATTCTCGCAATCTTTGTGATTGCGATGACCCAGGGTCATCTTCCTGCCCAAGATAAAGAGCCTCTGCAATCGATCGTCGGCACCCCCATTCCCAAGGATTTGCGCGAGGCGTTCCTTACCGGAGATACAAACCGGGGAGTTGAGATCCTCGACAAATTGGAGGCTGATACTCCAGATCGCATCAGCGACTGGCTCTTCTATCGGGCTTCCCTGTTGGAGCAATCGGATCAACCGAACGCTGCGCTCGAAATACTCAATCGTCTGGAGAAAGAATTTCCCACAGGGGATTGGTACCACCGAGCCCGCTTCATGAAAGCCCGCCTCCTCGTCGAAATCGGTAGATTTGGGGAGGCCCAACGGATCATCGAGCAGGAAACCCTGCGACTCCACTCCGAGGAGCGCCGCAAAAGGCTGGCGGAGATGCTGATCGAAGAAGGTGATCTGTTGTCCGCAAAGAAAGAGCCGGGGGTCGTCGACGACAAACCTCGGGATCTCAGCAAGGCCTGGACGATCTATCAGCAAGCGACTGAATTGAATCCGCCTGCACCTTTGCTGGAGCACGCAATCTTTGCCATGGTGCGCTGCTCATCCGAATTGAACAGATCTCAATTGATCATCGATGCGGATCGATATGTGAAAGAGTTTGATTACCGGGGGAAAAAAGGGGAAACACTCGAAGCCGAAAATTTCTTTGGCAAAAATCTTCTATCAGTTTTGATTTCCCGAACAAGATTGATGAACCCGGTCATGAAGCGCAGGTCACTGGAAGACCTGATCGCACGAATCGACGATGAAATCATCGGACACCCCTGGCTCGAGAGTTTCTTTGGCGGGGAAGACCAACAATCTGCCTCTCAGATACGCCAGGATGCGCTCCTTCAAATCGTCTCCACCTACAGCACATATTCCTCTCGGCTCGCCGCCATGAGGAGATTCCTCGCAGAGGCGAAAGAACACCCCTCCTACTGGGAAACCCGCTTCGACATGGGAGCGTTGCAACAGCAAAACGCCGAGGTGGAAGGTTCCATTCGTCATTGGCAGGAACTCTTTGAAGATCTTTCCCAGGTGGAAACAGAATCGGACTCCGATCTCGACAAGTTACGAGCTCGCACCCTCTACTCGATCGGCCTTGCATATTGGAACATCGTGAAACTGGAGGAATCTCTCGCAACGTTTCGCAAGTATGTCAGCGAGTTTCCTGATGCGGAAAACTGGGCCCAATCTCAGGGTTACTGCATCGATATCGAAGCCCAGATTTGCGAACGGCTCCTCTCCGAAGAAAAACACGAGCAAGCACGCGCTGCCATCGACGAGTTTTCGCAACGATATCCGATCCACCCGAAAACACTCCCGCTGCTGTACCAGTCCGCCCAGTCCTTCGCATGGGAAGCTCGTTTGGAACGACAGGGATCTGACACTCAAGGTGCTGAACCGATGGGTGAAGTGGCCGCCCTCTTCGAGTCTACTCTCACTGCCCTTCGATCTCTCAATGGCAAGTATCCCTCAACCAACGAAGGACAAAAATCGCTTTTCGATGTCGGCAAAATTCTTGAAGAGGACTTGCTCAAGCCTGCAGAAGCCGTGGAAGCATACCGGGAATGTTTCGGAGGAAGTTACGATCAGGCAGCACGTGCACGTCTGAATGAGCTGACAAAAGTTCATCTGTCGATCGAGACAGAAAGGCTCTACCGATCCACCGACGTCGCCAGTTTCACCCTCGACACACGCAATATCAAAAAGGTCAAGGTGGATCTGTTTCCCATCGATATCGAAGCGTATTTCCGAAAATACCAGTCTCGCAACAGGATCGAACAACTGGATTTGGACCTGATCGATCCTTGGAAGACGATCGAAGTCGAAGTCGAAGATCATGAGCCTTATCGCCCTTGTTCTCAGCTGGTGGGTTTACCTGTGGAGGGCCAGGGTACATGGGCTGTCGTTGTCACCTCGGGAAAATTCCGGGCAACCACTTTGGTCGTTCGAACCGATCTCGATCTCATCGTTCAGGCGGGCCGCAAAGATGTATTGATCTATGCACAAGATATGGTCAACAAAAAGCCTGCATCGGGTGCAAGGGTATTGATAGCAACACCCGGCCCTGACGATCAACCGGTGATACGCGACGTCCGAACCGGATCAGACGGTACGATCCGGCTCCAATACGATGATCTCGACCGGGATGACAGTGTCCGTGTTCTCGCCATGCTTGATAACAACTCGGCAGTTGCAGGCATCGGTCTTCGCAATACCCTCGTGGCCCGGGGGCTTTCCCCTCTCGGACACATCCTGATGAACAGTGCCACATACCAACCGGGGGACAGCGTTCACTGGAGTGCCCTCATCCGTGAGTTGGAGGATCAGCAGTGGATCCTTCCAGGTGATGAAGCAGGCAGAGTCCGAATCCTCGATCCTGAGGGTGTGGAAATCTTCATGGAGGAAGGGGTCTTTGGATCACTGGGGACTCTTCAAGGTTCCTTTGAATTGCCTTTGGGTGCCCCCATGGGTATTTGGCAGTTGGAGGTGACATCCCCCCACGGATTCCGCACTTCACAAAATTTTTATGTCGAAGTTCCCAAACCTTTGCCAGTTCAACTGGACTTCACCTCTGAACGAAGCGTCTACGTCAGAGGGGAACAAATAAATTTGAAGGTGACTGCTCAAACCTGGTATGGAAAACCCCTGACTGGAAGCCCTGTCACCGTACAGCTCCCCTATCGCAATGAATTGATCGAGCAGGAATTGATTCTTGACGAGCAGGGTTCCGCGACCTTTACCTTCGATTCGAGAACTGCTGAGAGTACCACCCTGTCCTTTAACGCCTTCCTGCGAGACGAAGGTATTCAGCGCTCACTGGTGATTCCTCTGAGACAGAGGCTTTGGGAAATCTCTCTGGAGATTCCACGCCGAGGTGGGCAATTCATGATCGGCGAAAGTGTCCCCGTCACCGTCCAAACCCGCGATCTGTCTGGAAAAGCGATCAGCAGGGATGTCTCCCTCACTCTCAATGAGCGTGTGCGTCGATCCAATCGTTGGAGTGATCGCAGTCTCGCCGAGTTTTCTGTCACTACCGATGCGGATGGCCAGGCGGAAATTCGTATTCCATTGGAGAAATCGGGATCCCTGAGTTTGAAAGCGGAGGGTGTTGATCGATGGGGCCATCCTATCCGTGCGCAAGAACCGATCCGGGTCTATGGAGATGCGGATGAGAACGAATTGATATGGCTCGTCGAAGATGTGGCACTGGTCACCGGGGAAGACCGTGACCTGACCCTGCAGTGCACCAGTGATGCCGGCCCGGCATTGCTGACGATCCTGGGTGACCAACTCGTCAGCCATCGCATCATCGATTTGAGCAAGGGCAAGAACACCATCTCCTTCACCGCAAGTCCTGAGATCCGCTCTGCGGCGACCTTGAGAGTGGCAAAGATGGGCGAATCCGGTCTGCAAAAAGCAGATACAACATTCAAGATCCGGAGAAAGTTGAAGGTCAGCATCTCTCCACCAGAAGGACCAGTAGAGCCGGGAAGCGAGGTGACTCTCGAAGTTGAGACCAGAGATCTGCTTGATCAGCCCGTCTCCGCAGAGATCGCACTCGCAGTGCTCGATGCATCCATCGATGATCTTTACCCCGATTGGTTTGAAGAATTGACGGTCTCCCACGGTGACCACGATCCGGCGCGGATCCTTTCTATCACTTCTTCCTGTGAATTTCGCTACTCAGGTGTCACCAAAACCATCGAAGAAAATCTGCTGGCGGAACAACGCATCATCGAAAAGCGGATGATGGAACAGTCGGTCAGTATGGGTCTCGAGGTTTTGGCAAATGCTGATATGCCTATGCCAGCCGCAGAAATGGGTTCAAGGAGAGGCCGACAAACACTTGGAAGGCAGGCTGGTGCCGATGTAAGAAACTTTGCTTTTGGTGGAGATGGCGCAGGTGCTTTCGGATCCCGCTTTGGCAAAGCCAAATCTGGAGAAAGTGGCATGGAAGCGGGCAGAGACGGTTCCCGGGGGCAGGAAGAAATTCAGGCAACGCGTTATCTCGCTTTCTGGGAAGGGTCCCTGATTACCGACGATTCGGGTAAAGGAAAATTGACCTTCCGGATTCCTGACCGCAATTCCACATGGCGTATTCGGGCGCGCGGAGTCGCCTCAGGGGATCTATTTGGAGAAAAGGACTCTGAATTCCTGACAAGGGAGGAGTTGGTGATCGAATCGCTGATTCCCGCCATCGCACTCGAAGGTGATGAGATCACTCCCAGAATCCGGTTGTTTAATGACACGGGATTACAGACCCAGGCCAGAGTCTCTCTCTCATGGCCATCCGCAGATGGCGAAAGCAGATCCGAGAGCAACATCGCACTGCTCCCCGGACTGCAGGAGGTACTGCTCGATCGTTGGCCTGCATTGGGTTCGGAAGCGATTCGCCCCTATCGAATCGAAGTCAAGGTCGGCGATCAAACTTACACCCAAGATGGTTCTGTGAGCGTCCAACGGTGGGGACTCGATGTCTACAGCCGCATCGGCTGGATTCTCGAAGGAGAATCTCGACGAGAAAAGATGGGATTCACCAACCAGGAGGATCTCCTCGAACGCAGGTTGCGTCTCACCCTCGGCGCATCCATCGATTCCGGTCTCATCGACCGACTGTCCGGGAACCGGGGTGGACTCCACTCCGGTCATCTGTCTGGGGGCAGGATCATCGGTCCTTCACCTGTGGTCGAAGATCACTTCACAGTCGCAGCGAGACTTCTCGCAATTATCGAAGCGCTGCAAATCTCCGCTGAAAGGGGTTCTTCTGTCGAAGAGCCAATTAAAAAGAATCTGCGCCGGCAGGCCAAAAGTCTGATACAGCGTCTGGTCACCGCCCAAACCAGAAGTGGAGATTGGCCATGGTTGCCATCCACGGGCACTACACGCGATTCCTTTTCTGATTCGGTCACTGCCGTCGTCATCGAATCCCTCTCCGCTGCCAGGGCCGAGGGGTTCGCAGTTCCTGATCGAGTCTTTGGCCGCGCCATTCCGTTTTTGGAAAAGAGATTCCGCGATACGGATCAGGGGAAGTTGAATCAGAAAGCGATCTTGCTCGCAGCACTGGCAAGTACAGGCTCCGGTGACTTTGGAGCAGCCAACCGACTACACAGAAATCGCAACAAGCTGTCGACCGCAGGACTCGCAGCATTGATTCGAGCCTTGGGCCACCTCGAACGAAATGCCATGTCCATCGAAGTGGCTCTCACACTTCTCGATCGTCAGCAGCCTGATGGGTCATGGACCAACGAAGATAATGGTGCCGCAGAGATGGCGTTGTACCGCCTTCCACGCTTCTTGACCGCCCTGTGTTTGCACGCACTGACGGTCACAGATCTTCCTGCTGATCGCAGTGAGTCAGCGGCCCGATGGTTACGAGGTCGACTGACTTATCAAATGGATCGCGGTACTGCCCTGTCCATCGCTGCTCTTTTGCGCTGGCAAGGGACCACCGTACCCGGGCAACGCGATTGCGAAGTGATCTTCAGCATCAATGGGGTCGAACGTGGAACCTTGCAGGTGGGTGATGGAAAACTCCATGACTCCATCCTGTTGGATCTGGGAGATGGGCCTGCTGAGTTCGATCTTGCAGCAAAATTTCTCGGCGACAGCGGTGCATTCTTCACCGCTGAGTTGACTGGCAAATACGGCGGATATCCAAAGTTCAAGGATCGCGACTTCGATATCAATGAAGCCAATTTCCTGGCAGCAGCTCCTCGAATGTCCGGCAGAGTCTTGCCTACCGGATTCAACATTTTGAAAAAGACCGAGAGCCGCTGGAAAAACAAAATTCGACACCTCGTTCCGGGGGAAGCAGCCCAATTCGAATTTCAATTAACTGCTCCGAGACGCAAATCGGAATTCGTTGAAATCGAAATGAGGATTCCCAGCGGTCTGATGCTGGATCAAGAATCTCTCAAAGGGAACTACACTTACAAGGAAGCCGACGATGGACTTCTCAAGGTCTGGGGCACAGTTCGCACGCGGATGAATGTTGAATTTTCGGTAGTTGCAATCAGTCCGGGTGAGTACCGAATGCCACCTGTCATCATTCGCAGTGTTGCAGAGCCGCAACGAATGACCCTCGGAACACCCCAGGCCATCACTGTACTGAACCCGGATGAAGAATCTCCGGACGAGTACAGACCCACCCCAGAGGAGATTTTCGCCCGCGGAAAGCGTTTGTGGGATGATGGCCGCTGGCGCGATGCCCGCAGCATGCTTGAGCCACTGTGGAACGAGTATTCGGATGAATTGAAGGGGGGATCAGCACGGGAGATTGCCCGCATACTCATGCTTTCAGCCATGGAGGCGGGAGATAATGCATCGATGGTTTCATTCTTTGAGATTCTCAAGGAGAGAAACCCCGATCTGACTCTCAGCCTCATCAATTTCATTCGTCTTGGAGAGGCTTACCGAACTCTCGGCGAATCTTCCCGCTCAATGCAGATTTTCATGGCGGTCAACGAAGCCATCTTCGCCCGTGATCGAAAGGTCAGCGATCTGCTTTCGGAAAGTGGTTTGATCCCTTCCCTGAATCTGCTTCAGCAATTGACCAAGGAAAATCCCACGACTCCGGCTGTATTGGCTGCAGAGCAGTACCTGGCGGATGTTGCTCTCAATGCTTCAGCAGGAAATGGCGAATTCACTGCCGAAGAGAGGATTCAACTTGGACTCCTGGGTCGCAGGATTCTCTACCGATTCCTGACATTGCATGGGGATGATCCAACCGCTCCCGATGCAGGACTCAATCTGGTCAGCAGTTTGCTCAGTCAAAAAAATTGGGCTCAGGCCAGGCGCGAATCAGAAACTTTGGCACGACGCTATCAGAAGCCGAGATACCTAGATTCCTTCCGCTATACCCAAGCGGTCGCCATGTGGGCTCTCGGTGAAGATGAGGATGCCATGAGTCTCCTGGAGCAGATCGCTGACAGCCGCTACCCCGTTGCCTCCGGAGGAGAAAGGCCTAGTGAAAACAGGGATCTATCTCTCTTCATCATCGGCCAGATCCATCATGCGGCAAACCAACCTGAAGCAGCCTCAAAATTCTACGAAATGGTCGAGGACCAGTTTGCGGATGCCAAGGATTCCTTGAGGCAGATCAATGCCCGGGAATTGGAACTGGATGAAATTTCGGAATTCCGTCCTGGGGACCCTGTATCCATCGAACTACGCTACCGCAACATCGACAGTGCCGAAGTCCTCGCCTACAAGGTCAATCTGATGACACTTGCACTCAGGGAACAGGATCTTTCTCGCGTCACCGAAGTCAATCTCAGCGGAATCTCCCCCACGCTCAGTAAAACGGTCGAGTTGGGTGCACAGGGAACCGCCGGCGGAACTCTTCATGCAACCCGTGATATCGACATCCCCATCGAAGATGAAGGTGCATACCTGGTCATCGTCCGCGGTGGCGATGTGCACACATCCTGCCTGATCCTGGTCAACCGGATGGAAATGGTGGTCCAAAAGACGGATGGAACTTTACGGGTACAAATCGTTGATCCCACCACTGGAAAATTGATTCCTGATGTCGAGGTCAGAATCCTCGATCCATACCTCCCCGGCTCAGAAGGAACCATTTTTGGGACCACCGATCGGAGGGGTTTGTTCCTTTCCTCTGTGGATAATCGCTACACAGTGATCGCTCGCAGAGGAAAAAGTGATTACGCATTCTTCCGCATGGCGGGCAGTTTGGCTCCCCTCGAAGAAGAGGAAGATTTCCAAGGGCAAGTAGTCGATAAAGAAATCCGAGAAGTCCAACAATTGCAGATGGAGGACTACTTCAAGAATGTGATTCGCTTCAACGCGGACAATTTCGACGCCCGAAATCGAGGGTGGCGTTACGACGTTGATAACACCCAGAAGGGCATTCAGATCAAGAAGGCTACCGATTGATCTAACGAAGGATGTATTCCAGCGCATCCAGGACTTGGTCGGGATGATCGACCGTGGCCTGGGCGCGCTGGGAAATCTCCTTCAGGGCGTGGTGCAAAGAAGGATCTCTGACAAGGATCAGCGGCTTGTCTGCAGCCAGAGCGATTCCCGCATCCATCGCCGCATTCCACTGGCGGTACTCTTCGCCAAACTGTGCGACCACAACATCACAACGGTTCATCAAGACTCTCGTGCGAAGATTGTTGAATTGGGATGCCAGTTCATCTTTCCAGCGTGAATTGGATTGCTCGCCGAGAATATTTTCACCAATGGCATCAGAAAGGGGATGATCATCCTGGGGGCCAACAAATTGAATCGGCAACCCCCGCTCCTCTGCATTTGACTTGAGCCGACCTCTCCAATCGTCATGAATTTGGCCTGCGAGATACACGGTCAATTCCATTACTCGTCATCCTCTCAAATCTGTGATCAAAGTTCATCTGCGATGATAGATAAACCACTCCAGCATCAATGCCAGTAGACCCAAACCCAATAACCATGGCCAGTATTCCCTGCGCGCCTGGCCCCAGGAAAATGCACCCGCATTCGCTGTGGATGCGCCCAAATTAAATCCGGGACGTGGCTCGATACGACTCTCCTCAAGAGAAAGGAGATTGACTGGAACATCGAGTGAAAAATTCTCTGCAGACTCAATGTCTTCTGCCGGAATCACGGACTGGGATTGAAATCGATGTATTCCCAACTCGTCTCCTGCTCGCCATCGCAGCAGACCATCCCTGTTGAGGGGCTCCATCTTCGTGGATCCGTTAGGAAGCCGGTGAAACAGTGTCTCCAACTCTCTTCCAGGGCGGACCTGGACCAAGTCACCACTGCGGATCCCCGAGTTGACTCCGCTTTCCAGTCTTCCCAAATCACTCAAAGCCGCTGTGAAGAACAACGGGAATGACGGACTCAGTGGCCAACCGGAATCGAGGATGTCAAACGAGATGACGATTCCCCGCAGACCTTCCGAAGCGAATCGGGAAATCAATGCTCCTTCACGAACTTCGACCAATGCACGGGTCCCTCTGCCCCGGGGCAAAGGGCGAGTCTTCAAAATTCTTCCATCGAGAGGTGCCATCGAAGAAAAGCGCAACACGGGGTCGTCGGAAGCCCATCGAACGATGGCCGGTTGTTCAACAACGGCAGGAACCTCCGACCAGAAAGGAGCAGGGATCGCATCGAATACGAGATGTCCCACTCCCTGAGGAAGTTCTTCAGGGATCTGTTGATTCCAGACGACGACATCGTAATCGCGGGGCAGGGCTTCCAGATCGACATCTTCGAAAGGCAGTTTCTCAACCTCCAAGTTGTCGATCACTGACATTGCATTCTCGAGAATCAGATTTTGACTTCCCACGAAAAGAACCCTCAATGGCCTGACCCTCTTTAAACTGAGCCACGCCTTATTATCGATCGGAAGTGCATCTCCACTGACAGGCTTCCATTCCACCTCCAATTTCTGGATTCCACCTGCCCTCGTCGAAAATGTCTGAAGCCATCGTTCCCCCGCTTCAAGGGTTCGAGGAGCCGACACTTCCAGGACATTTCCATCACCAGACAAAGCCAATGTACCCTCAACCAGGTCATCTCCGGTGTTTCGCACTTCCAACAAAACTTTGAGATCCCCCTCCTCTGAATACTCACGACGTGCTGCAAAAGCCGTGACTCCAACATTTGAAGAAGCTTCACCCACGACCTCATTGATCACCGGAACCTCGATGGGGTCCCCTTTCCACTCAGGGATCACGCCATCGGAAATCAATATGATGCGAGCATCCGGCTGATTTGAGAGAAGCTCTCCCTCAGTCTCGCCATCTCCATCGTCAACTGAAGGAATCAACTCATCCTGACGAACAAATGACAACGCCAATTCCATCGCCTCTTCAAAGCGCGTCTCTCCTGAACCCGCTTCCAATTTGCGGATCGCCTTCTCCAACAGTGACATATCAGTGGTCACTGGGGTCTCTGCTTCTGATGTTGCTCCAAATGCGATCAATACTCCGCGCTCACCTGCGATGTCGTCGACTCTTTCGAGGGCACGATCCCTGGCATGTTCAAAACGAGTCCGGCCATCCTGCTCCAAAGCATTCATGCTCGCGGATCTGTCAACGAGGATCACGTTAAGACGTGACGTATCGGTGATGGACCCCCACTCCGGTCTGATCAGGGCCAAAATCAGCAATATCAGCGTGAGCAATTGAAAAAGCAGCAACAAATTCTTCACCAGGCGTTGAAATGGTGAACGAACCCTTTCGTCTTCAAGTGCCCTTGCCCACAACAGGGTGCTTCCAACAGTTTGAGGACGACGGCGGATCTTGAGGAACCACAATAGCAACAGCAGAGGAATCAACAGTGACCAGATCAAAAATTGGGGAGCACCAAAGATCATGTCAGCCACCGCTTCTGGCGCATCCATTCGAGGATGACCTGATCAAACGGAGTCGCAGTACTGACTTCCAGCGGCTGAATCTTGAATCGTTGGCAGTGGGTCCGCAAATCGTGGCGAAATTCTTCCACAGCATTTTGATACGCACTCAACACTGATCGGGTCAATGTCACGTCGACATGCTGCGAAACCTCAGCATCCATCAATCGCAGATCACCTTGAAGATCCGGGTTGATTTCCGATCCCGCCAGCAGGTGCACCAGCCAACTGTCTCCACGACTTCCGGGGACTTGTCGCAAGGCATCCTCAAGCCCTTGGGGATCGAGCAGATCCGAGATGAGAATTTGAATCGATCCCGGAGGACACGCGGCGGCATGGGCGCGGAGGGATCTGCCCAATGAGGTTCCTTTCCCTGGCGGTAACTTGTCCAAAGTATCAACCAGTCGCAGAACCGATCGGGATCCCCTCAGAGCAGGATAGAAGGGACGCATCTTTTCATCGAACACCCGCAGGTGTACCCGATCTCCTGAGGAGAGGGCGATGGCTCCCAATGCAGCGGCGATTTGGCGTGCATGGCGCCACTTGTCCGGTTCGCCAATCTGCATCGATGCAGAAGCATCAAGAAGCAGAAAAACATTGCGCTCTTCTTCCTCCTCGAACAATTTGATGAATAGTTTTTCAAGTCTGCCGAAGATATTCCAATCGAGATGGCGCAGGTCATCTCCGGGAGTGTAGTCTTTGTGGTCGGCGAACTCGGTCGACATTCCCCGTCGCTTGGATCGCTTTTCTCCACGGACCCTTCCCTGGATCACTGAACGAGAAAATAGAACCAACTTGGCGCACCGGGCCAGGAATTCCTCGTCCAGCAAGGGAGTCTCTTCCGACCCGGCTCCGCTCATGCGCTATTCACCCCGGAATCGGTGATCTCTTCCGTTTGTTCGACAACTTCGGCGACAATTTCATCCACCGGGATTCCCTCGGCTTCTCCTTCAAAACCCAACAACACCCTGTGACGGAGTGCTGCCGGAGCAGTCTTGCGGACATCGTCGAAGCTGACGTGCAACCGATTATCGAGGGCAGCACGTACCTTTGCTCCCAGCAACAGAGATTGCACACCCCGTGGACTCGCACCGTAACGAACCCAACGCTGAACCTGATCAGTGGAGTGCTCCGAGTCGGGGTGTGTCGCCAACAGCATTCGCACCGCAAAATCCTGCACATGCGGTGCTGCTTCGACCTTTCTCACACAATCCCTGTGGCCAAGGATCCTGTCTCCATCCAATACCGCCTCAACGTTTGCAGAGTGTTGGCCAGTTGTTCTGATCAAGATTTCATTCAATTCCTCCCTGCTGGGGAATGGGACATGAACCTTGAAAATGAATCTGTCCAACTGAGCTTCGGGAAGGGGATATGTTCCATCCATCTCAAGGGGATTCTGGGTTGCCAGTACGATGAAGGGTTGATCCAGGCGATGGGTCTCTCCTCCGGCTGTAACCTCCCCTTCCTGCATCGCCTCGAGCAAAGCGGATTGGGTTTTCGGTGTTGCCCTGTTGATCTCATCTGCGAGAACAATTTGGGCAAAGATGGGGCCTCGCTGAAAAACAAACTCTTTCTTTCCCCGTTCATCCTCGGTGACGATCCGGGTTCCGGTGATATCTGCGGGCATCAGGTCGGGTGTAAATTGGATCCTCGAGTAATCCAAATCCAGAGAGCCGCTAAGGGTTCGCACCAACAGGGTTTTTCCCAAACCTGGAACTCCCTCAAGAAGGCAGTGGCCCCCTGCGAACAGAGCGATGAGGACCGTTTCAACAACTTCATCCTGACCTACAAGTATCTTCCCCACTTCCTCACGAACGCGGTGAAAATCTGATTTGAGTTGTTCCAGAGATTGATCCGTATCGGTCATCGACAGCTCCTTTTGGCAAGACCTCGACCAGCATCTCTGAAATCTTCCCTGAGAGCAAGGAAAGGGTCAAACTCATGATTCCCCCGAATTTTCCTCTTCCACCTCTCCTGCGGTGAATGCTTCGTGATACACTCCCGGTCTTGCTCCAGATTGATAATGAGGAATGTCATGATCTCCAAGTTCCTGGTGTCGTTTCTTTGTGGATTGGTGTTGCTCTCCGGGTGTGCGAAAACTCCCGTACGCAAACCTGAAAAATCTCCATCTGTCACTCCTCGACCTATCGAAGAGGCACCCCAGGTGGAGAGTTCCATCATTGCCGGAGAAATTCGTCCGGCAGTGCAGGATGGGACCACAATTGCAGAAACTGCTCCTGTTTCAGGTGAGATAGACCTTATCAATGAACTGGGCACCGAATCCCTTTCAGAAAAAGACTCGATGACTTCGGTCACCCTTGATCCGGCGACCGTTGAGAAACTTGTTTTGATGAATGGATCGGGCCCCTTGCAGATCTGCCGTGATCCGCAAGCAAATACCATCGCCTTTACGGCTGAGGTGATCAGTCGCGCAAAAGGCCTCGATCGTGCCCGGGCGCTTGCTTCGGAAGTACGTGTCATCCTCGATAACACTTCTCCGGGCCGTTATCGTGCAAGACTGATCGAACCACATTTGCTCGCAGATGAAGAGTGTGACATCGATCTGAAGATCACACTCCCTGCCGATGACTCCATCGACTTCGATCTCGATATTCAGGACAGCGGAGGTTCCATCGCCATCGAAGGATTCAAGGGCAATCTATCCATCACCAGCCTGAGAGGCTCCATCGAGATTTATCAGGTGACCGGAAAGGTAGACATCAGTTCCGGTACTGGCCCCTGCGATGTGGTGGGAGTCGAAGGGTCCTTGAAGATCCGGGATGGTGCCGAAGCCTGTCGCGTCAGTGAAATCACCGGACCCATCGAAATTTGGGGACGCGAAGGAGCTCTCGAAGTCCGATACGTCACCGGAGACGTCTTGCTGATCGATGGCAGGGACGGTGCAACAGTCCAGAGCATCGAGGGGGATGTCACCCTGTTCGGGTTCGATCCGGCAGGTTGCGTCATCGAAGGTGTCTCCGGTTCGGTCGTCTACAAGACCGGTGCTCCCTAGGTCTGCCAGGTGTTTCTTGCCCGGGGGCGGAAGAGCCTCCCCATTGGCTACGAGATGAATGCCCACCCGGCGAGCAGCGTTGAGGATTTTCACAACGCTCTGCGCAATTATGTGCTCCCTGTCAGAGACAAAGTCTGTCCCGGGGCTTCCTTCGCCATAGCCCCCCACATCGGCATCGCTCTCGTCAATGGCTTGGCCCGCCGTGGAACCGCCGAGAGCGCAGGAGCATTTCTCCGTGATCACGATCTCCACTTGTACACAGTCAACGCCTTTCCACTGCAGGATTTTCATGCCCGCCGCGTCAAGGAATCGGTCTATCAACCATCTTGGGCAAAGAAAGCCCGAGCAGAAGTCACATGCCGAATCGCCGACGTGCTGGTCCGCATGGCCCCCGCATCCAAACTACTTACCATCTCCACCCTCGGTGGTGGATATCGTCCTGCGGGCAATAATGGGAAGACTTTGCAAAGGATGGCACGCAACTATCTGAAGGTCGTCGCACATCTTGCTCGCATCGAGTACGACAGCGGTTATCGCATCCTTCTCAATGCAGAACCGGAGCCGGATACCACCTTTGAATGTGCCGAGGATGTCATCGCCTTTTGGCAGCAATATCTTCAACCCCAAATCGGTGATCTCGCCGCCGAACTTCGCTGTTCAAAACGCAAAGCCGAGAAACTTTTGCGCAGACACTGGACCGTCAACCTGGATGCATGCCATTCGGCGGTACTCTTCCGATCTCCCCTCGAAGATTGGCGACTTCTTGACAAGGAAGGCATCCAGGTCGGCAAGATTCACGTGACCAGTGCACCTGCACTGAAAAATCCAGGACGATCGTGGGAAGCGACAGATGAATTGCTCTCCTACGCTGAACCGCGATACCTGCACCAAACCGCCCTGCTGATGAAAGATGGCACCATCGAGCGACTCGCCGATCTTCCTCTGCTGAAACGCAGGGTTCTGAGTGAAATCTCAGAGATCCGCACCCACTTCCATGTACCTTTGTCACGGGCACGCCACGGATTACTGTCCACCACCCGTGTCGATGCTCTCAGTCTCCTCAAAGAGGGGCTACGCCGACAACGCTCACGCAGAGGTCCGCACATCGCCGTCGAAACCTACACTTGGCCCGTACTGACCAAAGGACTGCGCAAAAAAGAGCGTCAGCAAAAATTGATCGATGGCATCACCGCCGAACTACGCTGGGTGAAGAGAACGGTTCAGCCTTAAGAATGTCGAGTGATTCCCGAAGCGATCAACTGATCCCGCGGGAAGCCCGGGTCGGCCCTTCGAGGATCCCGAAGTCTTTTGCGGTTACGTTGGAAAAATTGGGATTCCCGGAAACGGCAGCGAATATTTCCCCGGCCTTGTAGGCTTCGAATGCGGCCTTGTCCTCGAAGGTGTAGACACCTCCGTAGGTGTTGCTGTCCGGATCAGAGAGCCAAACTTTGGCGATCAAACCCGGGATTCCCGCAAAGGTCTCCCCCAGCCCTTCGCACCCTTCGCAGTATTGATCGTGATCGATTCCATCGAGATTGAAGTTGATGACCAGAACGTGCATTGAATCCCCCTTACTGAATCAGTTCCTCAATGGCGATTAGGATAGCGCAGAATCATCGGTGAGCACGAAATTATTTGTTCCATGCCGTGATCAATACCCGGCGGAATGTTTCTCTTGGCCAAGCGGTTTTTCCAGCATCAAAACCCCTTTGCCCCGGCCGATGTACTGGCCCACTTCCCGGAAGCCCAAAGAAGTGTGAAATGCGATGCTATTCTCATTTCGCGGCTGGAGATTCACCTCGCAGACCAATCGCTCGAGTCCCCGGCTCCGTGCCCATGCTTCCAAAGTCAGGTAGAGGGACTCACCGATCCCCCTGCGGCGGGCGCGTTCATCGACGGCAATGCGATCGATGTAGGCGAATCTCTCAAAGCCCTTCTGAAACCAGAGGAAATTGGGACTGTCGTATTCGGAATCACGCTTCATCACCACGAGGAGAGCTGCAGGATCTGCGGCGCAGGTATCAGGATCATCGACGGTCCAAACGCGGTGGGCCCTGTCGACAAGCCGGGAAAACTCTTCCGGATCGAGGGATCCCACCTCGGGAGCATTGGACTGATTCAGGTGGTGAAGCGATTGCAGTCTTTCAGCGGTGACCGTCTCCCGTCTGCGGCGATCTCCATCGCGAATCGATTCGATGATGCGATCGCTCCACTTGCAAAGGGAAGGATCCCGTAGTTGGCGAGCCAACATTTCGACACCATTTCGCCAATTTCTGCGCAATCGTCGGCGATCCTCCTGATTTGGAAAACAATGGAGCACACAACGCAAACGGTCACTCCTGCTGAAGGAACCGGAGTAGTGCGTGATGACCCCGAGGAGATCTTCGAGTCGCTCTTCGATGGAGATCTTCCCCTGGTATTCGAGACACCACGGATCGACGTTGGCTTGATATCCACCTGATTTTTCAATCAAGTGCCAGCGCTCGGGTCCTGCATCCTTGAGGCGAATCCCTTCACGGTGACGGTAGACCACCTCATCGAGAACCGCATACAACGGTCGAAGGCTTACGCAGTTCATGCCCTCGTCGTTTGTCTCCTCATTTTGGAGCCAATGGCGCAATGTGTTTCCCTGTGGAACCCTTTCGATGAGGTGCTGGTTCCACCGGCCCTTTTCCAGGGATTGTCGATAGAGAAGGACAGGAGGTGATCGATGGAGCAGGACCTGTTCGATCAAATTTCCTTGCCACGCCCTTTGCAGCCCTTCTTCAGCGGCAACCCCTTTGTCCAATCTCTGCGACCGCGAACGGATCCGTGCAGGAAACTCGTGATCAAGAAATCCCCGGGAACGCCAATAGGTCCAGCCATTGCCATTTTTGCGTAAACCATGACGTCGGACTCCACGCCGCAAACGTCGACGGCGGCGATGCCTTTCCCGCGATTCGACCCGCACTTCCAATCGCTCTCTTCTGCGTGGGCACACCGATTGAAAAGCGATTCCGTCCTCGATATGAACCGGCCCTCGACCCCATCCGGAATTGATTCCCAGGTTTCTCGCTGCAGCAGCCCAACCGGATAGCATCTCTTCCACATCGGAACCTGCCCGGGTTCCCCCCAATGCCTGGGCAACTTGTACCAGCATCCTGTCTTGGGCAGACTCCAGAATCGATTCTCGCCGGCGTGCGTCATGGAGGTCAACGATCCACAACTGCGTCGATGGGGCATCGTGTCCTCGTGCGAGGACATTGCCGGTGTGAAAATCGCGGGCTTCAATCCCCGCCCGTGCCATCTGGGCGACCAATGCGCCGAGACGCCGCAAAATTTGCGCCCGTGCCCCGGCGGTGTAACGCTCCAGATATGCAGGGAAAGGTTCGGTATCGAGCAGGTACTCCGTCACCACTCCATCCCCCGACGGTGAAGAGAACCACGCCACCGGTCGCGGCACAGGAACTTCCAACTGTTCTGCCTGACGCAAAAAATACCATTCGAGACGAGCCCGACCCCATCCCAATGCTCTTCTCATGCGCGCAAATCGGTCAGACTCCCGATGAATTTTGACCATCAGGGTTGGCCGAGACGGCGAAGGCGGAATCGTCAACAACTCCCGGTCGCGGTTCTTTTGCAAGGGTGTGATTCCGGTCATGCACAGGATTTCCTCTGCATCCATCGGTAGTCCTGCCAGCCAATCACGACGTCTGGGTACGACTTCACGAAGGCCGTATTCTCCTGCTCCTCCCGTCCAGGGGATGGAAAGGGGTGCGATGCGTTCGTCACCAATTTGCTGTCGCACGGTCTCTCCTCCAATTCCCGACGGGGGTTGCCGCTGAATCGTAACTCCCTGGAGTCACCGATGCAGGTGATCCGTGAAATGCCTCCGGTAGTGTCGGTGAGTCTCACTTGCTATCCTCAGGATTGAGAATGGGACCCTCGACCGGTCTGGCATTCTGCAATTCGATTCGATGTCTTTCACCCAGGAGTTTAGCCCTTATGGCCAAACAATCCTTTGACCTCTCCCGTGAGGATCTTCCGCAGCAGGAGGTGGAACGGGATCGGGCCATCATCCTCAAGGCGCTGACCCCCGGGGATCCTTCCGAAACGGTCACAGACGTCAATCCCATCGCCGAAATCACTGCCCTCGCAGACACTGCAGGGGTCGACATCGTCGATGCTGTACTGCAAAAACGATCAAAACCGCATACCGCAACCTATGTCGGCAAAGGCAAACTGGAAGAACTGACCCTGTTGGCGCAGGAAAGGAAAGCCCATCTGATCCTCGTCGATGATCCCATTTCCCCTGCTCAAGGGCGCAATATCGAAGCAGCAACAGAGTTGAGGGTCGTCGATCGGTCGGAACTGATCATGGACATCTTTGCGCGCAATGCGCGTACCCATCAGGCAAAGATCCAGATCGAGCTGGCACAACTGAAATACTTTCAGTCACGATTGACCCGCATGTGGACCCACCTCTCCCGGATGGAGGGTGGATCGGTCGGAACCCGCGGGCCTGGTGAAACCCAGTTGGAAACTGACCGGCGAATCATACGGCGCAAGATTTCACTGCTCAATAAGCGCCTTTATGAGATCGAGAAACAGGCCAATACCCAAAACAAATCCCGGGAAGGGTCCTTCCGAATCGCTCTTGTCGGCTACACCAATGCGGGAAAATCGACTCTGATGAGACATCTTACGGGTGCAGAAATCCTGGTCGAGGATCGCCTCTTTTCAACCCTCGATACCAGCACCCGCAAGTGGGCACTTGATCTCCCCTTCGATGTATTGCTCTCCGATACGGTCGGTTTTATCCGAAAGCTCCCCCACGATCTGGTTGCCTCCTTCCATGCCACCTTGATGGAGGCACGCGAGGCCGACCTGTTGCTCCACGTGATCGATGCCTCTTCCATCACCGTCGATTTCGACATCGAATCGGTAGAGAGAACCCTGAATCGCATCGACTGCGGCGATCATCCCCGATGGCTCATTTTCAACAAGCTCGATCGATTGCAGGATGAACGCCGCATCGACCTGCAACATCTGTTGGCTGAAAATGAAAACTCATTTGCCATCAGCGCCGAAACCGGAAGCGGTGTCGATCTGCTCGTAGAAAAGATTGTCGAACTGGGCCAACAAAGGCAGGAATCGGGAAGTTATCAGATCCCCCACTCCCGGGGAGATCTGGTCGCCAAGCTACGCCAAAGCGCCCATATCGAAACCGAAGAGTTTCTCGAAGATGGAATCCATCTGGAAGTTCTCTTCAAACCGGGGATGAAGAGTCGCTGGGAGAGCGCGCTGGAAGAAGCGGGCCTATGGCCCGGGGCCAACTCCGAATCTTCCTGAAGGCAGGAATGAAAATCCTGCGGTGTGTCCCATCGATCCGAGGGAAGCCTCAAGTCACTGGGAAACCTCGATCGCGGGCAGTTTGTCCAGCCTCTCCGCCATTCCCGAAACAAATCGATCCGCCCACCCATAGGCTTCCTGATAGACCTTCAGGCACTCGGCGGCGACTTTCCTGTTGGAAGCTTCGATGGCGCCATCGAAAGCCAGGACCCAAAATCCCCGGAACTCAGCATCCGATTCTGTGAGCACCTGATTTTCACAAACCATCGAATACGCGCGGTCTATCGCCACACGACGCAGCTTTTGAATTTCCACTTTCTCCGCACCGGATGTAAATGCGCTCCGATAGGGGACAAAGACTTCAAGAAAACGGATCCGGGCCTTCTCTCTGAGCCAACGCCCGACCAATTCCGCAGGGATTCCTTCCACCTGAATCGCAGCTTCCATCGCTTCAAAGGAACACTGCTCCAGATTCAAAAATCCGAGCAGCAATGTCAGGTGTGCCTTGGCCAACGCATCATCGGGATCGCTTGCGACCTGTCTCCTGAGTCGGAAGATCGTCTCCACCTCTGTGAGTCCCGTCTCGAGACTGCCCGGGGTATCGGGCCGCCAGTATGTCTCTTTGCCAAACAGAACTTGGCCTTCCGCATCCAGGATGAGAAATGAGGGGAATCCCCTGAGTCCGTATGTTTCGAGCATCTGCTGATCAGGCTTGTCCGGAAGCAACGCACTGATATTGAGGTAGGGAACAAATCGCTTCGTCGCAGATTTCCACCAGTCGGCCAGGAGGGGGCCCCCCTCCATGAAATCACAGGGCGGTCACGGCGCGTAGGAGCGGGTAAAGTAGGCGATGATCGGCAGGTTCTTCTCTGCGGCCTTTTTCTTTGCTTCTTCCAGGCTGTTTTCCCAAGGAATCGCCTTCACAAAAGGCTTCTGCAATTTCTCTTGGTAATTCTTTTCCTTCGGATCGTCATCCAGGGGAACACTCGCCGAGAGTCCGGAAGAAAAGCCAAAACTGAGTAGCAGAAAACCGGTCGCCAGCAGCATGGATGCTTGAAACTGCAATCGGGACAGAATTCGATGTGAGTTCATCGGCTCCCCTTTCGAATCTGAAAGATACCGGGGAATCGACCGGGTCCAATGCCCCCCCTGCGATTGCTTCAAAATAAGGCAATCAGGAATGCCTCATATTGAGGCACTTTTGAGCGCTGCCTCAAAATAAAGCACCCCTCCCACTTTCCGCGCGGGAGGGGTACCAGGGATGGTGAGTCTGGTGAAATGAACCGGTCTCAGGCCGCAGTCAGTTGATTGCGGACGAATCCGGAGGCTTGTGCATATTCCTGAAGATCAGCCCGTAATCTCTTTCTGGCTCTGGAGATACGTGATCTTACCGTGCCCAGGGGGACCGACAGCTCACGAGCGATCTCGTGGTAGGCCATCCCGTCCAGGTCGCACATCAACAGCGGAATCCTGAACTCTTCAGGGAGCTGCTTGATCGCTTCGCGAACCTGGTCCCCGACCAGTTCCAGGTTGGGATCAAAGCCATTTTCGATCCTCTGCAACTCCTTCTGAACCTCCCATGAGTGATCAGGAGCAACCGGTTGCGTCAAATCGACATCCTCGTGTGCGGGCCGGCGCATTCTTTTGCGGCACAGATCGTAGAAACGGTTCTTGCAGATACGGAAGAGCCAGGAACGGCAATCCGTCCCCTTCGAGTAGGAGTCAAAAGCTTTCAAAGCCCTGAGCAGGGTGTCCTGAACAAGGTCCTCTGCACGATTGCGGTCACCGGTCAGGGAGATCGCAAACGCTTTCAGTGAATGGAAATGAGGCAATACCTCTTCAGAGAAGGCATCCTCCACAATTCCCTCGTCCCTCAAGCAGAGTGTTTCCAACTCTTCAAAACTGTACATTTTCATGGCTATGGCCCCCTCTTCTGTCAAATGGCCAAATTCCTGGTCAATACCTCGGGCTGACTGGGACATTAGCAATGGGCGTGCCAATCAAGCCATTCAGAGGGAATCCACGGCAATGACGTGAGATTTCGATATGATCTCAACGAGGTGCACAGCGACCTGTGGCGGGAAGAATACGACGATGTTCAAAAACCGATCATTCCTTGCACTGACGGCGACCCAATTCCTCGGTGCCTTCAATGACAACATCTTCAAACAATTCATCCTGCTGATCGCCATGGAGATGAGCCTGAGTTACCTGCCCCTGAATTCCCAGGCGATGGCGATGGGGGTCTTCGCTTTTCCCTTTGTGCTCTTTGCCTGCTTCGGCGGATCGATTGCAGACAGAATACCGAAGCGAACGGTGATCGTTTTCGCCAAGGTCGGCGAAATCTTCATCATGACCCTCGGTATGGGGGCATTTTTCCTCGCCGGTTACGACCCGGACCTGGCCGTCATGGCGATGATGGGGGTGCTCTTCTTGATGGGGACCCAAAGTGCATTCTTCGGGCCTTCCAAATTCGGCATCATTCCCGAAACGGTCAGCGAATCGAATCTGACCCGGGCCAATGCCATCATCAGCATGACCTCGAATATCGCCATCATCCTCGGTACCACCTTTGCCGGAACGATGTTTCTCTTTCTCAACCCCGGGAGTGATCTTTCCCAAGGACATCCCAATTGGTACAGCGGTGTGATCTTTATCTCCATCGCAATAATCGGCTGGATCTGTTCCCAAAAAATCTCTTCTGGAAAAACAGCGAGTGCACCCGAAAGAAAACTGGAGTGGAATCCGATCCATGAATTGCGCCACCTTGCCAAAGACAAACCGCTCCTGGGTGCAGTGGTTTCGGCCGGCTGGTTCTTCCTTCTCGGAGCCCTCGCTCTCATGTCCCTCAACGAATGTGGCAAGGAGATTCTGCTGCTGGGAGATGGTGCCTCCCGCATCTTCTTTTTTGTTGCCGGAGGTATTGCCATCGGTAGCCTCATCGCCAGCAAACTCTCCGGTGACAAGGTTGAGATCGGGATTGTGCCCGTCGGTGGGATATTGATGGCGTTGGGCTTTGCGCTGACCACCATCGTCGAGGAAACCCTGTTGGGATACGGTTCGACCCTGACCCTCGCAGGAATCGGCGGAGGAATGTTTTTGGTTCCGCTGGTCTCCTATATCCAAGAACGCTCTGAGGGAGAAGAACGTGGCAAAATTCAGGGCGCATCCGAATTTGTCACCTTTTCATTCATCCTCTTCTCGGCATTGGTCTATGAGTTTTTCGTCAACGTCAACATGCTCGCCCTCAGTCCTGAAGGAACCCTGTTGGCGATCGCGGTCCTGGCTCTGACGGGAACTTTGGGAGTCTTCTTTGCTGTCCCACACATCGCGGTACGGTTCCCGGTCTGGGTACTCGTCCACACCCTCTATCGAATCCGGATCATCGGCATGCAAAACGTGCCGCGTCGGGGTGGTGCATTACTGGTCGTGAACCACCTGTCCTACGCAGACCCTTTCCTCGTCGGAGCATCGGTTCCCCGCTTTATTCATTTCCTCATGCATCGCCAATTCAAGGACATGGGTCTGATCGGTTGGGCCGGCCATCTGATGCGAACGATCCCTGTCTCCAGTGATGATGGACCCCGTGCGATCATCAAGTCTCTCGAAAACGCTGCCGAACGTGCTCGCAATGGACACATCGTCTGTATCTTCGCCGAAGGAGGAATCTCCCGAACTGGCAATCTGCTCCCCTTCTCCAAAGGCCTTGAAAAGATCGCCCGCAAAGCGGATGTCCCCATCATTCCGATGTATCTCGATCGGGTCTGGGGCAGCATCTTTTCCTTCCGGGGCAAAAAGTTTTTCTTCAAACGTCCACTGCGATTGCCTTACCCGGTCACCGTCACCATCGGTGAACCTATGGCACCTGACTCGACGGCACGTCAGGTTCGCTCAAGGGTTGAGGAATTGAGCGCAATCGCTCTCGATTCCCGCAAACAGAAGGGGATCACCCTCGCAACCCGCTTCCTTACAGTCGCCAGAAAATCGAGTGGCAGAACTGCTGTCATCGAAAAGGACCGCAGCCTCACCTTCCGCAAGTTTTTGATCCTGGTGTTGCTCTTGCGCAGAAAATTGCGCAAGCGGCTCGAAGGTCAGCAAAATATCGGTGTGATTCTGCCCTCTGGCGTGGGTGGTGCAGCCATCAATATCGCCCTCACCGTCATGGGAAAAACCGTCAGCAATTTGAACTTCACCGCAGGTACCGCCTCGCTGAAATCCGCCTGTGAACAATTGGAATTGAAGACCATCATTTCGGCGAAACTCTTCACCAGCAAAATTGAAATGGACATCTCCGAGTTCGCTCCTGATGTGGAAGTTATCGATCTTCCGGCACTGCTCACCCGTGAAGTCTCGACGATCGACAAGATCATGGCACTGCTCACAGCGCTACTGCCTTCGACCTTCCTGCGTTCATTGCCGGGCGTTCCCCAGGATCCCGATCAAGAAGTTTCAATCATGTTCTCATCCGGATCAACGGGGACTCCCAAAGGAGTTCGTCTCTCCCATCACAATATCTTGTCCAATGTTCGCAGTGTTTCGCAGATCTTCGATGTCGATCACAAGGATCGAGTCGTCGGCTCCCTGCCCTTCTTCCACGTCTTCGGATACACCATCACCTTGTGGTTCCCTCTTGGAAACGCCATCGGAGCCATCTATCACAACAACCCCATGGATACGGATGTCATCGCCGAACTCACCCGAGATCACAAAGGCACCATCTTCCTGTCGACACCGACCTTCTACCGTACCTATTTGCGTCGCTTCCAGCCGGAAGATTTTCAATCGGTTCGAATCGCAGGTGCGGGAGCAGAAAAACTCAAGGCGAGCCTCGCCGAAGCCTGGGAGGAACGCTTCGGTTCTCCACTGCTGGAGGGCTACGGCTGTACCGAACTCAGCCCAGTGGTATCGGTCAACCTTCCCGATGTGGATGTTCCGGGATTCCGCCACAAGACTCGCAAGTTAGGCACCATCGGGCTTCCCATTCCCGGCGTGGTCACCCGTGTGGTGGATCCGGAGACAGGTAAAGATCTACCCTATGGCGAAGCAGGCCTGTTGCTGATCAAGGGTCCCAGCGTCATGCAAGGATACCTGGGCAGGGATGATCTCACTGCTGAAGCATTCGACGGAGAGTGGTACAAAACCGGTGATATCGCCAAAGTCGACAATGATGGTTTCCTCGTGATCACCGATCGCCTGTCGCGGTTTTCCAAGCTCGGTGGCGAAATGGTTCCCCATGTCCTGATCGAGGAAGCGATTCAGGAGATCATCGACAAAGCGATCCCCGAAGATCAAGAATCTGGTGGTGAAGCGATGGTTGCTGTCACCGCTGTCCCCGATGAATCGAAAGGGGAAAAACTGGTCGTCGTCCACGGTGCGCTTCCCATCGACCCTCCTGAGATTTTGGAGAGCCTGCGAACCCGGGGCGATCTACCCAACCTCTGGCTACCCCGCAAAGAAGCCTTTGTGCCTGTGGATGAGGTACCACGCCTCGGATCAGGCAAACTGGATCTGAAAGCAGTCAAAAATCTGGCCCTCGCACACTTTGGAATCGGAGGTTGATGGGGTGGTCCTGCCCCCGGTCAGCCTTCATGATGAGTCCTGAAAAAGGAGGGTCGATGTCCCCTGAGCAGGATGAGGACCTGGGTATACGCAGTTTCCAGAAAACCATCGAGAAGATTTATTTCGACAAGGATTCTGATCGCGGCATCGCCGGATCATTCATGTGGCTGGCGGAAGAAGTTGGAGAATTGGCCCGCTGCCTGAATTCTCACCAACCGAACTCTCCTGAAGAACAGGCTGAATTTGCGGATGTGCTGGCATGGCTTGCCAGTCTCGCATCTCTCAGAGGCGTAGATCTTTCGTCGTGTGTGAGTCAAAAATATGGAGAAGGTTGCCCGCGCTGTAAACAGATCCCTTGCAACTGTGATCACCGTAGAGAGAAATCGACCAACCAATGAAAAAACTGGGTGTCCTTGACCGCTACCTACTGAGGGATCTCGTCGTCTCGACGCTATTCAGCCAATTGGTGCTGAGCATCCTAGTCAGCATCGTGTTCGCCATGAAAGCGGTCAGCTCCGGGTATTCTTTGGGCATCGTCATCCCTTGGCTTGGCGACAGCCTGCTCTACAGCATGTACTTCACGACCCCCATGTCTGTGATGGCGGGATGCAGTTTGAGTTACGGCAAGTTTGTCGCTGATCGTGAGTTCACTGCAGCAATGGCTTCAGGAGTCAGTCCCTCCAGATTATTTCTTCCGATGATGCTGCTGATCATTCCGATTTTGGCGCTGATGATGGTGACCCAATCAACTTTGCTCCCTGAGTTACAACATCGAAAGCAAGACATCAGTCGCTTCTTCGTCAAGCAATTGGAAAACATCGGTGATGGAAAAAAGGGACAGATCCCTCTCGACGATCAGGGCGGCGTGATCTATTGGGAAGAGATTCGCAATGGTACTGATCTCAAAGTGGTCTTCATCGAAAAGCAGTTGAACGTCATGAGTGGTGGCGCTGTTGCCAACACTTCCGCAACCGACGAGACACCCCCGACAAAAATCAATGCGCGACGTGCAAAACTGAGCGTCGATGAAGATCAAGGATTGATTCGCCTTACCTTGAGAGATGTCAGTGTGGTATTTCCTGTGAACAGTTCTCCCACGGGACAAAAAGAATTCCTCGATTGGGATCATGAGACGATCGAATTTGATCAGTTCAATGTGGATTTCCCTGTCAGTTCACGCAATCGTCGACTCAATGACCTCCCCACTTCAGAATTGTCGGACCGCGTGAGTGTCTACAAGACAGAAGTCGCCGACATTGAAAGCTCCCTCCACTCCCTTCCAACTGCGGAGGAGAAGAAGCAGAAGGAGCAGCGTCAAAGCCAACTGATCCGGGCTATCCGCAGGGGAGAAACCGAAATCTGGCGCCGCAGGGCGATGGCGCTGGCGGTACTGTCTTTTGCTTTGATCGGATCCCCTCTCGCATTGTTGCTGAGAACACCTCAAAAACTGGTCCCTTTCTTCTTCTCTTTGTTGGCAGTTTTGGCGATCTTTTATCCGCTTACTTACGGGGGAGTTCAACTGAGTCGAGCCACCGGTGCACCTGCATGGCTGACTGTCCTTTCAGGAAATTACCTCTTGCTGGGCCTCGCCTTTGGAATGCTCCTTAGATTGAGGCTGCGATGAATGTCTGGAATCGCCCTCCTCTCAAGTGGTTGCCATTGAAAACCATCGACAGATACTTGATTCGCCAATACCTGGTTTCATGGTGCATCTGCTCCTTTGCCATCCTCTCACTCTTCTGTGTCATCGATGGGGTTTCACGACTCGATCGATTTCTCAGGCATGACCAACCCCTGCCTGTGGTGATTCTCAGATACTTCTCTGGCATGATCCCCATCTACTTCACGCAATACCTTGGACCGATTCTCACACTCTTCGCAGCTATGTTCACAGCTACCCAAATCAACAAGGGACGCGAGTTGATTCCATTGCGGGCCGCAGGAATCCCACTGCCAAGAATATTGGCTTCGTTTTTTCTGATGGCTCTGTTGATGTCCGGGTTAATGATTGTGATTCAGGAAACGGTAGTTCCATCCCTAAAGGATGAGATTCGTCTTGCGGATTCCTATGGTCGCTCCCGAAACAATATTCAGCCAGAAATGGTGTCTGACAGTCTCAACAACCTGATCAAGGTCACCAGTTATCTTCCTCACGAGAAGAGGGGGCAAAAGGTACGCATCATGAGTCTCCACGTAGGGTCTGGAAAACTGGAGACCTTGATCAGCGCTCGGGAATTGATCTGGGAATCCCCCGAGTCAGGTCAACCCTACTGGCTCCTGCGTGAGGGCAAGAAAGAACAGTATCATGAAAATGGACAAAAGGTCCCCTTCCCTCAACCGGATGGGACAGTGCGACTGAGTCTGTCATTCGATGAACTCAAACTGGAAACTGACATGCGCCCCGTGGATCTGGAATCCAGCGACAATGAAATCGAATACCTTTCCTTCACAGAACTGCGTGATCAGTACAAGCGTCGCCCACATCTCTCCCACCTCGAAGTCAAACTTCATCGGCGCTTCGCATTCCCGCTAGCCAACTTCATCCTCTTGCTGCTCGGTATTCCCTTTGTCATGCGGTCGGAAAGCCAATCCATCATTCTTGGTCTCTCGCTCGCACTCGCCCTCGGAACCACTTACCTGATCTTCACCGAGATATGTGCACACCTGGGCAATATCGGCGGGCTCAATCCGATGCTATCCGCCTGGTTACCGGTTCTCTTCTTTGGAGCATTGGGGCTGACCCTCTTCGATGGCATCGAAGATTAGGGAATTTCGGAAATTGGAGATGGGAACTCAGGTGATCTTTCGAATTGATTCGATCGCTCGCTGATACCTTTTGCGCACCACATCCTGGGTAACTCCCAGTCGTTCGGCGATCTCAGAAGTTTCAAGCCCATCCAGTTTCAGCCACAAGACACTGGAATAGATATCGTCGAGGCGCTGGATGAGGGCATGGAGCCACTTTGACTCCTCACGCTCGACCAGCAGAGCTTCTCCCCCGCTGGCATCCGGATCCAGGGGGATCGACACGATTCCCCCGGGGACATTCGATTCCCCTTTGAACTTTTCGTTCTTCTTGACCGCATCGAGCACTGTCCATTGAGCATTCTGCAGGACCAGATTGTAAAAATCCTCTTTGGTCGCCGTCTCCGGCAGAGTCGTCAGAACTCGAAGGGCCCGCAGGAAAACGTCCTGGCACATGTCATCGATTTGGATTTTACGTCTCAGCGACAATCCTGATTGCTGTTCCAGATATTGTTCCACTTGGGGTTGGATCAGCAAAAACAGTTCACACCTAGCCGCAGAGTCACCTCGGATGGCAGAGTGCAATATTTCCCTAAAGTCCCGATTGAAATCCCGATTGAAGTCATCGGAATTGGCATTCTGTGAACTCTCAGATTCAGGCACGTGTTAATTCTCCCAGAGACTTCTGAGTCACTCAATCCTCAGAAATGGTTCGGGAGAATCGGCCGAAATTCCACCGCCCAGATGTGTATTTAGTCAGCAATTCCATCGGTTACTGGCGTGAGTATCACTCTTTCAGGCAATTTTTCCAGATTTTTTTGAAATCCTTGTCACAGATCCGATTTTCACTTCGCTGATGAGATAGCGGAGGGTTTGCGAAGACTCACCTCACGAATATTAGTTCTGAGACCCGGAGGTTGGTAAAATGGCCGTTCTGCCGCCTCCGGTGTTCTCTTTTTTGAGGTTTATGAAGATTTCGTGAAGCCAAAATAGAATCTGCTTCACCCGCTTGCGACAAAAATAAGAAACTCTTAGCCGATCGCCTGATCCAAATCCTCCAGCAGATCATCCACCGACTCGATGCCGACCGAAATTCGGATCAGCCCATCAGAGAGGCCCTCAGCCCGACGAGTTTCCACGGGAATCGCTCCATGGGTCATCGATGGCGGATGTTCGATCAGGCTCTCTACCCCTCCCAGACTTTCAGCGAGGGCAAATACCTTCGTTCGAGACACCATCTTCCGAGCAACTTCTTCCGATGCTCCATCCAATTCAAAGGAGATCATCCCTCCTGGAGCACGCATCTGCCGACTCGCCACTTCAAACCCTTCGTGGCTCTCGAGTCCGGGATAAAAGACCATCCCGATGCGCGAATCCGCTTCGAGCCAATCGGCAATCTGTGCGGCATTTTGACAGTGACGATCCATACGCACTGCGAGAGTCTTCGTCCCGCGCAGTGTCAGGAAGCAATCGAGGGGACCGGGGACCCCGCCGACAGCATTCTGGATAAATGCGAGTTTTTCGTGCAGAGATCCATCGGAAGTGATGAGTGCACCACCGACCACATCCGAATGGCCTCCGAGATACTTTGTCAGCGAGTGAACGACGATATCCGCTCCCAGCGCCAAAGGCTGTTGCAAATAAGGTGTGGCAAAGGTGTTGTCGACCACCAGCAGCACACCCTTTTCACGACAAATGGCAGACACTGCAGAGATGTCGGTGATCCTCAGGAGTGGATTTGTCGGCGTCTCAAGCCAAACCATCCGTGTCTTGTCCGTGATCGCATCCCTGACTTGATCGCAATCTCCGGTGTTCACAAAATCAAAATCGATCCCCATCGGCCCGAAGACCTGGGTAAAGATGCGATGGGTTCCTCCGTACAGGTCATTTCCTGCGATCACATGATCCTGCGGTGACAACAGTTTCAGAACTGCATCCGTCGCCGCCAGCCCACTGGCGAAGCAGAGACCATGCTCACCCCCCTCCATCGATGCAAGATTGGATTCCAGTGCTGTTCTGGTCGGGTTACCGGTTCGTGAGTATTCGTACCCCTGATGAACTCCCGGTGCCTCCTGGACATAGGTGGAAGTCAGGTATACAGGAGTCATGACGGCACCGGTGGTCGGGTCTGGCTCTTGTCCGGCGTGGATGGCGCGAGTCTCAAATTTCACGATCAGGACCTTCTTCCGCTCATGGAGTGGATCATGTCGTACTTGGTGATAATGCGGAAACCTTCGGGAGTGTCGACAAGAACTGCTGCGGAAGGCTTGCTCGCCAATTGGGAAAAGATCGAATCCGCACTGGCTCCTTCGCCAACCACAGGGAAAGGCTCTTCCATCAGCGTCCCAATTTCACAATCGAGATGCTCTGCCCCTGAAAGTACCTTTTCCAGCACCAGGGATTCACGGACACTTCCCACCGGCTGACTCTCCTCGAAAATTGGAATCTGACTGATCTCTTCAGACTGCATCTGCTTTACTGCTTCACGCAAAGTATCCCGCGGAGACAGGTAGATCAGCGGTTGCCTGCGGGTTCCGCGACGGTCAAGAATTTCACCTGCGGTCAAGTGCAGTGAAGAATCGAGCAGACCATTGGTCCGCAGCCAATCATCGTCGTAAACCTTGCTAAGGTACCTCTCACCGGTATCAGGAATAATGACGACCATGATGTCGTCCGGACCCATCTTCTCTGCGGCCAAGACGGCGGTACAAACCGCAGTACCCGCAGAAGATCCACTGAGAATTCCTTCTTCCCTGGCTAATCTTTGAGCCATTGCAAATGCGTCCACATCGCTGATCTGGTGAACCTCATCGATCAGCGAAAAATCGATGGTCCCCGGGATCATGTCCTCACCGATTCCCTCGGTCTTGTATGTGTTCGCTTCCCCCAATTCACCGGTTTCAAAGTATTCCTTGTAGAGTGAGCCGATGGGGTCACCGCCGATGACCTGGATGTTGGGGTTCTGCTCTTTCAGGTAGCGGGCAATCCCGCTGACGGTACCCCCGGTTCCGAGACCGGCAACGAAGTGGGTGACTTTCCCATCGGTGTCTTCCCAGATCTCTGGTCCCGTTGACACATAATGGGCATGGGGATTCCACTCGTTAAAATATTGGTTGGGGCTGTATGCCAGTGGATCTTCTTCGGTGACCCGCTTCGCCACCGAGTAGTAGGATCGGGGATCATCCGGTTCCACCGCAGTGGGACAGATGATCACTTCCGCACCGAAGGCTCTGAGCAGCTTTGATTTTTCCTCGGCGACCTTGTCCGGCATGGTGAAAACCGCCTTGTACCCGCGAATGCAAGCAGTGAGGGCGAGACCGAGACCGGTGTTTCCCGATGTACATTCGACGATGGTTCCCCCGGGCTTGAGCAAGCCTTCGCGCTCAGCGGCATCGATCATGTGTACTGCGATCCGATCCTTGACACTGCCCCCGGGATTGAATGCCTCGACCTTGGCCAACAGGGTGCCAGGCAATCCTCTGGAAATTTTGTTCATCCGAATTAAGGGGGTGCGACCGATCGTTTCGAGAATGTGGTCGTAGATTTTCATTTTCTTCCTGTCTCATGTCCCCCTGGAGGCGGCCACTCCAAACCGGGCAGACCCCGTGAGGGTACCCTGACATGATACGGTGAGAAGCCGGGATGAACACGGTTCCCGGAGATATTCCCACACTCTCGATCTCTCCCGCCCCTTGGCCCGGGGATACCCATGGGATAGGTTTCTAGGGGACCTTCGGATTGGTCCGAGCAATCACCTTACTGGAGAGTGCCTGCCGTGGGGCCGAAATTGATGATTCAAGACCCTGATCCCGAAGTGTTGGCGAGTCGTTTGCGCCACGATCTCCTCTCCTGCCTGGAGGATGACGACCTCCTTTGCATCCCCACGGGCCGTTCCCCACTGGAGCTGTACCGCCAAATCCGCGAAGACACCGCAACCTCACAGCGCTGGCGCAGTTTCCGCTACCTTCAATTGGATGAGTATCTCGATCCTTCGGGGACGATTCACAGTTTCCGCGAGGAACTGCACCAACAATTTTTTGGTCCACTGCAGATCCCGGAGGATCAGATCTGCTCCATCGATCCCCAAGGGGATCCCGATACACAAGCTCTGGAACTCGATCAAAGATACGAACGATGGGGGCCTCCAAAAGCATGCGTACTCGGACTCGGTGCAAATGGTCACATCGCATTCAATGAGCCGGGGAGTTCATTTTCTGGATACACCGTGGTCGATCTGGCAACAGAGACCATCCGTGCCAACTTTCCTCCCCCTCAACCCGACAAACTTCAGGCCCTGACGATCAGCCTTGAACAGATTTGTAAATCTCAACACATCTTTCTGCTCGTTCCCCAAGCAGAAAAGGGCCCCGTCCTCGATCGTTGTCTCGCCGGTCCGAAGGATGCGCAATTGCCCGCATCCTGGCTCTACGATCACCCCAGTTTGCACGTCTACCGTCACTGAATCGTCACCGGAAAGGTACTTCCATGAATGCGCTGATCCTGCTTCTCATCGGCATCGGTTTCCCTGCAATGGCTGCGGATCCTCCCGTCGATCCTGTCGGTGGTGATGGACCCAAGGGAAGTATGAAGTTTGAAATCCTCGATGAAGAAGGTCAGGCTGTCCCTTCGAGATTGACCTTTCGCAAACCGGATGGCTCGCGGCAAAAGTTTTTCAGTGATACGCAAGTTCTTACTCAGGACCTGGCGATTCGAGATGACGTCATCTGCACTCTTTCTGGAAAGGGTCACATAACACTTCCCGTCGGGAAGTGGGTGGTCTACGCCAGTCGTGGCCCAGAGTGGAGCATCGATCGTCAGGAAATCACCATCACTGCAGATACCCCAACAGAAGCGAGGTTTCGACTACAGCATCAAGTCGATACCGAAGGCTGGGCCGCTGCCGATTACCATCTGCATACCTTGACCTACTCGGGTCACGGCGACAGCAATATGACCGAGCGCATCATCAGCATCGCCAGTGAAGCTCTCGAAGTCGGCATCGCCACAGATCACAATCACCATACTGATTATGCCCCCACCATCGCAGAATTGTCCGCCGGGGATCACTTCCAGGGAATCGTCGGCAATGAGATTTCGGTTCCTCTCGGTCACTTCAATGCCTTCCCTCTGGAACCGTGGGGAAAAGTGGTCGACACAGGATCATCCAATGGCCCGCGCATGTTCCGGGCAGTGCGCAAGATGGGCGTCAAAGGTGGGGAAGTTCCTGTGATCCAGGTGAATCACCCGAGATGGGAGGCAATCGACTACTTCCGCATCGCCGGTCTCGATCCGATCACCGGGGACTCTGCAGACCTCGATTGGTCGATGGACTTCGACAGCGTCGAAATCTTCAATGAAAATCCCGGTTGGGGTTACTACGACGCCGAGACGACCGATCGGCATGTGGGCACCAGCCGTCATTCCGTTCTCGAAGATTGGCACAACTTGCTCAATCACGGTGCACGCATCACTGCGGTCGGAAACTCAGACAGCCACACCGTCAATGTCAATCTCGCTGGGTGGCCCAGAAACTACTTCCCCGTCTCCAATGATCAACCGGGGCAGATTCCTGTGAAGGAGATCTGTGACACCGTCAAGCAGGGGCAAGTCTTCACCACCTACGGCCCGTTCATCAAATTTTCCGTCAACGGCAAAGGGATGGGGGAAACGGTTCAGGCACAGAGGGCTTCAGTTCGTATCAATGTCGAAGTTCATGCCGCAGATTGGATCGATGTCGATCGTGTTCTGGTCGTCGTCGATGGGGATGTGGTCGAGACAATCCCGGTCCCTGAGACTCGCAACATCCTGCGTCTGAAGGATGAAAGAAAGATACCGGTTCGCACCGACGGCTGGATTGCGATCCGTGTCGAAGGGGATGACAGCCTCGCCCCCATCGTCCCCGACAAGGATCGCCCCATCCTTCCCATCGCAATGACCAATCCTGTCTACGTCGATGTCGATGGCGATGGGAAGGTCACCCCCCCAGTCGAAGTGGCACGCAATTGGCTCGAAGCATACAGTGGAGATGTGTCACATCTCCACTCCGAATGGCAAGCCCGTCAGCCACATCAGCGCGTGGCGATGCTCCACGCTTGCTCACAGGATTCACCGACGAATCGCACCCTTCTGCTGTGGGGGTTGCAAGATCCTTCCCGTCTCGTCTGGCTCGCTACCTGTCGTTCCATCGAACGGCTGGAAATCACCGACGATGCCCTGTTGACCGGCGAACTGATGAAAAAGTTTGCCATCGAAGGACTCGACCCTTGGGCACAGTCTGTGCTGCTCAGGGCGATGCCGCCTGCGGAGAGCGGCTCTCTCGTCGCCGATCTTCTCGGTCGCAAAGGAAAGGAAGCCCTGGGTATTCACACCCGACAGGTCATCTCGCTGCTCCCGGGACACTTCGTTCGACGCATGTTCGTCTCCGAGCCCTTCCCCGGTGGCGGCAAGGAGGGGATCGAACGCGTCCTCGCACTCCCGAAAGCGGAACGGCCAACGACCCGCATACTCCTCTCCACAGAAGAGGGCCCCTTTGATTTGCGGCAATATGGCCAAGAGCGGGGTCGTTCCGAGGATTGCGTCTTTGTCCTTCACTGCGTGCTGGTCAGTCCGGACGATCGGCAGGTGACTCTCGCCGCCGGTTCCGATGATGGCTGCCTATTGCAGGTCAATGGCAAAACCGTCATCGAGGATTTTGCTGAACAAGGAGTCGATCCCCTCGACCATCTGATCCAGGTTGCGCTCAATAAAGGCAACAACGAGATCCTCTTCCTCGTCGAAAATGGCGGCGGGAAGTCCGGGGCCTCCCTGAGGATTCTCGATGAAAAAGTGGTGGTTCAGTCCGCAGAGACCGGGTTGCGGCCAAAGATTTCCCCCAGTGAAAGGGTGCTTTCCGACCTTGCCGCACTGCATGCAGCGGCGACAATTTACTATCTCGACTCACAAAAGTGGCCAAACACTGTCGAGGATCTCGTCGATGCAAAACTGATCCAAAAATTGGCCACCGATCCGTGGGGTGGGCAGTATCAGATCTACAGCAGCGGGAAATCAGTCGAGGTCGTGTGCCTCGGAGCGGATGGATCTGAAGGGGGCATCGGCATCGAAGCCGATATTCGCTATTCACCCTAAGAGAGTTCTGCCAATTTTTCGCTGATGATTTCGCGTCGGTCTTCCCGGCGACGGGTCCAGCCTTGCTTGTCGAGATATTCCAGCAAGGGGATGGCAAACTTGCGCGTGGTCCCAAGCAGGTCCTTCGCTTCGGAAGCACTGAAGGGTCCGGATTCAGCATGCTGAGCCGCCAGTCGTCTCACCGCTTCCTGGATTGCATCTTCGAGCAACACCACATCAGGTGTCAACCGCACCATCTCACCGCGATCGACCAGCAGTGATTGCAATTTAACGAGGAGCGCTTCACTGGTTCCGAGGACCGGAGCCAGATCTTCATTGCGGGCTGCTTCAAAGAGATGCTCTGCCAGATAACTGCGATATTTTTCCAAAGCTTCACGCTCTGAGTCGGGAATCGTTGGCTCGTAGCCGGGCAATGAAAGGCGCCCTCCCCGCAATCGATCGAGACGTCCTTCATCGACAAGCTGCTGATACACTGCATCGAGAAAGACCTCTTCAAGACGCACCGCATCGCGAATCTCAAGGGCCTTGACCGATACCCGGTAGGGGTCTTCGCGGAAAGCGTTTTCGATGGCACCAGTGATGCGTTCGCCAGCCATCCTGATCCCCTCCTGAACCAACCAGCGATTTCCGGGCAAAGCGCTGATCTCACCGGAGGTCACCAACTCCTGAAGATATTCCGCAACCTGATCCTGGGTCACAGTCATGCGCCGTGACAGCTCTTCGGTGGTGTGAATTTCCAACAACGCATCCTGAAGCAAACTGCGCAGGAAGTCCTGGGGACTGTCGAGAGCCGACATCTTTCGGCGCACCGATTCGACGACAAAATCCTTGCCCGTCTTCAATCGCCAACGGGAGCGATCGAGGATCTCTCCCCCACCCAAGGTGATCATCGGGGATGTCTGTCGCAGCACGAATCGATCCCCGGGGGCCACGACCACGGGCTCTTCCAGGCGAATCTGGGCCACAGCCTCAGCGCCGGGATCGAGACTGGTGCAATCGAGCAGGTACAGACGACCCACCGCTTCCATCGTTCCCTGCAAGAATCGAATCGGCATCCGGTGCGTCAGGGGTTGCGGTAATTCCGGAAGAGCACGCAGGCTGACTTCGAGCATCTCTGTGGCGGTGAAGTAACCGGGTGTCGCTGCCACCATGCCCCGATTCAAATCCTTGTAATTGACATCCGCCAGGTTGATCGCCGTCGAGTGTCCTGCACGAGCACGATCGACGGTCACCTTGTACGCCTGCAATCCTCTCACTCTGCCTTGATGTTCTCCGGGGAGAATTTCCAAACGATCATCTTTGGCCACCGCACCGCTCACCGGAACTCCGGTGATCACGGTGCCGTGTCCTTTCGAAGAAAAAACCCGCTGTATCGGCAATCGAAAGACGCCTTCCGTATCCCGATTGGGCAACTCTTCGACGATTGAAATAACCTTATCCCGCAGTGCGTCGATTCCATCCCCGGTCTCGGCACTGACCCTCAACATTGGTGATTCTTCCAGAAATGTCCCCGCCACCACTTCGCGAATCTCTTCCTCGACCAATTCCAGCATCTCTTCATCCACGAGATCGATCTTGTTGATGGCGATGATGCCTCTCTTGACACCCAGAAGGGTCATGATGGCGAGATGTTCCAGCGTTTGCGGCATCACTGAATCATCGGCAGCGACGACGAGAACGACCAAGTCGATGCCGCTGGCTCCGGCGACCATATTGCGGATAAATTTTTCATGGCCGGGCACATCGATGATGCCGACCAACTCCCCACCGGGCAGTTTCATCGGAGCAAAACCGAGATCGATGGTCAGACCCCGGTCCTGCTCCTCGGGAAGTCGATCCGGATCTACTCCGGTGAGACGTCGCACCAAGGACGATTTTCCGTGATCGATGTGTCCGGCGGTGCCAACGACGACACCGTAAATGCTGTCTTCAGTGGCCAATGGGGTCCTCCGGCGCTGTGGGCAGATCACCCGTAACAGAAGTGAAGGCCTGCTCCCTTGACCATACCCCAGTTTTGTTCCAGCATCCCCCTCATGAGCACCTCAAGAGACGAAATCTTCTGCAAGTTTGCCATCCAGCAGGGCCTCTGGACCAAAGAGGAAGCCGTGCTGTTTTTGAATCACTATCGCTCCGAGGGATCCCCCGGAAGATTTGGTGACTGGGCTGGCAATCAGGGCGCCATCCCATCCGATCTTGCACTTCGCATCGAAGCCGCCATCGACAAGCGGCTGGAGGGCAGTGCACCGAACCAGGGAGCAACCGGTGCCGCCGCCTCGACAGCGAAACCTGCCACAGGATCCGCCAAGGGCCGCGGCGGAAAGGCTCGACGCCGACGCAAACGTGGAGGTGGCGGGCTCGGTCTCGATTTTGAAAAGAACCCGGTTCAAACTTCCATCTACCTTGCATGCGGTTTGATTGCAGTGGTCATGGTAGGGTACGTGATCTACAACTTCCAAAAGTCGGATCCGACTCCACCTCCCAATATCACTGAAGAAACCACGAAAGACAAGGCGAGCGAGTCGGCGACATCCACAGCGAATCAACCCCCACCTCCTCCCGTCTTCAGTGAAGAAGAATTAATCAACATGGATAATCGCATCAACATAGCCATCACCGATGCGCGCCACCACTTGCGCGACGGCAAACTCTATATGGGTATCAACGTGCTCAGCAAACTTCGAGAAGATCTCGGTGGCAACGATCTTCCCGAAGCCCAGAAATCACGACTCGATTCTCAAATCGCTGAATTGTCTGAAATACGCGATAGCACCTACGTCGAGCTCCTGGAAGAACTGCGGGAAGCAAAAGGGAGCGGCTCAGAGCAGGATGTCCAGGACATGCTCGACGAAATTGAGCAGAACTGCGGACCCGATTTCCGTGCCCGCGCCGAGAAGGAGGGGGCCTAGGCCCCGCTATCAACATGGCACGTGAAAGACTTCAGAAGTATCTCGCCCGCTGTGGCCATGGATCCCGCCGTCGTGCAGAACTCCTCATCGAAAAGGGGCTCGTCAGCGTCAATGGTGAAATAGCGGAGCTCGGAATCAGCATCCTGCCCGGCAAGGATGAGGTCGTCATCCACGGCGAGAAGATCCGGCCTCCAAAGACAATGACCATCATGTTTCACAAAACTGCCGGCACCATCACCAGTACCCATGACACCCACGATCGCCTCACGGTGATGGACATGCTGCCAAAGAGAGTCATCGATGCCGGGGTTCTACCCGCCGGCCGTCTCGATCTGGAGACGGAAGGAATGCTGGTCTTCACCAACGATGGGGATCTGCTTCACCGCATCACGCATCCGCGCTACCGCTGCCGCAAGGAATACTTTGTCGTTCTCTCACGTGCACCTTCGGAACGCATTCTTGATACCTTGCGTCGTGGTGTATTTCTCCCTGACGTCGGCAAGGAAACCTCACCGGCCCAGATTACCCGCCTGCGTCGACGCAAGGATGGCAGCGCCTCGTTACACATCGTCATCCACGAAGGCATGAAGCGACAGATTCGGCGTATGTTTTCCGGCCAGGGTCTCGAAGTGACCTATCTGAAACGTATCGCCATCGGCCAGCTGAATCTCGACGATCTTGCCCCAGGGAAGTACCGCACCTTGCGTGATCGCGATCTCACCCTGTTATTGAAAACCGAAGACGATGAAAAATCCCGTCCTCCCCACCCAAAGGGGCGAGGAGGACGGGCAGGCTCCAGAGGGGGATCTGGGAGGAGTTCCGGAAAAAAGAGTGGCCCGGGGAAGGGCCGACGCTAGTCCAGCACCACTTGCAGGTATCCATCCACATCGGTCGATTCGATGACCACTTCCCACAATCCGGGAACACCCAGATCAGAGAGAGATTTGTAGATCACATTGCCGCCGTTGCCGAAAAAGGTCTCATCGAAGATCTTGAAGTTGAAATTATCGAAGATGCGAATGCGGACGACCCCATCAAACTTCAACCCATCGAGGGTCACGTAGGCATCGTGCAAGTCGGTGAACCAGAAGAAGCTCTCTGAGGAGTAGTAGTTGGAGAAATCCCCGGAGTAACTGAAGAGCAGGGAATCCTGGGTCACCAGCGGATCGTTGATGCAACTGCCGCAACCGTGGTTGAAGCACCCTGAAGTCAATAACATTACTGCAGCCAAGCCAGCCGCCAGAGCACGAGAAGACATCTTCCCTCCCATCCAGAGACCGAAAGTGGCCTCAGAAGAGAGACGCACCTCCAGAGAGATTATTCACTGAATTTCAATGCCTTCAGGATTGCGGATGAAAATGGCAATATCGTCGCCAAAGAGTGTTCAGTGCGCCTCTGCACGCCTCAGAGGCGATTTCTCCATGGATTCCCCCTGCATCTGTCGGATAGGGTATCGGTTGGCTTTGGGAGATCATTCCTGATTCGGCTCATCTTCTTTTTGCGAAAGGTGCCTCCATGCGGCTTAGCACACTCTTCATCCTCGGTATCGCCCTGTTTCTGGCGAACCCGGCAGGATTCGCCCATGACCCCTTCGATGACATACCTCCTCCCTTTCTGACCATCGACAAATTGGATCGGGAAGATCCCTTCCGTCAGCTCGACGATGTCCTGCCGACCCCCAATGAATCTCGGCTTGCTTCCGGGGCTCCGGGACCGGGCTACTGGCAACAACAGGTCGATATGGAGATCGATGTCACCCTCGATGCCATCAACCACCGTCTCGACGGCCTCGAAAGGGTGACCTACCACAACAATTCGCCCCACACCCTGACCTACCTGTGGATGCAATTGGATCAAAATCGGTTCAGTGAAGAATCGATCGGTAACCGATCGAGGGCAGCTGATCCCGGGGATGAACAGAGCATCCGCTGGTTGCGCAGGCTCGCTTTCCAGCAGGAATTCGACGGCGGCTTCAAAATTGAGTCGATCACCGACACCGATGACAACGCCGTCCCCTACATCATCAACGACACCATGCTGCGCATCGATCTTCCCGAGCCGCTGCTGCCAGGTGCAACGTGGTCATACAAACTGAAATGGCACCACAGTATCGTCAACGCCGATGTCCTGCGCGCACGCGGGGGATATGAGTGGTTCGAGGATGCGGGCAATGCCATCTATGAAATGGCGCAGTGGTTTCCGCGGATGTGTGCCTACACCGATTACGCCGGCTGGCAAAACAAACAGTTCATCGGCAGCGGAGAGTTCACGCTGGAGTTTGGCAACTACACCGTCAACATCACTGTTCCCGACACCTTTGTCGTCACGGCGACCGGGGTGCTGGCCAACCAGAATGAAGTCCTCACTGATACCCAGATGAAACGCTTGAAGGCATCGGAGACCGCCGCGAAACCGATGTTTGTCATCACTCCCGAGGAAGCTCTCGCCAACGAAGAGAAGGAAGCCACCGGCACCCGCACCTGGAGTTTTGAGGCGGAAAACGTCCGCGATTTCGCGTGGGCCGCTTCACCCAAGTTCATCTGGGATTCTTTCGGGGTCGCTGTCCCTGGCGGGGATCGCACGCTGGCGATGTCATTCTACCCCAATGAAGGGGAGCCACTTTGGAGCAGGTATTCGACCCACGCCATCGCCCACACCATCGAAGTCTTCTCGCAGATGTGCACACCCTATCCCTACCCCGTCGCCATCAGTGTGAACGGTCCCGTCGGTGGCATGGAATACCCAATGATCTGTTTCAATGGGCCACGCCCCGAGAAAGATGGCACCTATTCGCAACGCACCAAGTACGGACTGATCGGGGTCATCATTCACGAAGTCGGTCACAACTGGTTTCCGATGATCATCAACTCGGACGAGCGCCAGTGGACATGGATGGATGAAGGTCTCAATACCTTTGTCCAGTTTGTTACCCAACTCTCGTGGGAAGAAAAGTACCCCTCCCGCCGTGGCGAAGCGCGCAACATCACCGGATTCATGACCAGCCCCAACCAGGTGCCGATCATGACCAACAGTGAACAGTTGATTCAATTCGGCAACAACGCCTACGCCAAGCCCGCCACAGCCCTCAACATCTTGCGCGAGAGTGTCATGGGGAGAGAGCTCTTCGATTTTGCCTTCCGTGAGTACTGCGAACGTTGGGCTTTCCGTCGACCGGAACCTGCGGACCTCTTCCGTACCCTCGAAGATGCCAGCGGTATGGATCTGGACTGGTTCTGGCGCGGCTGGTTCTACACCACCGATCACGCCGATCTGGCCATCGAAAGTGTCGTCCGTTACCACCTCGACAGCGGCAATCCGGATATCGAGAAACCGATGCAGAAAGAGGAACGCGACAGCGATCCCGAGTGGATCAGCCGCATCAACAACCAGAACATCCCCTTCCGCAGCGAACGCTTCCCGGAATTGCTCGATTTCTACAACAGTTTCGACGAACTCGATGTCACCGATGAAGACCGCCGCGGTTATGAGTTTTTTCTCGCTCGCCTCGATGCCGGGGATGAGGAACTTGTCAACCGCGACTGGAACTTCACCGTGGTACGGCTGCGCAATTACGGTGGCCTGGTGATGCCGGTGCCGATGCGCATCACCTACTCCAGCGGAAAAATAGAAGAGCAGCACCTGCCCGCCGAGTTGTGGCGCTCCAACCCGAGAGTGATTTCGCGCCTTCTTGTGACTCCGGAACCGGTCGTCAAGGTCGAGATCGATGCTCATCTGGAGATTGCCGATGCGGACCGCAGCAACAACGTCTATCCCCAGGAGATCGATCAGAAGCGCTTCCGTATCACTCCCGATTCGGATCGGTCGAACCCAATGCAGCGCTCCCGCGATGAACTCTTGATGAAAGAGGCAGAGATCGCCGCCCAGAGGCTCGGCAAGGAGATCGCCCGTCGCATGGCTTCCTCATCTGCAGGTACCCCGGTTCCTGCAGCATCGGGAGTCATCTCAGAGTTGCAGCAGGATCTCTTCAGCGATCCCTTCGGCGCAGAGTTTTCCGTCTTCGATGTCGACGGGGATGAGGGCATCGCCCGCATCTATTCGGTCGGTCCCGATGGAGATCCGGGCACCGACGACGATCTGACCTGGATCGTCGGCAAGGACGGCCACATCGATTGGTGGGTCGCAGAAGACTGATCTGCATCGTATCTCGATGAAGAGCGGATCCGCAGGAGGTCGGTGGACGACCTCCCGCCCGGATCCGCTCTTTTTTTTGGAATGCAAATCAGTCCCAGGCACTCCCTCTCTCAATTCTCACGCCTGATAACCCTCTTCTATTGCGGTTGTCCGCAGATGGACTCTTCCTCCTCTGCTCTGGCATTCCTCTTGCATCCAATCCTCCCCGCCACAACCCCACTATACGAGGAGGATATCCATGCGTTGCGATCGTCATCTTTTTACTTACTTTGCCGGTTGTCTATTTCTGGCACTGATGGGTCTGTTGCTCTTTCAAAGTTGCGGCTTTGCTCAGGCACCACCGCTGATCGTCGCCGATTCGACCCGTGACCATCTGCTCCGGTTGCACGATATCGATGGCGATGGTTTATACCTCTCTCCGGATGAACACCCCGTCGTACTCACCGATCTGTCAGGAATGGGCCTGTCGATTCCGTCGGCATTGCTCAGTCGCACCGATGACCTTTTGCTCCTCGACGGCGGCAGTGTCGACCGACTCGTTTCCCTGCGAGATCTCGATGGAGATGGCCGCTGGATCAGCAGCGGAGAAATCGTCACCCTCTACGACGGTGGCAACTCCATCCCTGATTGGGTTTACCCAACCGCACTCTGTCGTGATCCGGCATCTGAAGGAGGCATCGAAACCATCTACGTCGCGGATCGCAGTACCACCCGACGCAGGATCCTGCAACTCAGGGATCTCGATGGGAATGGCACCTTCGGAAGTGGAGAGGTGCAAATCTGGTGGAGTGTCGCCAACGTTCCGGGGGTCGACCCCTCTTTTCTGCCGACGGAATTGGTGCCCATCGCTGATTCAAAACTGTTGGTAGTCGATGGTCCCCGCGGAGTGATTCATCACGCCGATGATCTGAATGGCAACGGCATCATCGATACCGATTCGGAATGGACTCCCTGGTTCGATGTCCCGGGGGATTTTGGCATCGTCCGGATCTCTGATTTTCAGCGAGGAGATGATGGACGTTATTGGCTTGCCGACGATGTCAGTGGTCAGATCTTTGTTCTCGAAGAGATCGACGGCAATGGGCAGATCGATGGCAGCTCTGAAGTGACCCTCTTTGCCACGCAGGCCTCACCCCGCTCTCTATGGCCCCATCCGGCAGGTGGTATCTGTATCGGCGATGGCGAAACCGACACTCTCTGGTCTTGCCGCGATGCGGATGGAGATGGAATCGCTCTCGGGTCAGATGAGTGTCACCGGTTGCTGCCCGACTCCTTTACGGATCTCTCGACCCCTTCGGCGATCAGCGGGCCTCAAGGTTGGCAAAGCTTGCACTTGGAAAGTATCGATCCGCCATTGATTTCCAGGGATGGAGAGTTGGTTGAAATCCAGGGGGATGGCTGGAACCTCGGCTTTCCGATCTCTCTGCAAGTCGCGGGAACTGAAATTTCTGCGATCAGTGTGATTCCCCAAAGAATTGTTGCCGACTTCCCACCCCTGCCGGAAGGAGTGTACGACCTGTGGATCGAGTCGGAGCAGAGACACGGTTACTTCCCCGGGGCTGTCTCCATCGTGCCGACCTTTCTTCGCGGCGATGTCACCCGTGATGATCACATCAATCTTGCAGATCCGATGAGATTGTTGCAGTGGCTCTACATTCCCGGTGCAGCGCCGCTACCTTGTCTCGATGCCGCCGATGTCAACGACGATGAACTGCTGCAACTGGTCGATGCCCTGTGGCTACTCGACTATCTCTTTGGTAGCGGACCGATGCCGCCACAGCCCTTTCCCGAATCCGGCCCTGATCCGGTGCAGGAAGAACAGGGATGCATGCAATAAATCATTCGTCATTGAGAAGCGACAGGCAGAGTGTTGTGGAACTGTTCAATCCTGACTCGTGCATCATTTTTCTTGCGTTGATTGCCGTCAAACCCGTTGCTTTGCAGAGCAGTCTGGCAGCCCCGTCATTCCTCAGGTGTGGGTGCATGCTCTTCGAGATGACGAACCGGTTCGCCGGTCTGATGAACGCGGAAGATGATGGTTCGCACACCCTCGTCGCCGGTGATCGCACGATGCCAGGCACCATACGGCACGTGATTCACCCGACCAGGTTCGCCGATAATCGACGATCCGTCCCGAAACTCGATCTCGACGCGGCCTTCAAGGTAGTAGTGGAAGGTTTCAGCTGGATGCCAATGCCACTTGCCGATCTTGTTCGGTGGATTCTCCGCAGAAGTGACGACGACCTCGCGTCCGGGTGCGATTTGCTCGGCCAACGCCTGTTGCCGCAGCAGGTCCACCTGACGCGTGGTGGCGGTCGTAACAGCACGGTTGGATGCACAACCGACCATAGACTGAGAGAGTACAAGGACCGCTATGAGCCCGATCACGCATCGCAAATGAGAGATGTCTCTGTTCATGGGTGCCTCCGCGCGACATCATACCAACCGATCGCCGCCGAGCCACATGTCGAAGCCTACCTGCAAGACGCGAGCCCCTTCGAAGCCTGACTGATGACAGGTGATTACCTGATGTCTATGAACCAGGGAAAACAGGGGCGCATGCAATAAATCTGGAGTCAAGAAACTTTAATCCTCCGAGGATTTTTCCCCACCGAGAAGATCCTTGAGCCCACTGGGGAGGCGATCTTCGAGTACCTTTTTGACCTGTCCCTTCACCCGATCCTTGACGATCTCTGAGACCCCTTCCTCCGACCAGCTGCTGAGCACCAGTTTCAATGCTTCGCGCTCTTTCTGATCCAGGTCCCATTTATCGATGTCATTGCTCAGTGCTTGGAGGGAGAACTGAATCACCTTCAGAAGGGTGCCCTCAATACAATGACTGAGTGGAACTCCCTCAAGAGGTGTGGCTCGGTTATCAATTCTCAGTTCCGGCAACGCCAATGAAATGGAATGGACTTTACCCCCAGGCAATCGAACTTTTCCCGTGATTTGGGATGCATAAATCGTCAACAGCCTTAGAACCACGATCGATTCATTCCGATCGTCATTCTCACTCTCCAGTCGATTGACGCCATCAGGCCACTTTTGCCGCAACCGACGATAGACATCCAAAAGATTGAGATGGAAGCCGTTCTCATCAATAGAGGCATCGACCGTCAGTTGGAATCCACGAATATCAACGCGGACCTTCTTGGGACTGGTGAACAACTGGTCGGCCCCAATGTGGATCGTCATATTGCTGAAACTGCAAAAGTCGCCATCGGCAAAGGCTGGAGGATTTCTCAAGGCGAAATCTTTGACTCTGAACTTGTCAAAATCCCCGAACTGCACTGATTTCACGGAGGTGGTTCCATCTCCGAAAGCGTAATCGCCGCCAATGACGAGGGCTTTTTTCGCGGCAACCGGAATGCTGGTCGCAACCACACCCACCAGAACCACCGCGGAGATCACGAGTACCGCCAGCACTGAAATGGTTTTTTTCGAAATCAATGGTATCAACTCTTCTCCCTTGCAGAGGGCAGCTTTACCGCCCAGAGGAATTTTCTACACCCCAAAGATTCTTCTGCCGTATCCACGCCCTTTCGAAGGTACCCGACCAACTTGCGAGGACAAATATCAGTGCCGTTCTTTCCCCCTGGGTCAGTTCCCACTCTTGAGAGTCGACGATGATTCTCGTCAACGCACGTTCAAATACCAACTGCATCACCACCTGATACAGTTCACCAACGCTGAGTTGTTTGTTCACTTCCACTGCAGAAAATCCCAAAACGACCCACCCTGCCTCATTCACTGCAGTGATCCTTGGGATCTCTATCGATATCGGCTGCGCTTTCCTGCCAGGGAGCCGAATCTCTCCAGTGATGATGGTTTCTTTGATCTGCAGCCCGGCAATCCTGACTTGTGTGCCCTGATCAGGGTCACCCCACTCGGCAGAACTGTCTTCTATATTCGAAAAACCGTCTTTCAACTTTCGAAAGGCATCGATGAGATTGAGTTGCAGTTTGTGATCTTCGATCGATGCATCCACTTTTAACTCGACTCTGTCAACATCGACACGCACTTTTTTGGAACTGGTAAACCATTGATCGGCCCTGATATGGACCGTGATATCCTTGATGTTCAACAGGTCTCCGGCGACAGGCGAAGATGGATTTCTGAATGCGACATCTTTGACTCTGATCTCGTTAAATCCGGTAAAAGCCGCAGATTTGACTGAAGTGGTCCCCTCTCCGAAAGCGTAGTCACCGCCAAGCACCAGTTTCTTTTTCAACGCAGCAGGAATACTGGTCACGAGGAATCCCAGCAGGACCCCACAAGACAGAAGGAGAATCACCAAGATCTTGAACGCTCGTGTCGAAAGAAAATTTCTCACGAACCTGCCTCTTTCATCTCATCGATCTCACTGATGACAAAGCATCAAACAGACTAAAAAGTCTGCCTCCACATTTCCAGGCATGGCATTCCGGTAATCCCAGATCGAATATATAAATATTCCGATCATGCATGCCAGGATCACCAGCAAGAAAATCCACACTTTTCCGGTTTTGAAACGCAACGGCATGAAAGGCCTTCGATCCAGAAGTTCTTCAGGTTGACCTGATGATTCAGCAAACCCCGTCAAGACTATTCGTCACAAGGATCATGCTGAGGTCATGCTGGAATCACACCCCTTCCAGAGGGGGGATCTCCACAAATCAGATATCCGGGAAAAAATTGAATTCGGACGTTCCAGCTACAAATTTCTCCCAATTTGATGAGTTTCCAATTTTGATCACCGGAGGTATCCTGATGCACTCCAGTAGCGGTGACAACTCCCAGGCAGGCTGAACTCCATCAGGCTGAACTCCATATGGTGGGAATCATGAGATCTGACAAAAATTACGCAGTGGCAGTGATCCTCTCCTCCATCTTTGGAGTTCTCGGGATTCAGCACTTTTATCTCGGGCGCTGGTTTCTCGGCTTCTTCGATCTCGGTCTCTCGATCTGCGGTTTCTACCATTTTTCCATAGGAAAACCGCTTCTGGGAATGCTGTTTATCGGTGTAGACGTCATCCATACCATCATCGTCACTGCGGAACTTTTTGTTGGAAAATTCAAGGATGGCCACGGGAGAATCGTTTGTTACCCCGGTCAAAAACTGGCAGGAGAATTTGATGAATGACTCCAGATACAGCAACTGCGGATTTGTCCCCACAGCCTTGCTCGTCATGTTCCTCGGCACCTTTGGTGTCCATCGCTTTTACGTCGGCAAGTATGGCACCGGCATTCTGATGCTCCTCACCTTCGGAGGTCTCGGTATCTGGGCCTTGATCGATTACATCATCATTATCACCGATGGCTTCACCGATGGCGAAGGTCGCATCATTAGCCGCAACCAGCAGATCCAGCCGACGAGTTCAAAGGGATTTGTTCCAGCGTTTCTGCTCTGTGCTTTCCTCGGAGTGTTTGGCTTTCACCGCTTCTATGCGGGCAAGATCGGCACCGGCATTCTGATGCTCCTCACCTTCGGAGGTCTCGGAATCTGGACCCTCATCGACTCGATCATGCTCCTCACCGGCGGCTTCCGCGATAGTGAGGGCAAGCTCATCTAGCTGATGTCAGGGCTCTTCATCGACCTCCGAGGGGCCTTGCAGCCCTCCGTTTGCAGATTTTCGTCCAATTAATTTCTCTTGGCAGCACATCGGAGATTCGCCTGATATCCCTGTAAGGGGAGCAGGATTTGCCAGGTGTCCCAGCCTTGGCCGCCACATTTCCCAAAGAAACCGCCCAATCTTCCCGGTAACCGGGACAAATCCATCCGATAACCGGGACAAATCCATCCGAAAAAGTTAAGGTTTATATCAGTGACCTTTGTGAGGGGAATGGTTTCCCTTTGAAACCGCCTCGCTACCGACAAGGACGTTCCGTCCCAGATTTGGTAACAGGGGATCCGGTGACGTTCAACGTGAGAGACAGTGATGGAAACGATCGATCCCTTTGCCCAGGTTCCGGCGCCGCTGCGTGCGGCCATCGAGGCCCGCGGTTTTGAAAAACTGACCTCGGTTCAGGAAGCAGTGCTCTCCGCCGAAGGAGAAGGCCGCAACCTGCGCATCTCGTCGCAGACCGGATCCGGCAAAACTCTCGCCCTTGGACTTCGCCTCGCCTGTGATCTTTTGCCCGATGCCGACAATGGTGAACCCCTGCCGAAGGCGGAAGGCCCGCGGGCTCTGCTGATCACCCCCACCCGTGAGCTGGCGGTGCAGGTCGCCGAAGAGTTGCGCTGGCTGCTGGCACAAGTTCCCGGAGTCACCGTCGAAGTGGTCACCGGTGGATCCGATCCGGTCCGTGAAAAGCGCGCCCTGAAAAAATCTCCGGCGGTGCTCGTCGGCACTCCCGGCCGCCTGCTCGATCACATTCGTACCGGCAACCTGCGCTGTACTTCCATCCGCCAGGTGGTCCTCGACGAAGC
>CAYRAM010000009.1:0-99721 GCA_964422295.1 uncultured Planctomycetia bacterium | reverse complement strand
GAGCAGGGGCCGAGGACCTCGGCAGGCATGTACGGGTTCCTCGATCCTTGCTCTCGCCGCGACATAGGTTAGTAATCATCAGGATCCCCAAGGGATCGAGGGCACTGCGCCTGAGAGCATGGGGAAGAAAAGGGGTAGACAATGAATAAGAGCATCGTGCTCGGCCTTCTTATGGCCATGTTGGTTCCGACTGCGGCCTTTGCAGACGGACACGTTTCTCTGAGTGGTGACGTTCGCCTTCGTTATGAGTACAGCGACAGTGCTGGACTCGACACTGGTCTCAGTGCCAGGACCTACATCAACCTGGGTGCGAAGATCGACGACAACACCAACTTTACAAGTCAGGTGCGTAGCGCATTTGATTTCGATGTCGATGGTGGAAGTGACAACTACGACATTCAGCAGGCTTACCTGAGCATGGCTGACTTGGGTTCGATGGCCGGCTTCCTCGGTGGCTGGTCGATGGACATCGGTCGCATGAACAACCCGAACCTCGGTTCTGGTCGTATCGTCAACTCTGCTGACTGGTCCAACGGTGCAGTCGCCCCGAATAACCATGACGGATTCGCAATGAGTTCCGAACTCGGTGGTGTCGGTTTCGACCTCCACTACTGGGGCGGAAACGACGGCAGCGAGTCCAACACCATGGGCTTCGTCTTCGATCTCGGTGAGATGGCCGGATTCGCCGACGTGGGCTTCTACTACCTCACACAAGGTGGCCCTGGTCCCGCCGATCCGAGTTGGATGGCCTTCAACATCGACAACATCGGTGGCGACGCCCTGATGGGTATCGACGTCGACGTCGAGTACGCCACCAGCGACGCTGACACAGGTGGTGATGACGGAACCCTGACTACCGTCAGCGTTGGCTATGCCCTCGACCAGTTCAATCTGAGCTTCAGCAACAGTGTGACGGACGGCACTTGGGGTTCCATCGACGGCGATCCCCACGGTACCCACGGAATTGCTGACCTGTTCGGTGGAGCGGATGTCGACAATACCACCATCGGCGTGTCTTCGGATGCCCTCATGGAAGGTGTTGGAGTGACCCTGAACTACATTACTCTGGCCAGGGATGGTTCCGGTGCAGACATCGGTTCAGAAGTGGACCTGATTCTCGACTTCTCCTGCGGCCAACTCGGCTACGCCAGCTACTCCGCAGATACTGAAGGAACCGACACCGACTACATTTACTGGCAGAGTTCTTACAGTTTCTAGAAATCCGCGTTTCGGGAGACTTCCCGGGGCCCGAATTTCGATTTGACCTGGAGCGGGGACGTGCGCCTTCGGCGCGCGTCCTCGTTCTTTTTTGGGGCCAGCCCTTGTTTGGGGCAACAAGTTGATGGTTCCTCTTTACAGGAAGATGATTCCGGGCAGGATGGGAGCAGACGGGCCAAGGGGAAGACCGGCCCGTTGGAAGTTTCCGATGGGTCCCCTTTCAGAAGTCTCTGAAGAGGGATCGCTGTGAAACGTCAGAAAGGGAGTCAGCATGCCCAGGGGGAATGTATTCCGGGGAATTTTTTGCCTCGTCGTCATTGCACTCGCAGCATCACTTACAGGCTTGAGCCAAGCCCAGTCACCTGGTGATCTGGATTTCGAACTGCGTCTGCGTATGGAGCATCGAACGCCATTTCCAGATCGGGATGAGACTCGCGGATTTGCTCGGGTTTTCCTCAACTATGCGACGGAACTGGATGATCACCTCGACATGCGGTTGTCGGTGAGAGATTCTCGTCTGGTCACTGATTCCGCGGACACTTCGGAGGTCACCGACGAGCCCGAGGTTCATGTTCTCGAGTTCAGCATCGACGATGTCGGGCAGATTCATCCGTACCTCGATTTCATGGCGGGTTGGGATTTGCAGTTCGGCCTTTCTGAGTTGCCGACCTACAACAGGGGACGGATTATTCACTCCGATGACTGGAGTAATCTTGGCCCAGCAACGAGTGGTGGTTATCACTTTCACAACGAGTGGCTCGATGGCGCCATCGATTTCAATTTCCACCATCTGACCTTTGATCGAGATACTTCTAGTGCCAACAACGAAGGCGAACATTCCTACGGCATCCACATCGGTCTCAACGAGCTTCCTTTCGTTGAGGCGAGCATGTTCCTGTGGAAGTATCGTGCTGATCAGTCGAATGAGGCTGCTGCCGCAGCGAATGGCAACAGTGACCCCGGCAGTTCCGAGGAGGACACTTACGGGGTGGCCTTCACTGTCCGTGATGGACTGATCCCTGATGCCACCCTCTCCTTCGAATACGCTCTTCAGGAAGGGCGTCGCTACAATGCGGATCTGGACGCGATACAGCGCCTGGATTCGATGTACTACGCTCTGGAGGGCACCTACGACATGCCGGCGATGGATCGATTGTGGGATCTGGAGCTGCTGGCAGGGCATATCCTGGCGACCGGCACTTCTGCAGGGGCATCCCGGATCGAGGAGTTCAGATCTCCCTTCGGCACTCCCCACGGAACCCACGGGATTACCGACATCGTTGATAACAGTAACGTCAAAGATACCTACCTCGGCTTCCGCACAACTGTCGCCGGTGCCGGGGTCGTATTCACCTTCCATGAACTGAAGTCAGATCAGGGAGAAGATTGGGGAGATGAGGTCAACCTCGTCACCGAACACCAGTTCGGCGATTTGGGCATGGAAGTAGGAGTGGCAAACTTCAGTTCCCGCAGGGGATCCATCGAATCGACCACCTTTCTCTACGCACAATCCGAATGGGAGTTCTAGCCCTTCATCATTCATGAGCAAAAGGCAGAAGCACTCTCACCGAGTGCTTCTGCCTTTTTTTGTTTCGGAACTTTGCTGATCGCTGGATCAGAAGAGAGTCAGGGCATCCAGGGGCCAGAGCCTCAGCAGAACTCTGCCCTTCACCTGATCGACATCGACGGTGCCGAAATCGCGACTGTCACGACTCTGAGGACGGTTGTCTCCGAGAACAAACATGTATCCATCTTCGACGACGATCGATTCTCCAGGTTTCTGCGGGAAGATGGTGCGTCGGGTGTAACTTTCTTGGAGCGGTTTGTCATTGATGTAGACCATCTCTCCGATCAATTCGATTTTGTCTCCGGCGAGACCGATGACTCGTTTGATCAGGTTTTTGGAATCGTCCTCCGGTGAAGAAAAGATGATCAGATCTCCATGGGAGATCTCGGTGATAGCTGGGCTGATCTTGTCGACCATGACCCGTTCCCCATCGAAGAGGGTTGGTTCCATCGAATGGCCGCTGATAGCGTAGACCTGCGTCACGAAGGTGTGGAGCACCAGCGCAAGAGGGAAGGCGATGCTCACCACAAGCAGGACTTCCAGAGACAGCCGCTTCAGTGGATTCATGCGCCGGGGGGGCCCTGAGGGATCCTCGGTTGGATGGTCCTCTTGCGGAGCATTGGGCGTCCTCTCCAGGGGATCAGGGGGTGATTCAAATCCACTCATGCGGGATCCGTTTCACCGTCAGAGTTGCCCATCTCCTTTGCAGGAGTCTTGGCGAAGAGGGGCGAACCCTGGACCTTCTGCTCCTGACTCCGGAGCCAGCCTCTCCACTGTTCGACATCCTGGCCAAAATCCTGCCCGGTCAGACGCACCAACTCCTTGTGTATCGTTTCCGCTGTTTCCGCTTCCGAGTTTTCTAAGGCATTGATCAGAATGCTGACCGCACCATCGTGGCGCAGCCCCGGCTGCAATTGAATCAGGGATCGGGCCATGATGCTCTGACGTTTGCGAGTCAGCACTCCCAGGGAATGCTCCATCAGCAAACCACCCACAAGCAGTGCGATGACAAACCGGAAAAAGCCTTCTGAGCTGAAGATGGTGCTGGTGACCCAGTCGTACAGTCCAAGATTGAAATCGAGGACGACGACGAGACAGACCCAGTAGAGGGAGATCCACAGGATCCGGACTGCTTTCAGAAATGCGATGATCGATTTCATTCCACTCCTAGTGACGGAAGTGTCTCTCTCCGGTGAAGACCATGGTGATGCCGGCTTTGTTTGCGGCCTCGATGACCTCACCGTCCCTGCGTGAACCTCCGGGCTGAATCACCGCAGTGACTCCGGCTTCGATGGCTGCTTCGACCCCATCCGGGAATGGGAAGAACGCATCGGATGACAATGCGGATCCCGTTGCCTTCTTTCCTGCCTTGCGACAAGCGATGTGAACGGCATCTACCCGACTGGGTTGCCCTGCTCCGACTCCGACCACAGCGTTCGACTGGGCGAGCAGGATCCCGTTTGAGCGGACATGGGGCAGCACTCTCCAGCCGAAGAGCAGGTCGCGCCATTCTTCTTCTGTGGGTTTCCTGTCGGTCGCCACTTCAAAGTCATTGCGGGTCCGGGTGGGGAGATCGCGGGTCTGCAGGAGCATTGCCCCCGGGACGGCACGAGCTTCGATAGGTACGGCTCCTTCGTCAGCGAAGTAACCCCCTTCAAGGATTCTGCAAGAATGGCCCCACTTGGCTCCGCTTTGTAAGGCTTCGATACTCCCTTCCTGATAGGAGGGAGCGTGGATCACTTCAAAGAAGTGGTCGGGTGTGCTGATCTTGCGTGCAAGTTCGACCGTCAACTCTCCCGACAGCGCAAGGATCCCGCCAAAGGCACTGATCGGGTCTCCGGCGAGGGCCGCAGAGAATGCGTTGTCGATGGTATCGGCTTCAGCAGCTCCACAGGGCAAGCAGTGTTTGACGATCACTGCAGCGGTCCCTTCGAGACCGCGGCAGCAGTCGATGGCAGCGGCTGCGTCGAGAATATTGTTGTAGGAGAGAGCTTTGCCTCCGTGACAGATTGCTTCGGCGATGGAAAAACTGTCGCCGTCATTGCGCTGGTACCAGGCGGCTTCCTGGTGGGGGTTCTCACCGTAGCGCAATCCCCCCACTTGATACCACTGTTCGGTGACCGTTGCAGGGAAGGGCCCCTCCAACTGTTGACCCAACCAATTGGAGATGGATGCATCGTAAGCAGCGGTCCTGCGGAATGCTTCCAGCGCCAGGCGATTGCGGGTGTCGCTACACAGCTGACCATCACTCTCTGTGAGTTCGTTGATCAATGCCGGGTAACTTCCGGGGTCGACCACCACCGCCACATCGGGGTGATTCTTGGCAGCGGCTCGGACCATTGCCGGCCCACCGATATCGATCTGCTCGATCGTCTCGGCGAAGGATGCACCGGAGGCCGCAGTCCTTTCGAAGGGATAAAGATTGACGACGAGGAGATCGATGGGAGGAATCCCGTACTCGTCACATGATTCCAGATCTGCAGTCACAGAGCGGCGAGCGAGCAAGCCGCCATGGATCCGTGGATGGAGTGTTTTGATGCGGCCATCCATCATTTCAGGGAAGCCGGTCACGTCTTCCACCGGGCGAACAGGAACTCCCGCTTCCCGCAGCGTCTTTGCCGTTCCCCCGGTGGAGAGGATTTCGATCCCCATGGAGACCATTTGCTGGCAAAAATCGACGACTCCGGATTTGTCACTCACGGTAACGAGAGCCCTGCGGATCATGCGCAGGCCCTCTGCGATTTCATCGTCTTGGCTGGACATTCACTCCTTGCCCCTTCATTGCTGGCTGGAGACCCTTTGACGGGCACCGACTGGATTCCGGAGAACACCCGGACCTTGAGGTTTCAATCTGAAGAACGCAAACTCGAAGGTGGATGTTAGCCCGACGAGGGGGCATGGTCCAGCGAGCGAGGGGAGAAGGTCGATGAAGATTTTGGAATGGTGGGCTGAACAGGGCCGCATTCGCATCCGATTCCCCTATGACCCGATGTTGCTCGCCGAGGTGAAATTGATCGGGGGTCGCCAATGGCATCGGGAGGAAAAGTTCTGGTCTATCCCCGTGGCCAGTGCGGGGGAGGCTGGGCGTCGGCTGATCCCACTGGGGTTTGAAGCCGCCCCCGAAGTCGAAAAATTGCTCAATGGTGAAATCGAGGGTATCGCAGGATTGACCCAGGAGTCGGAGATGATCAAGGAGGAGGCTGGAGAAGCCTTCGCCGGCGGATCAGCCGCAGACTGGTCCGTATCAAGACTCAATCAAGAGGTGCGTGCAGCGATCCTGCAGGGCCTTCCCCGGACTCTGTGGTTGCAGGGGGAGGTCATGGGAGTGGATCGCAGCCTGGACAGGGGGAGTTCTGCATCGCATCTGTACTTCCGCCTCGTCGAAAAAGAGGAGGGAGAGGATCGCCCAGCGGCCGCTGTTTCGGCGGTGATGTGGAACTTCCGCAATGACAAGTCCTTTCGCAAGCTCGAGGAAAATGGCACTCCCCTGGAAGACGGATTGAAGATTCGCGTCAGGGTCAGCCTCGATCTGTACGTCGCCAGAGGTCAATTCCAGGTCGTCATCGACGAGATCGACCCCGGCTTTACCCTGGGAGAATTGGCCAGACGTCGCGAAGAGATCCTGGCCGAGATTCGCCGTCTTGGGATTGAACGCGAAAACCTCGATCGGGAGATGCCAGCGGTTCCCCTCAGAGTGGGTGTCGTCACCAGCCCTGGAAGCGATGCCTGGAAAGATTTCATCGATGAGTTGGAAATTTCCGGATTCGCCTTCGAAGTGACCATGCACGGAGCGAGGGTGCAGGGGGAAGCCGCCGAGCAGGAATTGCTGGGGGCCCTCGAATACTTTTCAGCCCGATCTGCTCAGTTCGATGTGGTCGTGGTGATTCGCGGAGGAGGATCAAAAACTGATCTGATGGCTTTTGACACTCTCGACCTTGCCCGCGCTGTTGCACTGCATCCGTTAAAGGTGATCGTTGGCATCGGACACCATGCGGATCGATCAGTACTGGATGAGTTGGCTCACTCGGAAAAGACCCCCACTGCAGTGGGGCAGTTTCTGGTGTCACAAGTTCAGGAATCCTGGGAAACGGTGTTGGTCACAGTCGGTACCATCTGTGATCGGTCGCAAGCGATGATCGATGGAGAGCAACAGAGGTTACGTGGAGATCAGCAGAGGTTGCTCATGAGGGCAGGAAGAGCCGTTGCTATAGCGGCAGACAGGTGCGAGGCACAGGGGATTCGTTGCAGACGTCAACTGGTGAGGACGATTCGCCAGGAGAAGGAAGCCTTGCTGACCCGGCTACGCCTGTGGAAGTCTCGAATCTCTGCCCGCACCAATCTGGAAAAGGTGAATTGGGGTGTGCGTATTCAGCGCCTCCGATCCGCTGCAACCAAGCAACTCGTCGATGGCCGAACGAGTCTTCAGCAGGGTCGTGAGCGGCTCGATCAGGTAGCCGCAACCCGCTTGGAGATGGAGCGTGAAAGGCTCGAAGTTCGCCAACGCAGGAATCGGGCTGCGGATCCGAGAAATGTTCTCGGCCGCGGCTACGCATGGATCAAAAATGCTGCCGGGGAAACGGTTCGCGAGACGGGGGACGTCACCACCGGAGACAGAATCCACATTCGCCTCAAGGATGGATCGGTCGACGCACATGTCGATTGAGTCCGAATTCGATTTTATGCCCTCGAAAGTGTGGATCTTTGCTTCGGTGGGCCTGTTCCCTGGTGAGCTCGAGCGATAAACTGGCCCATCGGGTAGATCGAGTGGATACCAGCGGTCCTGAGATTGCAGGATCGAAATGACTGAAGGAGCAAGATTCGACCATGGCTGCCAAAAAGAAAGAACCCGGTTACCTGGAAGCCAGCGAAGAAATTGATGCCATTCTGGATCGGATCGAAGATGCCAGGGAAGTCGATGTCGATGCCTTGGCGGATGATGTCGAAAGAGCGGCAGAGCTGCTGAAAATTTGCGGTGACCGCCTGAAGCACGCTGAACTGCGCGTCAAGGAGGTCTCCGTCCGCCTCGCTGAAGATGAGGTGGTCGATGAGGAAGAGGATTGATGAAAGTACAGGATCGCAGATCCAGGAGAGGATCGACATGTCCCTTGTGGTCGTAGGAAGCGTTGCATTCGACAGCATCGAGACTCCGGATGGAGCATTGGAAAATGCCCTCGGTGGCTCAGCAGTTCATTTTGCGATGGCTGCGTCCTACTTTGGAGAGGTCCACCTGGTCGGAGTGGTCGGTGAAGATTTCCCCGACAATCATCGGCAATTGCTCTCAGCCAGAGGGGTTTGTCTGGATGGTTTGGAAGTGATCGAGGGCGGGAAAACCTTTCGTTGGTCCGGAAAATACTTTGACGACATGGATCACAGAGAGACCCTCAGCGTCGATCTGAATGTCTTCGAAAACTTCAAACCGGATCTTCCCCCAACCTACCGTGATACCCGATTCCTGTTCCTCGGAAACGGTCCACCCTTGACCCAGGCGAGTGTTCTCGACCAGGTATCTGCTTCTCCCTTCACCGTGGTCGATACTATGGATCTGTGGATCGATATCTCCCGTACTGATTTGGAGTCACTGCTGGGACGAGTGGATGCATTGGTTCTCAACGATGAAGAATCTCAGCAACTGTCCGGGGAAAAGAATGTGATCCTTGCCGGTCGCAAGATTCGTGAAATGGGTCCCCGTTATGTGATCATCAAAAGGGGGCAACATGGTGCCCTGATCTCCCATGAAGGGGGTGAAGTGGCATTGCCTGCCCTGCCACTGGCCAATGTGATCGATCCCACCGGTGCCGGAGATTCCTTTGCAGGAGGACTCATGGGTTGCCTGATGAAGAGTGATCGGACCGATCTCACCGGCCTTAAGGTCGCTGTCGCCTGGGGAACCGTGACCGCTTCCTTCTGCTGCCAGGGCTTTGGGGTCGAAGGGCTGAATGAGATCGGCGCCGCAGATCTTCAGGAGCGATTCGAGGAGTACAGAAGTATGGTGGAACTGGATGCGGTCCAGATTCCCCAGATCATCTGAGCAGTGCCGCAGGGGAGTCCTTGAAGAATTGATGCAGAAACACGACGATGACTTCGCAGTTTCGGTGACCGAATTGGGAGAAAGGGAAACACCTAGAAGCAGGGTTTCCCAGAAAGAGCAGCGAACATGCGAGTGAAAGAGATCCGCACTCTGTTTCTCGATTACTTCGAGTCTCTTGGTCACGAACGGGTGACTTCGAGCCCAGTGGTTCCCCATGACGATCCCACCCTGCTCTTCACCAACGCTGGCATGAACCAGTTTAAAGGGGTGTTCACGGGCCAGGAGGTCCGCGAGATCCCAAGGGCTTGCTCCTCCCAAAAGTGCATCCGGGCCGGAGGCAAACACAACGACCTGGAAAATGTTGGCTATACCGCCCGCCATCTGACCTTCTTTGAAATGCTGGGGAATTTCTCCTTTGGTGATTATTTCAAGAAGGAAGCGTGCTCTTGGGCATGGGAGTTGATCACAGAGCGGTATGGTATCGATGCGGACCGCCTGTGGATTTCAATTTTTGAAGAGGATGACGAAGCCCGAGAGATCTGGCGCGATCAGGTCGGGGTATCCGCAGACCGAATCGTCGGACTCGGGGTCAAGGACAACTTCTGGTCGATGGGTGATACCGGTCCGTGCGGACCCTGTTCCGAGTTGCATGTCGATCGTGGAGAAGAACGTTCATGCGGTCCAGATTGTGCACTCGGCGTCTGTGATTGCGACCGCTGGATGGAGATTTGGAATCTGGTCTTCATGCAGTTTGAACAGCGGGGTCCCGGAGATCGGATCGTATTGCCGAAGCCGAGTATCGATACTGGGATGGGCCTTGAGCGCATCACCATGATCATGCAAGACAAGGATGACGTCTACGAAACAGATCTTTTGGCGACTCTCATCGACGGAATCGGTGAGATCACGGGGGTCCCTCCTGTTGGCGGACCGGATGGAATTCCCCACAGGGTGATCTCCGATCACATCCGCAGTCTTTCCTTTGCCATCGCCGATGGTGCATTCCCCTCGAATGAAGAGCGCGGCTATGTCCTACGCAGAATTCTCAGAAGAGCGAGCCGATATGGGTACAAGCTCGGGATGGAGCAGCCTTTTCTTCACGAACTGGTTCCCCTGTTGTCATCCGAGATGGGGGAGGCATTCCCTGAGTTGCTGGAGCGTCAGGAACTGATCACGAAGTTAATCTTCAAGGAAGAGGAGCAGTTTCTGCGCACGCTGAAGACGGGAATGACCCGTTTCGATGAAGAAGTGGCCCAGATGACAGTTTCAGAGGGGGAACAGTTTCCCGCGCCGGCGGCATTTTTTCTCCACGATTCCTGCGGTTTCCCCATCGATTTGACTGAGCAGATGGCACGGGAAGTCAATCTGGAAGTGGATCGACCCGGATTCGAGAAACTGATGGAAGAACAACGCACTCGCAGCAGAGTCGGCAACAAGGTTGGTGTCATGGTTCAAGGAAGTGATACGAAAGAAATCTCAGGTGAATGGGGAGAGACTGAATTCCTCGGTTATTCCACCGGAGAGGGGGAGGCCCAATTGCTCTCCTGCAGTGAGGATGGTGATCGCGGAACAATTATCCTTGATCGAACTCCCTTCTACGCAGAGTCGGGCGGGCAAGTTGCGGATACCGGCACGATCCAGATGGGTGACCAACGACTCCAGGTCATCGATTGCCAAAAGGATGGTCAGGGCACGTATTTCCACATCGTCGATCTCTCAGGGATCGATGTGGAAGGCTTGCAGGCGGGTGAAACTGTCCATGCCTGTGTGGATCTGCAGCGCAGGTTACACATCCAGAGAAATCACACTGCTACGCACCTATTACACGCTGCTCTTCGTAAAGTGGTCGGGGATCACGTCCAGCAAAAGGGTTCTCTCGTCTCTCCGGAGCGGCTGAGATTTGATATCAGTCATTATGAGAAGGTCTCGCCTGAGCAGTTGTCAGAGGTGGAGGGAATCGTTCAGGATTGGATCCTTCTCGATCAGGAAGTCTGCATACATTCCGATGTTCCCATCGATGAAGCAAAGAATCGCGGAGCGATGGCTCTCTTCGGAGAGAAGTACGGTGACAAGGTTCGCATGGTGGAGATCGGTGACTTTTCGATAGAACTCTGCGGTGGAATCCACTGCGTCCACACGGGCGAGATCGGCCCCATGATGATCACTTCGGAAGGAAGTGTTTCTTCAGGAGTGCGTCGGGTGGAAGCACTGACTGGCGCCGAGGGTGCGCGCCGCATGCGCGAAAATGAAGATTTGCTGCAAGAGTTGGCACTGACACTGAAGAGTTCCAGGGATGAGCTCCGGGATCGCCTCAACGTTGTTGTGAAAGAAAATCGCCAACTTCGTGAGGGCAAAGGAGGCGCCGCTCCTGTTCGCGATCTGTTGGCAGATCTGGATGGGGGCCACGGTCAACTGATCCCGGCGGGATCGGGGGAAGTGGTGGTCGCTCACTGGAATGATGCTCCCCAGGATCAATTGTTGGTCGCGGCGGACTCCCTGAAGAGAAGAAAAGGGCTTCGAGCCTTTCTCCTCGCTTCCACCGGTGAGGAGGGGGTCCGGTTTATTTGCGGGACCTCAGAGGAGGTTCCCCAGGGGCAGATTCACTGTGGGAAGATCGCCAAGCTGGGGGCGGGGCTGCTGGGAGGGGGGGGCGGAGGACGCCCTGAAATGGCCCAGGCAGGCGGGAAAGCACTCGATAAGCTCGATGAGGCATTGGCAGCGATGGCCGGGGAACTGGCGGATGGCCTCTCAGGAATTGAAGGATGACCTTTTGGGATCTCCTTGACCAATTTCGGGGCCAATCATAACATCCATGCTTGTCCGGGTGCGGAAACGGCAGGGATTCTCCCTTCCGGTGTCCCCCGTTGACAGTTTTTTGAAACAAGGTGCAACGGCACCAGAGACGATGGAGCGAGACCGATGGCAGTCCCACAGCGAAAAACCAATCAGGCCCGCAAACGCAAGCGCAGGGCCCACGATGCCGTCAGGCCGATCCTTCACACCAAATGCACGCGTTGCAACTCCCTGACCTTGCCGCACAGTATCTGTGACGTCTGCGGAACCTATCGGGGACGTGCGCTTTTGGCAGTGGAAGAGTTCTAAGTATCAGGGTCCAAGTCACAAGGATCGCAATAACCAGATTTCCTGTAAACACGGGGTTGGAGTGACATGCCTCTTATCGCAGTCGACGCCATGGGCGGCGATAACGTCCCCTCCGTACCGATCAAAGGTGCTTTCCGTGCCTTGGAGAAGATCCCCGATCTCGAAGTGATCCTTGTAGGGCCCGAGGATCAGGTCTTGCCAGCGGTGGAATCCTGCGGTGGTCTCGATAGCCGCATTCGTTTCGAGCACACCCCCGATTGGGTCTCGATGGAAGATTCTCCTGTTGAGGCCCTTCGCAACAAGCCCGATTCCTCTTTGTTAAAAGTGGTCATGATGCAGAAGGAGCGCTCGGTGGAGGGCATCTTCTCTGCGGGCAATACCGGTGCATTTGTTGCAGCATGTTCGATTCATCTGCGCATGCTGGATGGGGTTCGGCGCCCTGCCATCGCCTTGCCGATGCCCCGGGGAGAAACCCCGGTAGTCCTCTGTGATGGCGGTGCGAATGTTGAGAGCCGTCCTTTGCATCTTCTTCACAATGCAGCGATGTCGGCGACATTCTTGAAATCGATCTATGGCATCGAATCACCACGCATTGGCTTGCTGAATGTGGGTTCGGAGCAGGACAAAGGGAATACCCTCGCCAAGGAAACCCACGAGTTGCTTTCCCGAAGTGGCCTCAATTTCCAGGGTAATGTCGAAGGGAGTGATCTCTTCAAAACTTCCGTCGATGTGATCGTCTGCGATGGTTTTACCGGGAATGTCGTTCTCAAGAATTCCGAGGGACTTTCCGAGTTCATCTTTTCGACCATCGCCAAAGAATTTTCCAATGATTCGGCAGGGGATATCGATTTGGGTCCTTTCAAGGAGAAGGTCTCCATGGGTCTGAAGAAGATTGCCAGCCGATTCCACTATGCAGAGGCCGGAGGGGCCCCGCTATTGGGTCCGAGGGGGATATGCACCATTGGGCATGGCAAGAGTGATGAAAAAGCGATCTGTAATGCCATCACCTGGACCTGCAAAATGATCGATACGAAAATCGAGGATGATCTGGTCCGTGCGGTGGGGGAGGTCAACGAGAAGATCGATTCTGTTGATCGGAATTCAGAGCAGCAGGCATAGCTCTGGGGAACCGATCCCCGTCTTGATAGTGAGGAATCATGTCCGGCGTTTCCCAGCCCGAATCAGTTCGTGCCCTGCTCTTCCCGGGACAGGGGAGCCAATTCGTCGGCATGGCGGTGGATCTCTGCAGCTCCGAGCCCGTCGCCAGGGAACTCTTTGAAATCGCCAGCGATCGAATGGGCAAAAATCTGATGCAACTTTGCACCGATGGCCCACAAGAAGCACTCAATGCGACGGATGTATGCCAGCCAGCCATCTTTGTTGCATCGATGGCGACGCTTCGGGTGATACAAAAGCATGGTGGATCGGTTCATCTGGAATCACGTGCCACAGCAGGATTGTCTCTGGGAGAGTACAGTGCCCTGGTTCATTGCGGTGCACTCAGATTTGAAGACGCTTTGGAAGTCGTCATCGCCCGCGGCAGAGCGATGCAGGAGGCGTGCGAGAGGACCGATGGCACGATGGCATCGATCCTGGGTCTCGACTTGGCGACGGTGAAAGAAGTGGTTGCTGAAGCCTCAGATACCGGTGTCGTCGCGGTGGCAAATGTCAACGCAGCGACCCAAATCGTCATCAGCGGTGAAAATGTTGCGGTGGCTCTTGCAGGAGAAAAGGCGCAGGAGAGGGGTGCCAGAAGGGTGATCCCGCTGGAGGTCGCAGGCGCATACCACTCTCCCCTGATGTCTTCTGCGACAGAAACGCTGCGACCGATCTTGGCTGCCGTGGAAATCAACCAGCCACAAATCCCTTTCTACGCCAACTTCAGCGGATCGAGAGTTTCCGATCCGGAGGAGATCCGGGAAGGCCTGATTCGGCAGGTGGAATCTTCTGTTCTCTGGGAGCAAATCCTGCGCACACTCATCGATGAGGGTGTTGAAGAGGTCTTGGAGCCAGGGCCAGGAAAAGTAGTTGCTGGACTCGTTCGTCAGGTGGACAGGGGAATCCCCACCCGGTCAGTCATGGCCAAGGACTCCATCGAAGAATTGTTGGAAGGAACCTTTTCATGATGCTCGATTTCAAAGACAAATCAGTGATCGTCACTGGCGGAACCCGAGGCATCGGCAAGGCTGCAGCCAAGGCGTTTGCAGCCGCCGGAGCCAAGGTCGTTCTCTCTGGCAGGAGTGGAGAGGTCGCTGCACAGGTTGCTTCCGAAATGGACGGTGACGTTCAAGGGCTTGCCCTCGATATTGCAGACTCATCCAGTGTCAGTGAGTTTTTCCCCGCTGCCCTGGAAATATTGGGGGGAGTCGATGTTCTCGTCGCAAATGCCGGAATCACCCGTGACAAATTGGTGATGGCAACCCGTGACGAAGACTGGGACGATGTGTTGTCGACCAACTTGCGTGGAACGTTTCTGTGCGCAAGAGAAGTGATACGCCCGATGATCAAAAGTCGTTCAGGCAGAATCATTGCGGTTACCAGTGTGATTGGGCTCACCGGAAATCCGGGACAGGGCAATTACGCCGCCAGCAAAGCGGGTGTAATTGGATTCATCAAATCCCTCGCCCAAGAGGTCGCCAGCAGGAATATCACCGTCAACGCTGTTGCTCCCGGAATGATCGCCACAGATATGTCCGCAGAAATCTCGGAGAAGGCCCGGGAGGCGATCGAGGGGCGTATCCCGGCAGGAAGATCCGGAACTCCCGATGAGGTGGCGGCTTCCGTCATGTTTCTCGCCAGCGATCAGGCCTCGTATATCACTGGAGAAGTGCTTCGGGTGGATGGCGGATTGGCTTGTTAATGCAAATCTGGACTGGACGAATTGGCGGGTTTGCCTAGAATCTACCTAAGGGTCATTCTGCGGAGCCTGTCCCGTGGATGGATCCCGATTTTACCAAGAACCCACAGGCTCTTTTTTCACCCCTGGGGTGATAGACCGACAAGGAGGATTCGATGAGCGTCGGAGATCAGGTCAAGGACATCATCGCTGAAGAACTGGGACTCGACCGTGAAAAGGTCAAAGATGAAGCAGTTCTGCAGACGGACCTCGGAGCAGACAGTCTCGATATCGTCGAACTGGTAATGAAGCTCGAGGATAACTTCGGAATCAAAATCCCTGATGAAGAGGCCGAAGGGCTGAAGACCGTTGGAGATGCCATCGCCTATATCGAGGCAAACTCCAGCAAGGTTTGATCTGCGCCATCGGAGGTAAATCCAGATGAGCAGGAGAAGAGTAGTCATCACAGGAATTGGCGTGGTCGCTCCCATCGGGAACGACCTCGCTACATTCTGGAATGGTATTCTTGAGGGCCGCAATGGCGTTGGCCCCATTACGCATTTTGATCCTGAAGATTTCAGGACTCGATTTGCCATGGAGGTGAAGGATTTCGATCCTTCCAGTCGGATCGATCGTAAAACTACCCGATTGCTTGATCGATTCGCTCAGTTTGCCCTCTTCACGGCTGGTGAAGCCGTCGATGACAGTGGTATTGATCCTTCCGTAAATCCTGAGCGCTACGGAGTGATTACCGGATCGGGTATCGGTGGCATCAAGGAGATGGAAGATCAGTATTCGTTGCTGAGGGACCGGGGGCCCGACCGAGTATCACCTTTTTTCATTCCCAAGATGATTACCAATGCTGCTGCTGGCCAGATTGCCATTGCGCACGGATTCAAAGGGGTCAACTACTCCACTGTATCTGCGTGTGCATCGAGTCAACATGCATTGGGTGTGGCACTCGACACGATTCGTTCAGATCGTTGCGACGCTTTGTTGGTGGGCGGAAGTGAGGCGGCCATCACTCCGTTGAGTGTGGCGGGATTCTGCGCTCTCAAGGCGATGTCCACCCGCAATGATGAGTTTGAAACTGCGATGAGACCATTTCAGGCCAGCCGTGACGGATTCGTCATGGGTGAAGGTGGAGCCATGTTCGTCTTTGAGGAACTGGAACACGCTCGTAGCCGCGGGGCTGAAATCTACTGCGAAGTGCTCGGCTTTGGGGCCACGGATGATGCATACCACATCACAGCTCCAGATCCTGAAGCTGCCATGGCAAAGGAAGCGATGCGACAAGCATTGGCCGATGCCAAAAGGGATGCTTCAGATGTCAATTATATCAATGCCCACGGAACCTCGACGCCTCTCAACGATGTCATGGAGCAGTCAGCTGTCAGGCAACTCTTGGGTGCTGCGGCAGATTCAGTGATGATGAGTTCGACCAAATCCCAGGTTGGCCACTTGTTGGGCGCATCCGGAGCGGTCGAATTGGCGGCGACTGCAATCGGCATTCGTGAGGGGGTGGTCCCTGCCACCATCAACCAGGTGGATCCAGACCCGGAGTGTCCTCTCGATACTGTCCCCAATGAGCCTCGTGAATCACAGATCGAGGTTGCGCTTTCGAATTCCTTCGGCTTCGGTGGGCACGATGCCTGCCTTTGTGTTGGTCGCTTTAAGGATTAATTCAACCCTGTGGAAACTTGCGAAAAGGAAGACCCCATGTCCGCAAACAATGGTCCGGTACTGATCTCCGATCCACTTCCCCCTGCGACTGAAGAGATTCTGCGAAGTGCAGGTCTCGAAGTCATCGTTGGTGCTGATGAAGTTGCAGGTAGTTTACCGAGTATTTCCGGATGGATATTGCGCTCGGGAACCCAAATCACGGCTGAAGTTCTCGATCAGGCTCCCAACTTGCGCTGCATCTGCAGGGCAGGAGCAGGAGTCGACAACATCGATTGTGATGCAGCAGCAGAGCGAGGAGTTTTGGTCATGAACACTCCTGCTGCCAATTCCAATGCCGCTGCAGAGCACGCGATAGCGTTGATGTTTGCTGTTGCACGAAACATTGGACAGGGTCACTTGGGAATGAGCCAGGGTGGTTGGGATCGAAAAGCTTTGGTAGGCGTGGAGGTGGAGGGGAAGACTCTCGCAGTGGTGGGTATGGGCAAAATTGGCCAGAGGGTTTGTCGCAAGGCTCAAGCATTGGGGATGAATGTCCTCGGTTGCGATCCCTTTATAGAAGCATCCATCTGTGAGGCCAATGGTGCGACTCACATTGCTCTCGAAGATGCTCTTCCACAAGCCGACTTCATCTCACTTCATCCCCCCCTCAACGACGACACCAGAGGGATGGTCAATGATGATTTCCTGGGCAACTGCAAGACAGGGGTACGAATCGTCAATGTCAGCAGAGGCCATGTCATCGATTCTTCTGCACTGCTGAGAGCGGTGGATTCAGGTCAGGTAGCGTGTGCAGGGATCGACGTATTTGCCGAAGAGCCTCCAGCAACGGATGACCCCCTTCGCAACCATCCCGCAATCCTGTGTACTCCCCATTTGGGAGCGTCCACAGTCGAAGCTCAAGACAATGTGGGACTGCAGTCAGCGCAACAGGTAGCCGCATTCCTTCTTGAGGGTCAGGTACAACACGCCGTTAACGACCTAGGAAACTGACTGGGTCGGTCTTCGACTCACAAGGCCTGGCTACTGTCAGAATCACCGCCTGACCTGGCGGAGGGTTCCTCACTTCGTGGCGGAAAATCGTGGCGGTAATCAACCGGGTAGAGGGACTCCAGCCGTTGCAGGACATTCTCTGCATCCTCGGTACGTCGCTGGCGATGGCTCAGGATAAACACTTGAGTGTGCAAGACGTGTTCATGGGCCGATCCCGGCAGAAGTATTTCGTCGAGAAGATGACAGTGGTAGAGAGCTCGATTGTTTTCATTGCAGCGAAGAGCCAATTCGAGTGCTCGCAAGTTGAGAATCGGATCGAGGGGGCGGGTTTTCAACTCGCGGCCAACCTTGTCCAGTCTGCGTAAATAGTTGCTAGCGCTTCTTTGCGGGATGTAGGTTCTCCAGCGCCAAAGCCAGGGGCTGCGATCATCCTTGTGGTATCGATCTGGATTCCTGAGGCGGAGATAAGCAGGAGTCATGAAGATCAACGCAGAAATAGCCAGAACCAACAGCACCGGCAAACCGGGGCGCAGTCTTGCCAGTATCAGGCACAGGATTGTGAAACTGACCAGAAGTATGCACAGAAGTACTGATCGGGTTTTCTTTTTTCGGGCAAGACCGGGATCATGATCGAGGGCTGTCAGTACCAGCATTCCGACCATGGCACAGCAGAAAGTCGCTGTCAGGGCAAGCCCTACGGAAGTCACCATCGATCCTCCAGCTCCTCCTGCTCATGGTTGATCATCAGTTCATTGACGCGAGAAAAAGTCAATTGTGTCAAACTCTGTAACAGCAAATCAGTCAGAGATCTTCAGAGTGAGATAAACGGACACAGAACTTGCAATTTGCGGGAAAATTCTCGGCCCAAAGATTCATTTTATCTTTAAGTAGGTCGGATTTCACCTGTCAGTTGAAAGGCTACCTGGGCCTTCCCTTGGGCTCATGTGGTATGGGATTCGGCGATTCTCTGCTGTTCTCCCAGTCGACTGGCTTCGATTGCAGAAAGTGTCGAGGAGGTGACATCGGGTGTCGGGTACTTGCCGTCAAAACAAGCGGCACAGTAGTGGAGATCGGATCCGGATGAGCTCAGAGCTCCACGCAAGCCTTCGATCGTCTGATACAGCATGGCATCGGCACCGATCGCCTCGGCGATTTGTTTTTCTGATTTCTCTCGGGCGATCAGTTCTGCACGGGTCGACATGTCGACCCCGTAGACGCAAGGATACTGAACCGGGGGTGAGCAGGACGCAAAGAAAACCCTGCGTGCGCCTGCTGCCCGAGCCAGGTCGACGATTTGCTTGGAAGTGGTTCCCCGGACGACGCTGTCATCCACCAGCAGTACGTCTTTCCCTTCAAACTCACTGCGAATCGCATTGAGTTTTCTCCGGACTCCTGAGGCTCTTGCGGTTTGCCCAGGCATGATAAAGGTTCTGCCGATGTACCTGTTTTTGACCAAACCTTCCCGGTATTCGACTCCAACCGTTGCGGCCATGGTGCTCGCTGCAGTACATGCGCTATCGGGCACCGGGATCACAACATCGGCATGGAGATTGAGCTCATTCCAGCGATTGCCCAAATTGCGGCCGAGCTGGCGGCGAGACTCATACACACTGACGTCATCGAGGACACTGTCGGGACGGGCAAAGTAGACATGCTCGAAGATGCAAGGGTTGTGGGTTCGCTTGACCAACTGGCGTCGGATCGGATCCTGCCCCGGGATGAAGATGATTGCTTCGCCGGCTTTCACATTTTCGATTCCCGAATATCCCAGGATTTCGAGAGGAATGTTTTCTGAAGCACAGGCCCACGCTCGCGAGCCGTCAGGATTATTGCGGTAACCCATGACGAGGGGACGAATCCCGTGGGGATCCCTGAATGCAACCATTCCCAAATTTGCGATCAGGGTGGCCACGGAGTAGGCACCCTTCACCCGATTGAGAACCTGCTCCAAGGCAGAGAAGACCGCTTCATGATTCGGCTCCAAGCCTCCGATTTCGGAGAGTTCCACTGCCAAAGTGAAGAGGATGAGTTCCACGTCACAACTTGAATGGAGGATGGTGCGCTTCTGTTTTGATAGCCAACTTTTGACTTCCTCCCCATTGGTGACATTGCCATTGTGGGCCATCGCGATGCCGTAGGGGTAGTTGACGACGAAGGGTTGCGCATCTTCGCTATTGGTCCCGCCAAAAGTGGGATACCTGACCTGACCGATTCCTGAGGAACCGGTCAGTCGCTCCATGTTTTTCGTCCGGAAGACATCTCTGACGAGACCATTGCCTTTTTTCAGATGAAATCGCTCGTCATGGGTGACGATTCCTGCGGCATCCTGTCCCCGGTGTTGCAGGCAAACCAATGCTTCGTAGATCTCATGGCAAGCCGGATTGTTACTGCCGATCACACCGAAAAAACCGCACATATCACCCCCGTGCTGGAAGCTCAGAGGGGCCTCCATCGACCCCGTAGGCAAGCACAGAGGATATCTTCCTCAGGGGAGGGTGACGAGGGATCTGCTCCGGGTTGGCACAATTTAGTCGCAGATGTCAGGCTTCTTCGGGTCTTCAGACCCCGGACTTGGAAATTAGAATTCAGGCAGCCGGATTTTCGTTGTTTTGGTGTGCTGGAAGAGGAATAACGCCGGCTGTCTGTCTTTTTCTTGCTTCGAAGAGTCAAACTTCTCAAATCATTGCCATCCCTGGCGGGGTGCCGGAAAACCGTGGTGTGGTCAATCCGGCTCCCCGCCTCCCTTTTTTACCCCCCCAAACCCTCCAAATTTCCCTTAATTCCGGCAATTGAGCCGGGTAACCAGGAACCGTTCGCTGGACTGTTGCGTTTTGTAGCAGTCTACTGGGAAGTAGCCTGCCGATTTCTCCCTCCGGTGCGGAGGGAATGGCTCTGGAATGCCTCTGGAGAGGCAAAGAGCAGCTTTTGGCTTTTCACTTGCGATTGATAAGGGAGATCCCCACACATGCGTCCATTGACCTCTGGTGACGAAAAGGGTGTAGATCGCCTCGAAGGCAGTGATTTGCCAGATGGGTTGTTGTTCCAGTCGATCCCACAGTTGCTCCACCAACTCAAGAACCACCTGACCGTCGTCCAAAATGCCCACTTCACCATGAGGAAGGCCCTCGACAAGGGTGACATGGAGCGGTTGGAGCGATCGAGCGAGTTGGGAATCCTCGGGTTTCAGCGCGCCGAGGGAGTTCTCAAAACGATAGAGTTGTTTGGAAGTGGCAACCCGGATCGTCTCTTGGATCATTACAGAAGCCGATACAGCAATTCGTCGGTCACTCTCGAGTATCCCGCAGGCGATCAAACTGTTCAGCGATTTCTTCCTGCCTTGGTTTACTCCCTCGAACATCTGAGATCCAAGATGGTCAAGAAGTCCCGCTTGGTCATTGCTGTCGACCACGAAAAAATTCATCTGCAACAATTTGATAACAAAGAGATCGTCCCCCCGCCGATTTTGAGCGATCCACTCGTCAATTATTTTGGTTTGGTGCCCACCGATTGTGGCTGGGTGATCGAGGAAAAGGGGGAAGAAACACGATGATCAACAAGCAATCTGATCCGCATTGCCTGCTGCTGGTCGACGATAATGAAGAATTTCTGGAGTCGATCAAATTAAGACTTGAGGTGGACGACGATACTGATTTTGAGGTAATCACCCTGTCGGATCCGGAAAATGTACTGGACCTTCTCGATGAGATGAATGGCAAGATCGATGTGGTAATCACGGATCTCAATATGCCCGTCATGTCTGGTGACGTGTTGACGAATAAAGTTTCACACTACGACAACAATCTCCCCATCATCGTATTTACGGGGGAGGGGAATCGTGAGAGCAAAAAGCGGCTGTTGGAACTGGGCGCATGGGATTTCCTGGAGAAGGGGGAAGATTCACGATTTCCAGGGATCTCTTCACTGATCAGCGCCATCGACAAGGTTTGGGCCCATGCTCAGAAAGGGAGAAGTTCCCATAAGAGGAACTTCATTTTCCGTGACGCCGAAATGGAACGGGTCTCAGGGATGATCACCAAATTGGCAGAAGGCATGTCGCCGGTGCTGATTCAGGGGGAGCCGGGGACAGGCAAGGAACTGATCGCCCATGAGGTTCATACACGAAGATTACGTCATCTGATGCGTCAGGGCGAACGCGTGACTGAGAAGGATTATCCCTACCTCGCAGTCAACTGCGGTGCATTGAGCAGGACTCTTCTCGAAAGCCAATTGTTTGGGCACAAAAAGGGTTCATTCACAGGCTCTGTTTCGGATCAGGATGGGGTTTTCGTCGCAGCAGGAAAGGGAACACTCTTTCTCGATGAGATTACGGAACTCGATCTGGATCTACAGGTCAAACTTCTTCGCGCCCTTCAAGAGCGAGAGGTGACTCCGGTAGGTTCCAATACCCCTGTTCAGGTTCACGCACGAGTGGTCACCGCAACGAACCGGCCGATTCAGCAATTGGTTCAGGAGGGGAAGTTCCGTGCGGATCTCTACTATCGCATCAATGTCGTCAACCTGGAGGTCCCGCCGCTGCGTGATCGCAAGAATGACATCCTTCCCCTGGCACTCACATCCCTCAGGGAGATTGCTAAAGAATATAACTGTGCAAATCGAGAACTGACCGAGGAGGCGAGAGCAGTTTTGCTGGCCTACGATTGGCCAGGAAATGTCAGGGAATTGAACAACTGCATCGAACGCTCTTTCGCCCTGGGAGGAGATCCCGATTTCATCAACGTGGAGGATTTCCCGGCGGAGATCAGAGGCGAAGGTGCCTCCATCGACGGAGGAATGAGCGGATTTCGGCAAGCGAACCAGCGTATGAGCGAGGCTTTCGGATACGGGGTCCAGGGGAATGGCAGCCAAGGATCTGCGGCCGGAGGCAAGTTCCAAACCTACGATGAACTCGTGGCCGAGCACATTCGTGCAGCGCTGCAGCGTTCAAGGGGGGTCAAGAGCAGAGCTGCAAATCTCCTCTCCATCGATCGCAATCGCCTTTATCGGTTAATTGAAAAGTACCAAATTCAGGTGTAGCGTCGAATTTGTTCACATTCGAGCACATGTCATAGAATGAAGCAGTTTTGTAACACCTTGCAATGGAAGTCGTTACGAAGATTGTTGATTCAATTTGTGACACCGTTCCAGCTCCTCCAGGGGACGTGCGCCCGTAATCGGCCGATTTACGCCCCTTTGATCTGTTTTTCGATTGGCATGTCCCTTGCCATGGATGCAGAGGGTTTCTCTCCAAGGGGAACCGTTGAGGGGAGCGTTGCCGGTCATCCGGCCATTCTAGGCGGGCTGAGCTCGGACCCGGTAGCCTCCCACCTTTTGGGAATTCAAACCTGTTCACCGTATTGCATCGGCCATGATTTCAATGGCCGCTGTAGCAACGGTCAATGTGATTCCGGGTTGTTGCTGGGCTCTTCGGACGGCTGCTGCGAGACACCGGGCGGGCTCGTCTGCGGCAGTTTTTTCGTCCTCGCCCCTTCCCGGATCAGAGTGGGGTACACAGGTACCAGCAGGTTCGGGGAGGGCAATGGTGTGCAGATCTTCGATAGAAGGTTTGGCATCCTGCCCTCCCATTTCATTTTCATCGCCGAATTTTCATCGCCGAATTTTCATCCCCGAATTTTCATCACTCGCACATTTCTGCCCTCCCAATATCGATCCGCGTTTCGATAGTGCGTGGTGCCGATACATCATTGCCCCCCGAAGGCACGGGAAGCGGCCCGAGTCACATCTGATCCAATACAACCACATATGAATCCTCTTTGTATTCCCGGGGAGGGGTGCCACCTTTTCGGTAAAATTTTCCTCCTTGATTGCGATATTGTCAGATCTAGTCGGATCAAGACGGGGAGATTCACGCTGAGATGGCCCTGGAAGGCAAATTGGGATCGTGGCAAGGAATATGCCTGTTAATGCTAACAAAATATCTTTGTTAGTCACCTCAGACACTATAATCGGGATAGATTTCAGGTTGGAGCGGGCGCAACTGGAGGCCTTCTCCACAGGAAGAGGAAGCCTCATATGCTGAAGAGAATATGGTCGTTGATCAAGACCTCCCTGCCGCTGATCCTGGTGATCCAGGGGAGCCTCTCAGTGGGTGCGCAGTCCGCATCACTGAGGATCCAGGATGTCACCGTCTATCCGGGACAGAACGATGTTTCCACGGCGATCTTCGGACTCTCCCCAGAACCGATCAGTGGTTTTCAAGTGGCCCTTCAAGTGGATCCAGATCGGATCCAACTCCATGGATTTGCGGATGGAAGCGGCATTCTCAATGCCGTCAATGTCGAGTTCCAGAGCAGTTTTGTCGATGCTTCAGAGGGAGAAGCGGGAATCGAGGTGATCCTCGATGGTGACGCTCCTTTCGATAATTCCCTTCCTGCAACACAGGAGGTTCATCTGGTCTCTGCAACCTTTGATGCGGATCCGTGGCTGATTCCTTCAAACCAGGAATCGCTGGATCTGACCACCGCAGTCGGTCTCTCTGATTTGGAAAGCACACTGCTTGTAGAGGGTGCCCCCGTGGTTACAGATCTGCAGTCCGGATTTCTTCATGTCATCGAACAAAATGTCCTGATTGCCGAGTCGACCAACGGCATTGCCAATCTGGGTGAAGTCGACCACGAGATTACGATCCGCGCGTTCAATTCCCAGGATCTCCAGGGCTTCTCCGTGTCATTGGCCTACGATCCGACGATATGGGAATTCTCCCATGTCGATATCACCGGGACCATCACCGAGAGCGTAGGGGCAGAATTCGTCGAGGAGTTTTCAAATGACGCTGCCGGGAGTGCGGTATTGGGTGTCCTGCTCGATATATTGCCGCCGTATACAGGGCAAGTTATACCTGCAACAGGAATAGAATTGGAATTGGCCCGTTTCTATTTTGATGTAGAGCCGGATGTTTTTGAATCGGTGAGTACTTTGATCGAGTTTGCTCCTTCTCCAGGAGTTCCGACAGTCGACAATGTATTTGTGATCGACAATCAATCAGTCTCCCCGCTCACAGTGGGTGCTGTCGTCGAAGTCGCTTCCCAAAACATATTTCTCAGGGGAGATGCGGATGGGGATCTGTACCTGGATCTCTCGGATGTCATCAATAATCTTGTCTACATGACTGGCGCCTGCCCCGAGTGCCCCGATCCCACCTGTGAGAAGGCCTTGGATGTGAATGACAATGGCCTGATTGATCTGGCGGATGGGATTCAGTTGGTGAACTATCTCTATACCTTTGGTCCGCCACCGGCGGCACCGTTCCCCAATCCTGGGCCAGATCCTACGCCTGACAATTTGACCTGCGATCGCTGATTTGGCGGCGATGGGCCGCTCAGGCACAAGCATCGTATTCTTCTCCAGGGTCCATAGACCCGGGAGGCGCATTGCTGAATCCTGATACATCCGAAAACAACCCTCAAAATCGTCCTTGCCAGGTACTTCTCACAGTCATCCATGGTCCTCTGAAGGGGACTGAATTTCCTGTCGACGACGAAGAGATCGTCATCGGCTCTGGGCCCGATGTCGCCGTACGCCTCTCAGGGGGAGAGGTATCCCCTCGCCATGCTGGGCTGCGGTGGCAGGGTGGATATTGGGAAGTCTTCGACCTGACCGGTGAGAAGTTTCCTGTCAATGATATTCCGACACAGAGACGGACTCTCGGAGGCGGAGAGATCTTTCGAATTGGGGATCACGAACTTCATTTCACCCTGTGCGATTCTGCTGCGACGGTGGATTCTGAACCAGCGCAACCTGAGCCGGAGACGGTCCTCTTGATCGAGTTGGAGAAGGGGAAGACCCTCGATGGAATCGACAAGATCTCCATCGTGGCGGGGCCGGGTTACACCATAGGCAGAACCCCAGGAAATGACATGGCGATCAAGGACCCGCTGGCCAGTCGTCGCCATTGCCGGATTGAAGTCATCGATGGGTCGGCAGTGTTGACAGATCTGGGATCTCTCAACGGAACCCACCTTGAGGGGCGACCGATCCACCAGGCCACACTACGGGCTGGCGATCTGATCGTTGCCGGCAAGACTGCATTGCGCTGTTTGCGTCCCTGATTCACAAGCGAAGCGCGGGGCAAAGCAAATCAAGGTCTTGGATGATACTTGCTGTGCGTGTCGAGCAATTTTTTGCGTTCCACATGAGTGTATATTTCCGTTGAGGTGACACTGGAGTGCCCCAAGAGCTCCTGGATGGCGAAGAGTTCAGCGTCATTTTCCAGCAAGTGTGTGGCATATGAGTGACGCAACATATGTGGATGGACCGCTCGATTGATTCCGGCATGTAGCGCACTTCTGCGCAAGATTTCATAGACAGACCTGCGGTGGAGGGGTAGCCCGCGAATCGACAAGAAGACCCGATCCTCCCCGGTCGAAACCACCGCTCTTTCCTGATCCTGAAATTCTTTGATGGCCAATGATGCGCGATCGCCTACCGGCACGATGCGCTCCTTGGAGCCCTTGCCGATACAGCGAAGAAACCCCTCGTCCAGAAACAGGTCTCTTGGTCGCAAGGCGCACAATTCGGAGACTCGCATCCCCGTACTGTATAGCAGTTCGATGACCGCTTTGTCGCGCAGCGGTGTTTTTTCTGTTCTCTTTCGATCTCCGGCAGCGGTGATGATCGATTCGATCTGATCGACGTTCAGGGTGTGAGGGAGTTTGCGATCCTTGCGGGGGAGCAGGATCAAGTCGGTGGGATTTTCATCGAGCCGCCCTTCACGCAACAGAAAGCGGAAAAATCCACGTAATGCGACGAGATTACGTTGGCGGCTGTGAGCGCTCTTTCCCGCGTCAGCGAGTTGTTTCAGGTAACCCTGGATATCTTCTCGACGGATGCCCTCGGGGAAATCGAGGCCGATCGAGCGACAGTGGTTCCACAGATCGAGGAGATCTCTCTGGTAGGCGGAAAGAGTATTTTCTGCCAGCCCCCGTTCAACCCTCAAATGGTCGAGCCAGAACTGCAGGGAAGGGTGTAGAACTTCCATTTCACTCCCTTTGATCGGTTGCGGGGAGGGACGTCGCTTCATAGAATCGGGCCGCTTTCCGGTCTCCAGCAGGTCGGGGGGATGTACTCCCCAAATCCTGCGATCAGAGTCTGAGGATAGCGAATTTTGGTCAATTTGACCAGAATTCCCCAATATGTGGGGTTTACGGGAAGAGAAGAGTGCCGGAGACAGCACCTGAGACAGTGCCGAAGACAGTGCCGAAGACAGTGCCGAAGACAGTGCCGGGTGGGGCAAATTCAGAAAATTGTCTGCAGTGTGATGGAGTCGACGCGGTGTCGAAGGCAAACTCTCCGGATCGATTGAACCGGGGGAACCGCGCGATCAGGGTTCGAAAATTGTAAATACTACTGAACTGTTGCGACCTGCAAGTCGCCCAATGAATTCCAGAAGTGGACAGCATGGCCAAAAGAAAATACACCAAGCGTGAACTGGAATCCTTCAAGAAGATCCTCCTGCAACACCGAAACGTCGTTACCGGGAACATGAGTACACTTGAGGGGGAAGGGCGTGGTTCCAGTGGAGACGAGGGTGACCTCAGCTCAGAGAACTTTGAGATCGAACTGACTCTCACAGCTATGCAGAGTGAAACCAATTTAATTCAAGAGATCGACGAAGCGCTGCAAAGAATTGAAGATGGGACCTACGGGATCTGTGAAGACACGGGTGATCTCATCCCTGAAGCGCGGCTCATGGCGATTCCCTGGACTCGGCTGTGCGTCGAGGCTCAGGCGCGCCGAGAAAGATCCTGAACTCTGGAGGGGCATTGAATCGCGAATCCATGGACACCTTAGCCGTGGACCTCTCAGTCAGGATCCCCTCTCCCGCTGGTGTGCTCGAATTGTCCCACCCGGTTCTGCCCGCTTCCGGAACGTTTGGCTACGGTGAGGAATTTGAGCCTTTTCTTCCTCCAGGGACCTTCAGTGCCATCGTTCCAAAATCGATCTCGGTAGAGCAGCGCAAGGGTAACCCACCGCCAAGAGCGATCGAAACTCCCTCCGGGTTGCTGAATTCCATCGGATTGCAGAATCCGGGTCTGGATCTGTTCGTCAGCGATTATCTTCCCAAGCTTCAACGTTACGGTGTTCCAATCCTTGTCAATGTGGTCGGCAAGACCATCGAGGATTACTGCCACGTTGTTGAAACACTTGAGGGGCATGAACTGGTCCTGGGATACGAACTCAATGTTTCTTGCCCCAATGTCAAAGAGGGGTTGCGCTTTGGGCTTGATCCCGATGCCACGGGCGCGCTGATCAGCGCGGTGCGAGAGCGAACCGGTGGTGTACTGATGGCGAAGTTGACTCCCAATGTCACCGATATTGCCGAGCATGCAGTGGCCTCACAGGAAGCGGGCGCAGATTCGATTTCATTGATCAACACGATTCGTGCCATGTCAGTGGACTGGCGCACTGGGAAATCAAAAATTGGCACTGATACTGGAGGCCTCTCCGGTCCTGCGATTCGTCCGGTGGCCCTGCGCATGGTTTGGGAAGCGTCCCAGGCTGTAGATATCCCCGTGTGTGCCATCGGCGGGATTTCGAGCGCGGAAGACATCCTTGAGTTTGTCAGTGTTGGCGCAGGCCTGGTTCAGGTCGGAACTCACCTGTATCGGGAACCGACGTGCCTGGTCGAGATTCTCCAGCAACTGCGTGAATTATTGGCTCAAGAGGGTTATCGAAGCCTTGCAGATATCCGCGGCTCTTTTGGCGGATCTTCAGATCGGTTGCCGGAAAGTTCCCGTCCAGTACGCTAGTACCCGGGATCAGAAGGCACCTGTCAGGAGGGCTGAACAATGGGTCTCTTCGACGGTATCAAGGGTGTCTTTGGCAAGATCATCCCATCCAGAAATGAGAAGATCCTCAAAGAGGTTCTGCCACTGGTAGACAGCATCAATTCCCTGGAGCCTGAGTTTGAGGCGATGGGGAATGACCAGTTGCGCGCTACTACCCGCAAATTGCGCGAGCGACTGGAGAAGGGTGAAACCCTCGAAGAGCTGTTGCCCGAGGCGTACGCTGCTGTACGCGAATCTTCGCGCCGAAATCTGAAGACGGGAACCGGTGTCGCCATGCGACACTACGATGTCCAATTGATCGGCGGAATCGTCCTCAATCACGGGGGGATCGCCGAAATGCGCACCGGGGAGGGCAAGACCCTCGTCGCCACGCTGCCCGCCTACCTCAATGCCCTTGACGGAAAGGGCGTCCACGTTGTTACGGTCAATGATTATCTTGCCAAGCGGGATGCGGATTGGATGCGGCCCGTCTTTGATGCGCTGGGCATGACCGTTGGTGCGATCCAGTCGAATATGCAGAGCCAGGAACGACTGGAGCAGTATGGCTGTGATGTGACCTACGGAACCAACAACGAGTTCGGTTTCGATTATCTGCGAGACAACATGAAAACCAGGCCCGAGGACCAATGTCAAAAGTACAGGGCATTCGCCATCATCGACGAGGTTGATTCGATTCTCATCGACGAGGCACGAACTCCTCTCATCATCTCAGGCCCCGCAGAAAAATCGACGGACATTTACTACAACGCTGATCGTGCAGTTCGAAAACTGGTGAGGGATCGTCACTTTGAGGTCAAAGAAAAGGAGCAGCAGGTCATCCTGAGCGAAGAAGGGATCGAAGCTGCAGAGAAGCTGGTCGGGGTCGACTCTTTCTACTCCTTTGAAAATATGCATTGGCCTCACCATATTGAACAATCTCTCAAGGCCCATCACCTCTACCGCAAGGATGTGGATTACGTCGTCAACGAGGGCAATGTGGTCATCGTTGACGAGTTCACAGGAAGGCTGATGGACGGTCGTCGGTGGTCCGATGGTTTGCATCAGGCGGTCGAAGCGCGTGAGGGCTTGAATATCAAGGATGAGAACCAAACTTTGGCGACGATCACCTTCCAGAATTTTTTCCGTCTCTACGACAAAATCTCCGGTATGACAGGAACAGCAATTACCGAAGCGGAGGAGTTCAGGGAAATTTATGGTCTGGAAGTGGTTGAGATTCCGACCAACAAGCCGGTAGCCAGGGACGATCAATCTGACATCGTCTATCGAACCACTCGTGAGAAGTGGAATGCGGTCGTTGATCGAATCGCCCATGAGAATGAGACCGGGAGACCTCTTCTCGTCGGCACGATTTCCATTGAGGATTCAGAGTCGCTCTCTGCTGCACTTACCCGCAGGGGGATCAAGCACAACGTTCTCAATGCGAAACATCATGCCCGCGAGGCGGAGATCATCTCAGAAGCGGGTCAGAGGGGGAAAGTCACCATCGCCACCAACATGGCCGGCCGGGGAACCGATATCGTTCTCGGGGACGGGGTCAAGGAAGTTGGCGGGTTGATGGTCATCGGCTCGGAGCGGCATGAATCGCGCAGAATTGACAATCAGTTGCGTGGTCGTTGCGGTCGTCAGGGGGATCCCGGAGCAACCCTCTTTTTCCTCTCCCTTGAAGACGACCTGATGCGGCTCTTTGCCAGTGACCGGGTGTCCGCAATGCTCAAAAAGTTTGGTATGGACGAGGGTGTCGATATCTCTCACCCAATGGTCTCCCGTTCCATCGAAAAAGCGCAGAAGAAGGTGGAAGCGAGAAATTTCGAGATACGCAAGAATCTTCTCGAGTACGACCAGGTCATGGACAGTCAGCGCAAAGCGGTATACCAGGTCCGCGACAGAGTACTCATCTCGGACAATCTCATGGAATTGATCAGTGATCAGTTTGAGGAAGTATTGGAAGGGTATCACGCTGGTCTGTTGGAGATTGTGGATCCTGACAAGCCGGTGTCCGAACTGCTGTCAGACCATGTTGAGCAACGCTTTGGTGTTTCAGTTTCTGCCAGTGACCTGGATTCGGATGATGCCGTGGAGGTGGTTTGCAGACGCTGGAATGAAGAGGTCATCAACAAGCGTGACCGTGCGGGCGAAAAGGATTTTGACCGCCTGCTGCACTACATTCTGTTGCGATCTTTGGACGAAAAGTGGAAAGACCATCTCCATGCGATGGACCAACTACGCACAGGAGTTGGTATGCGCAGTTACGCCCAGGTTGATCCAAAGCTTGAGTACAAACGCGAAGGCTTTCGCATGTTTACGGACATGCTTCACCAGTTCAAGGAAGATACCTCCGCAGTCATATCCCGAATCCGCATCGAGAAAGTGGACGAATCTCGTCAACAGGAGCAACTGGCAAGCACCTGGAGTGGAAGATCAGAAGGGGTCACTGCCGATTCGGCGAGGCAACAATTTGAATCCCACTCTCAGCAAATGGATCAGGGGGTCTCAGGTTCCCAGAAGACAGCAACAGTCGAAACGATCCGCAATGAACAACCCAAGGTTGGACGTAATAGTCCCTGTCCATGTGGCAGTGGTAAGAAGTTTAAAAAGTGTTGTGGAAAACAATAGTTCTGCCTGAGTGCGTAGCGGTTGGCCCCCGACGGTGAGGCCGTAATGAATCGTTCCTCAACCAGTATCCTTTCGATTCCCGTGCTTATCTCTTCCATCCTTCTGGATGTGTTCATCATGTTGCCTCTATTTGTGCTCGTGTCCCCCTGGATTTTGTACAAGGTGCTGGTGGAAGGGCGCGGTATCGGAGATTTCCGAGATCGCATTGGATTGTGGCAGATATCACTCCCTGTCAGGCCAAGGATCTGGATTCATGCGGCGAGCGTCGGAGAGGTTCGGGCTGCAAAACCACTCATTGCCGAATTGAGAAGGGTGCATCCCGGCAAGGAATTTGTATTGACCACGATGACAACCGGTGCGCGTGAGCTGGCGAATAAGATCGTTCCAGATGTGGAGGTACGCTTGCTTCCCATCGACTTGGGACACTTCATGTTCACCATGATTCGCAAGATGCGGCCATCCTTGCTGATTCTCATTGAACTTGAGTATTGGCCCCAAATGTTGCTGGCGTGCAAGGCATACTCAATCCCTGTCACGGTCGTCAATGGGAGAATTTCTGACAGCGGATTGCGTCGTTGGCAGAGATGGCAGCCGTTACTGGGCTGGATGACCCGGATTCCCGAGCTGGTGTTGTCCAGGAGTGAGGAGGATGCAGATCGCTTTATCACCATCGGTACTCCGGCGGATCGTGTTCGAGTTGGTGGGAATCTCAAGTACGACCCTTCCGATCAGATTGTTGCTGCAAATAGAAAGACGCTCGTGGAACCGTTCACTTGGATTGCAGGATGTACCCATCCCGGGGAAGAAGCTGTAGCCATCGATGTTCATCGGGAACTGCTGGTGGAATTTCCCGGCAGTCGCTGCATCCTTGCCCCCCGTCACATTGAGAGGTGTGAAGAAGTTCGTCATCAAGTGGATCGCGCAGGATTCAGTTCTGAAATGTGGAGTCGGTCCATGGGGAGATTCAACGGCGCAGATATCTTGATCATCGATCAATTGGGAACCCTTGCTGAGGCGTATTCCATCGCAGAAGCGGCATTTGTGGGCGGCAGTCTCATCGATCGTGGTGGACACAATTTTCTTGAACCGGTTCTTGCGGGTTGTTTCACCTGTCACGGACCACACATCGATAACTTCAGGGATATGGCGCAATCGCTCCAAGCGTGGAAAGTGGTCGAATCGGTGGCTGACGCCGGGGAACTCACCCAATGGTTGTTGCAGCGGGCCTCCTCCAGAGAGGAGGCTAACGAGCGTCAATTCGTCATTCAGAAGGTCCAGAAAGGCCTTGGGGGGATCTCGCACAGGTGTGTCACGGCCCTCGAACCTTGGCTGGAATGATTCGGAGTTGGTTGGCTCAGGCCTCTCCATTGGCTAGATTATTCCAATTCACCTGAAACCCATGCCCGTGGCTCCCGGCGTTCACCGGTGCCACGCAGGAAGGAATCCGATGCTTATCGAGAATGCTTTCTTTACCTCGGAATCGGTGTCGTGTGGGCACCCTGACAAGATGGCCGATCAGATTTCAGATGCAGTTCTCGACGCCTATCTTGCTGGAGATCCTGCAAGTCGGGTGGCTTGCGAGACGATGGTGACCACCGGACTTGTGGTCGTCGCCGGGGAAGTGACGAGTAACTCTGTCGTGGATGTCGCCGCCCTGGTCCGTGAGACGATTCGCGAGATTGGTTATACGGACTCTGCGATGGGATTTGATGCGGAAACCTGTTCTGTCATGGTCACCCTCGACAAACAAAGCCCTGATATCGCCATGGGTGTTGATCGTGAAGGGGCTGGAGACCAGGGGCTGATGTTTGGGTATGCCTGTGATGAAACCCCGGAATTGATGCCGATGGCCATTCACCTTTCCCACAAATTGGTGGAGGAGCATAAGCGGCTGCGGGATGCGGGGGAGGCACCATTTTTGAGACCGGATGCCAAGAGTCAGGTCACCGTCGAGTATGTCAACGGGAAGGCGAGCAGAATCGATGCCGTCGTGTTTTCATCCCAGCACTCGGAAGACGTCAGTAATGAGAAGCTGCACGATTACATCGAGAATCAGATCATTCGCAAAATCATTCCTGAAAACCTTCTCGATGAGGATACAAAATACTGGATCAATCCGACCGGGCGATTCGTCGTCGGAGGGCCCCAGGGTGACTGTGGATTGACTGGACGTAAAATTATCGTCGATACCTATGGTGGAATGGGGCGCCATGGAGGTGGTGCATTCAGCGGTAAGGATCCTTCCAAGGTGGATCGCTCTGCATGCTACATGGCACGATTCGTCGCCAAGAATATCGTCGCCGCAGGTCTAGCAAATCGCTGCGAAGTGCAACTTGCCTACGCCATAGGTGTGGTTGAGCCGATGTCGGTGTTGGTGGATACATTTGGAACCGGGACTGTGCCCGACGCAGATCTGCAAAAGATGGTGCGCGAAGTCTTCGATCTGACACCCGCAGGAATCATCAACACCTTGGATCTTCGGCGCCCGATCTATGCTCCGACCGCCGCACACGGCCACTTCGGGCGCGAGGATGCGGGCTTCCCCTGGGAGGAATGCACCAAGGTCGAGGAATTAAAGTCGCAAGCTGCTGGAGTGGCTGGCGCCTAGGCGAGTCCCAGACTATCGACGTCGTCTTCGTCGAGACCCAGATGATGTCCGATCTCATGGAGCAGGGTGATCTTCACCTGCTCCATGAGATCTTCTTCATTTTGGGACATCCGCTCGAGATTTCTCCGATAGATACGAATCACGGCTGACGCGGGCATCCCATCCTGCGAACAGAAACCACCCTGGTATTTGTTGGCAACGGTAAACCCGCTGTAGAGACCCAGAGTGTTGGGGCTGATTGTCCCAGAGGACTCCTGAATCATCGAAAGATCGGGAAGATCCTCGAGGATGATCGGCACTTCCTCTAATTCCTTGCGGATTTTCTCAGGCAATCCAAGGAGAACCTTGGCGACCAGGTCATGTGCTTCGTCGGCGGTAATCTCAGGAATTGGCGGATTTCCGATGGGATCCAGCTCTGTTGCACGAGCAAAGTGCTCGTCAGCAGATTCGGGATCCTCCAAATGATCGTGGCAAATCCCGATGAAAAACTCCCTGGCGGCTGCTTCCAGGGTGTCTGGAGGCTCCAGTGACAACATCAGTGTCAATGCACCCTGCGGATCACCGGTGAGATACAATGCTATCGACTTGCTGTGCTGAAGAACCGAGTCCATTTCTTCATCGTATCCGGGGACTGAAGTGCCCAAACCCTCCAGCTCGCAAATTTTCTCAAGAGCTTCCTTGGGCTGACCGATTTCCAGATAGGTCGTAATGACGTTCAGATAGGTATCCATGTCTGTGGCGCTAATGGACAGTTGTTGGAGAATTTGAGCGCAGCGTTCTGTGTCAAAGTTTTCCAATGCCTGATTTAGTTCTTCATACAACGGATCTGGTTCCATCATCGATCACAGAGTTCTTTCATCCAATGAGCGAGATACTCGACACTCCCCGTGTCGAGTGAGTGTCCATCATCATGCCACCTGATGGAGGAGGTGACCCCTGAGTTCTCAAGGATTTTATGCGATTCCTCAACTGGGTCAGCCTTGGTCAATGGATCATTTCTATCGTGACAGAACAGCACCTGCAAATTGGGGCTGGCAGAAATTTCCTTCTCAAGGAATTCATGTTTGAGTCTCGCCGAAGCGATAATGCAACTTCGAAATAGTTCAGCGTTGCGAAAGGCGATGAATCCAGCCAGATAACCACCTTGACTGAATCCCAGCAGATCGAGTGGCAATGCTTTCATTTCGGGTTCAGCACGAATCTGTTCAAGAATCCTCAATAAATCAGCCTCCGACCGTTCCATCGAGCTTCTGAAGGCTTGTTGGTCGCCGGTGAAAATGTACCATGCGTGCCCTTGGCGAGAACCATTGCGACCGCGAACCTCTAGAGGATAGGGACCGGAAGGAAGAATCAGTCCGACTCCTTGCTGACGCAGGATCTCCAGTTTTTGGCCCAAACGGGATCCGTCCTGTGCCATGCCGTGCAACCCGAGAAGCAAACCTCGAAGATCTCCGATAGGTGGGAGCCAGTACCAGGGAACTTCCGAGTGGAATGACCGGGTGTTAGAGGAATCTATCAAAAGTGTCAGCCTCCCTTGAAATGTCGGTCCAAAAACTTGACATTAGCGTATCCGCAAGCAGGAGCCAGATCAGGTTTCTTTGCTCGTGATCACTCAAAACCTTCGACTTCATCTAGAGTAGGATTATCGATGAACGAGCCTGTAAGCAGCCACAATAGACTCGGCCTGGGGGATATTGCCCCTGATTTTGAGGCACAGACGACCCATGGTGTGATTCGCTTCTCTGAATGGCAATCAGGGCGCTGGGTAATCCTGTTTTCTCATCCTGCTGACTTCACTCCTGTCTGTACGACCGAATTCGTCGAATTCTGTCATGCTCAGGAGTTTATGGAAAGTAGGGGTGTTTCCCTTTTGGGTTGTTCTGTCGACAGTGTTTATTCACACATTGCCTGGATCAGGGATATTGAGGAGAAGTATTCGGTCAAGATCGAGTTTCCTGTGATTGCTGATCTTGATCAGGCCGTTTCAAAGAAGTTTGGAATGATTTCGGAGCCTACCGCTGTCACCTCAACGATTCGATCTGTTTACTTTATCGATGGCAAGGGTGTCATCCGTGCGGTCATTAGTTACCCCCCGGAAGTGGGTCGATCCTTCACTGAAATCCGTAGAGTTGTCGAGGCACTTCAACTGGTCGACGATCAAGGGGTTGCTTGTCCGGCAAATTGGAAGAGCGGCGATGCGGTGGTTCTTGCTCCGCCGAAAACTACTGCAGATGCGGAACAACGATTGTTGGATGCCTCACTCGAAAAGACCGATTGGTACCTGACACACAAAAAAATCGAGGACTAGCGGAGCCAGTCCTCGACGATTTTGAATTATGAATGTCAGATCAGGGGCAAGAAGTGTAGTTGGAGCAACCCAATCCACCACTTCCAAGCGGGTCACCACCACAGTTCGGGTAAGGGGATCCGGGGGCAGATCCATCCAGGAACTGATAATTGATCAGGAAAATCGCATCTCCGATGTCTACTTTGTTATCGGAGTTTGCATCGGCACTGGCGGTGCAGCCAGGGGTTGCGCCATCGGTGAAGAAGTAACCGATAAGGAAGATAGCATCTGCCAGATTCTCCGAACCATCGGTGTTCGCGTCTCCTCGAATAAAGGGAGCGGTGTTGGAGAAGCAGATCTCTCCGCTGTCCAAGTCAGGCATATTGCTGACCCCATTGATGGTCAGAATATTGTTGATTGGTGGAGAACCGAGGCCATTGATCATCGATACAGTGCTGCAGGATCCCACAAGGGTGTTATCTGCCACGCTATCAAGCTGGAACTTGACGACAGAATTGCCGCTGCCTGGAGGAAGAGTCTGTCCCGTAAAGGGTGGGCTAAAGTCGAAAATCGCTGCACAGGCAGCCCAGCCCATTCCGGAACCGAGATCGGCTTGATTGGTGTAGGTGAAGAACTCGATGGTATCGGGCGCGAGGATTGCCGCGGCATCGGTGCCTTCAGCAGTCGTGCTCACAAAGGTGAACAGCGTTGCGTCCCAGGTGATCGCACACTGGTAACCTTGGACGTGAGACTGATTTTCAAGGCGGATCACAACGTCGACCAATGATCCAGGGATGGTGCTGGTCGAGTCGAGCTCAAAGGAGTTTTGACCCTGAATCGTCATTGGAGTACAGAAGAAGATGATCAGCAGAAGTACTGTTGAGCGCATGAGGTACCTCCTCAATGGGGGTGGGGGATCTCCCGGACGGATGGTCGAATCCGGGAAAAATTCAATTGATTGTCAGGAGCGGTACGGCTGAGTTTGCTCAGCAACCGCTGGCTAGAATGCAGTCGAGGTTGTCGTCAGTTGTGTCAATTCCGCAACTCTGGGGTCCAGGGGATGGTGGAATTGGCCCACTGATAAAAAGGTAGTTCAAAAGGAAAATGGTGTCAGAAATGTCCAGGGCTCCATCGTCGTTCGTATCTGCAGCGTCCATGCAAGTGGGCTGAGGACCACCTGAAAAAAGGTAGTTCACTACGAACAGGGAGTCTGCAAGGTCGACGGCGCTGTCGTTGTTGGTGTTTCCTCTGCGGAAGCCAGGGTTGCTGACGAATTCAACTACGCCATCGATTTTAATCGGAGCGATCGAAAGTCCGTCGTAGATGACGTAATTGATCGCTGGTCCTGGAACGCAATTCGGATCTGCGGCAGGACAGGATGGCAGGGTGTAGGAGTCGTCGAGAACAATCGTTGTCGTTGAGCCAAAGGTTGCTGATGGAGAAACGGCAAACTCCAATTGCAAGATCGATTGATCGGTTCCCGGTGGCAGCATCTGACCACTGAATGGCGGAAGAAAATCAAAAATCGCAGCGAAGGTCGCCAATCCTACACCTGGCGCAACGTTTGGATTCATTGCTGGGTAGAACAGTTCAATCCCGTTGAATGCGCCGGGGCCGCCGGGGAAAACGCTGTCAGCGGTCAAACCTTGGTAGTAACCATAATCACTGGAGGGTTCTAAATGCGTCAGCAGAGTGTTGTCGTAGGAGATCGCAATCTGATAACCCTGAATAGGGTCAACGTGCTCGTACTTCAGGACAGCAGTCAGTGAACCTCCTGGTGCTGCCAGCATCGGATCAAAGCTGAGTATGTGCTGGTTGTTGATTGTGAAAACTCCATCGTTGAGCGTTGGCTCAACGGAGAAGCCCCCTGAGGACAAAAGATTGTCGATGCCTGGATTGCCGAGACCGTTCACCAACTGCAATGGCAGTGATCCGGGAAGGGAGTCACCGTTGACGGAAAAGGTCAGGCGCATCAGTGACTGTGGGATCGATGGTGAAATGGATAGAGCAGGGGGGGCTTGGCCGACAGATCCATATCCAAAAATTACGCCTGCGGTGAGTGTGCCTGCACTCGAATCAATCGTTATCCCGGCGAAATCAGGTTGATTACCGGAGAGAAGAGCTGATACCGCGGTATCTGTAAAGTCGGCGTTTGTCAGGGCCAAATCGGGGATCGGATACTGAATAGCGAGGGAAAAACCCTCGACGGGGCTGTCGTTCGTCGCAGAAACGAAACAGTGAACTCCCGATTCTCCAGCATTGGCGTTGACGTTTGAGATGTTCAAAGAGTTCTCTGCACTGACTTCTGTCATGGAAGTGCAGATGAGTGCCAGAATTAATGTGAGATGTGACAGCCGAAAGTGCATATCAGTTGATCTCCTCAAATTTGAACACCTGATTGAGAAAACGTTGAGCCTCAGAACTCACCTTGGCACGACGAAAAAGGCGGTGAGACGATGGGGGATCGAACTCATAGTCATCGTTAATTCTGGGTGACTACTATTCTTCACTAATACCCATGGTACCACCCTGGGCTTGCCCATCCACCCATGGAGTACCCACTTGCAGGCCCGATACTTGCGTTGTCCCAAAGTCGGCAAAAATTGGGCCCCGAAGTTTCCTTCGGGGCCTTAAACTCATTACGAGCTGCTTGGATATTCTAGAAAATGTGTCTACTGGGCGTCGGCGTCGCCATCACAGCCAATCCCATCGCCAGTGGTGGGATCGATACCCATATCCGGGAATGGAGCGGGAGGAGGGCTTCCTCCTGCAAACTGGTATGTGAAGACGTAAACCGCATCGCCAATACCGATACCGGGGTTACCGGCTGTTGCGCTGTCATCCACGTCACAGGCGTCGAGACAAGGTCCAGAGTTTCCACCGACTGGTTGTGATTGGAAGAGGTAGGCAAGAATGGCAATTCCATCTGCGATATCGACAAAAGTGTCCCTGTTGCAGTCGCCGCGAAGGAAAGGATTGAAGTCGACCAGCTCGATTGCCCCATCAACCAGATTGGGAGTCTCACTGTAACTTCCATCAACAATCCTATTGGTGATCGGAGGATTGCCGGAGGATGGGATAAAGCTGATGTCTGTGAGCAAGGGAGCAACTTGGCCACCCAGGTCATTTGCTACATCGAAGTCCAGAAGAAGGATCTCTTGGTTATCTCCTACCGGGATTTCAGCAGTGAGGCTGAAGCTCATGACCAAGCCAATACCAATGGTTCCAGGCTCGGAAGTTTGAGATACCTCGACGAAGTCAGCATCTGTTGCAACTCCAGTCGCATTTGCAACCGTGAATGTCAGAAGCGATGCATCGTAGCCCGTCGCAATCGAGAGCCCATCGATGGGACGCTCGGTTGAAACATTAACCGGAACACTTGCAGTTTGTCCAACCACGCCAAATCCATTTCCTATGGTGAGGAAGTTGGGGCTGAGGATTTCCACAGTGCTATTTTGGGTAGTAGGAGGAACACTCTCTCCATTGATCACCATTACGGTAGTGACAACGGGAGATCCATAGGAGCAGAGCTGTAAGTCAGTGGAGCTGCCCACTTCCCCGAGGACGTCGTAGTTGATCTGGAGAAGTTCATAGTCGGAAACTTCACCGAGAGTTGCGCATCCTGTAAAGCAAATGACGACTCCCTGAGTGACTGCTGCATCAGCGAGAAGCATTGTTTCAAAGTCTGGCATCTCGCCATTTTTGATGCTGGAAGCATCGATTCCCAATACAGAACTGACTGGAATCAGGGCTGACGGATCGTTGCAGACACCGAGGCTCCAACCTTGAATCCCCGAGGTCTGATTGTTATCCAGGAGAACAGACTGGGAAATGGATCCCCCACCAAATGCTTGCGCATCGGATAGTTTCACCAATATGTCCGGATTTTGTGCACTGGCAGTCCCTGCCACGCAAACAATGGTAAACAGGATCGCTAATCCTGCATGCTTGAGTTTCTTGAGATTGAACATCTCGAATTCCTTCCTCGCTATCGACTTCGCCGATGAGCTCGCAATAGATTTGCTCCAATGATCAGGAGCATATTTGAGTTAGTTGTCTTAAGGCTGTCCCGCACAGCCGGTGTCATGACTGTTACAAACTGGTAATTCGTCGTTGGTCGGATCTGGTCCATTTTCGTATGGGCCCGGATCCGGTGGAATCGGGCCAAACTTAAAGAGCCAATTCATTACGTAGACGGAATCTGCAAGATTGATGACTCCATCGTCATTTACATCACATGCGTCAGAGCAATGAATTGGTAAACCTTGAAATTGTGAAGCGAGGATTGTTGCGGCATCTGCAAGATCGACTTTGTCGTCACTATTGCAGTCTCCGCGCTGAAAGATTTCTTCAGCAACCACATGAACTCCGGTATCCAGTCGATCGAAATCCTGAATCGACTGGTAGTCGATAACTACGTTGTTGTAGAGGAAGACTGAACCGAGGCCGTTGATGTCGTCACAGAAGTAGATTTCCTGAATCTCGTCGCACTCTGCGGTTTCATCGACGGTTACTTGGATGGAACCGATGAGCAAATCTTCGCTGGTGGGCGGCAATGTCTGTCCCTCAAAGGGGGGCAGTGCATCCAGCAGAATTGCCAGGATCAATTCGCCGGTCTCTCCATCAGAGCAATCGTCATCGACTTGGTGATTGAGGTATTCCGCCCCAACCTCTGCGACGATGGATCCTTCCAGGCTGAAAGTCCCATCCTCTATCGTCAGGTCACAGTCGTAGCAGATCGTGATGGTAAATCCCTGAATCGCACTGTCGGGATCCCTGTAATAGAGATTAAGGGTCCCCGTTTGTCCGGAGTGAGCATAGTTCCCCGAAGATCCATCGAAGACTGTTTCTGCAGTCACGACAGTATTGTGTTCAGGGGGAGGCTCCACTGCGAGACATGTCAAACTTCCTGGCTCAAGGGAGGGATTCAGAGAGAGCCCTCCGATGACGATGACATTTTCCAGTGGAGGATCACCGATGAAGTTGTTGATTGGAGTCAATGGAGATTCCAAGTCAGCTTCAGGCAGGTAGATGACGTCATTGCAACTGTAGCGGTAAGTAGCAATCTGCTGATCATTTCCTACAGGAATCACTTGACCGTCAAATGGTGGCATGAAGTCGAGAACGACTCCGATGGTGCCTCCATCGGCATAGAGGTTTGTCACCTCAAATTCTGAACCGACACTTTCTGTGAGAGTTCCAACGATCGTGATTTCTTCAAGGGTTAGGTCTTCTTGACTGTGTGCTATGGCAATCACGAATCCCTGGACTGGGCCTGTACTGTTGGATAGCAGCACAGGGACATCCGCTACATCTGAACCATTTGCTTGAACCGAAGCGGCGCCCACTCTGAGATTGTCAGGGGGCGGAGGGGTGAGAGTAACGGACCCGTCGTTCAGTTGCAGGCCTTCTGCCACACCGAGAGACAATCCGCCTTGAACGATGAGGTTATCGAGGGGCGGTGTATTCAGGGTTCCATCGACGAAGCTCAGTTGAGTCGTCAAATTCGACGATGCGATGATGAGTGGAGCGAAAGAAAGCGATCCTACGGACGATTGCCCCTCAGGAATCACTGTTCCATCGAATGGACTTTGTGCATCGATGATAACGCCAAGGGTCAGGCCCTCAGCGAGAATCTCTGCCGCAATCAATTCTGCTCCGATGCTTTCCACATCAGTCCCTTCCACGCCGACGTTGGTGGCTGTGAGTACGCTGGAGTCGAAACTTATGGCCAACACATAGCCTTGGGTTTCGGCAGTACTCTGTAGAACCACCTCCGTATTGAATTCTGATAGCCCCTGAGTAGTGGCATCCGCGATGGTGAGGGATTGCTGTCCGATTACTGAACCGTTCAGCACGACACACAGACACACCGCCGCGAATACCTGCTTTATGCAGGTACCCATCATCTTCATCTCCTCTGCTTGCCTCCTGGGAGGCCCCCGCATGAATATCTTCCCCCTCACGTCAAAAACTGACGCAAGACTCTTCCCCACCATGCTTGCTTGCGGTGCAAGTCGGGCGGTGTCTCCCGTCTAGGGAGATATACAAAGTGTATTAACTAAGGTTGACAAGTCAACTCGGGTTTGATTAACAACCCAAGTTGTCGAGGAAGGTGGGATCTTCTCCCGGGAGTGGGAACGGTAAGGGAGGTGGGGCAGATCCGCCGAAAAGATAGAGCAATGTGTACAACGGGTCTGATATGTCCAATCTGCTATCGTCGTTGGCATCAGCAGCGTCGAAGCATGAGGGGGCGGTTCCGCCGGAAAAGAGCCAGGTGGCGGTGAATATCGCATCGGTGAGATTGACTAGATTGTCGCCGTCGGAATCGCCGCGTAGGAAGTCGGGTCCGTCGCTGACGAGAATCAGTTTGTAAAGGGTACTGGTGGCATTGCCTGCGACAACCAGAGTGCTGCCGATGACTTCGATGCCGGTCCAGGGGTTGTTGAGCAGATGAAGCGAGTTGCCGATGGCTCCCATGGGCATGCTGTATGTGAGAGGGAACCCGAATGAGGTCAACTGGCTAACGCTGGTGGGTTGCCCACCACTGTCAATTCCAATTAACAGAGTGCCGTCTTCAAGTGCGGCCATTCCTCCACTGATGACCAAGCCTGAAGTCTGGGGAGGTGCAATCGTTCCCAGCGGATTTCCCTCAAACCCGTCTGCCGCTTCCATGCGCAAGATCTCGGCATCATTTGCGCCAGTGTTTCTGAAAAGAAGCCAGTCGTCATTGCTGAGGTCATAGGAAATTGAGGTGATCTCATCACTGGAACTCGGAAATGACGACATCGGTACACCGGTCAATGGATCGATAAAAGTCATGAGGCTGCTATTGACCCTGCTGACCAAGAGGACATCCATGAGCGAGTTGTACCCAATGCCTCGAAGATTAGTAAGACCGGTATCGATGACTCTTTTCTCCACGAGATCAGACCCATAGATTCGGATGACTCCTGAGAAACTATCGGTGACATAGAGATCATCCATTTCGGGATCATATGCCAGATCACGAGGGTGAAATTCGGGGATCGACTGATACTGTGCCAGTCCTCCCGCTGAGTTGTTGATCGTCGTCGATGCTGTGGCGATATTGGAGCCAACAACGCCCTGAACCTGATAAAGGATGTTCGCTTCATTCGGGGGAGAATTGTCGGTCCAGGCCGTCGCAGTGCCACTAATGGTGTCGACGATAACTCCGTTACGGGTGATCCTGATAGAGTTGTAGATTCCGTTGATTCCGGGACCGCAATTTCTCCAGGTCATCTCTGCGTTACCTTCACCGTCCACGAGACACAGAAGATCCGATGGCGGAAGGACACTGTTTTGGGTTCCATCCAATTCGTAGATGTCACAGCAGGTGGTGACGTAGATCGAGTTTGAATTGGGCTTGTTTACAAATCCCAGGATGGGATCGCTGGTTTCAATCTGGCTCAGGTCGATGCTCTTGCACGTCAGTTCACCACTGTTAAGGCTGTAGCTGAGAATCTCGACTACTTTTGCGTCGAAGACATCACCGTAGGAGAAATCGAGAATGGGATTGCCGTTATCCAAATGGATGTCGAGGCCATTGCTGAAACGGACAGAGTTTCCTGGCAAGGACAATTCGGTCAAAACTGCGCCGGTAAGGGGATCGATTTCAAGGACGGAGTTATTCTGATTATTCAGCGACCAGAGGTTTCCGTCGATGGGATTCATCGCCAGCCCCGTCAGTGTATTCACACTCTGAATAGCAATCGGAGTTCCCAATGGGGCACCGGAAGGATCCATCTCTGAGATTTCATGCCCGGTCGAATTCAGGATCCAAAATGTGTCGGTTGTCGCCGAATAGGTGAGTCCTGAGCATTGAGGTTGAAAGAGTGGGGCTTGGGCTGCACCGATCGGATGGTCAAGGTTGGTACTGAGGAGCAGTACCCCTGAAGTACTGTAAACACAGACTTTCCCGCTGGTGGCATCGATGCTCCAGAGGTTGCCATCTGTCAATCGAACCGTCAGGTCGACACTTTTTGGATTGGAGCCACAGGTGGCTGTCTGCTGGATCACAACACCATTCTGGGCTGCCAATGGATTTGCAACAAACAGAGGAGTTGCAAAGCAGAGAAGTAACAAAACAATAATCCTTGTGAAGGATCCGGTAATCATGACATTGTCAGGCATCGAATTAAATTGCCTTGCCGACATGCTCTCACCTCTCAAAAAATTATTGGTACCCGGAATCTCAGAACTTTCCAGATGCGCCCAAGCTTACGGATGGCTTGCAAATCTCTTCATTCTGCAATCACCTCAAGGCGGGCAAAGAAAGGGATGAGACAATCAGTTCGATATCGACCGGAACTATTGGAACATACATCCCTCAATGTAAACCTCATTGTAACGGTAGCAGGAGTGTTCGCAAGGGTGCTAGGGATAGATCCGATAAAGCATTCTCGGAAAGGGAATGCATTCCCGGACATGTTCGATTCCGGCGAGCCAGCACACGGTACGCTCGACACCCAGTCCGAAACCACCGTGGGGAACTGAGCCATATCGGCGCAGATCGATATACCAGGCAAAATTTTCCGGGTCGAGTTCATGCTCATCAATTCTGGACAGCAAGGTATCGAGAGACTCTTCACGCTGCCCACCACCGATGATCTCGCCGTATCCTTCAGGTGCGAGAACATCGACTCCGAGGGCAAGTCTTGGATCCTTGGGGTCTCTCTTCATATAGAAGGCTTTGACCGCCTCCGGATAGCGGTGAACCATGACGGGAGTGTCGTACCAGGAGGATATTTTCGATTCGTCAGGAGCACCGAGGTCGCCTCCCCATTCGAAAGGGTGCCCTTCATCATTGAGCCGCTCAACCGCTTCCGAATAAGAGATGCGTGGGAAGGGTGCGATCGCTTTTCTGAGTTGATCGGTGTCTCTTTCGAGGACCTCGAGATCGGCTTGGCAATTTTCAAGGACTCGCGAGGCGATCTTTTGGAGCATCGCTTCCGCAAGGTCCATCACTTCGTCGAGTCCTGCAAACGCCATTTCAGGTTCGAACATCCAAAACTCGGTGAGATGCCGACGGGTTTTCGATTTTTCAGCGCGGAATGTGGGTCCCAGACAATAAACATCCCCCAGCGCCATGGCTGCAGCCTCCATGTACAGTTGACCACTTTGAGTCAGATAGGCCTTTTCGTCATCGAAGTAGTCGACTTCAAAGAGTGTGCTCGTTCCTTCGCAGGAGTTGGGAGTGAAGACTGGGGCATCGATGCATTGAAATCCCCTCTCATGCATGTCGTCGCGGATGGACTTCAGGACTTCATTGCGAATGCGCATGATGGAGACTTGTTTTTTCGATCGCAGCCAGAGGTGCCTGTGGGAGAGAAGAAAGTCAGGGCCGTGCTCCTGCTTTGAAATGGGATATTCTTCTGCTTCACTGAGGACTTCGACGGTTGAGGCGTGCACCTCAACCCCTCCCGGCGACCTCTCGTCCGCATTCGCATTACCATGGATCTCGATTGCGGACTCGTATGGGATCTTGCCGATCGCTTCAAAGACCATTTCGTCAATTTCTGCCTTGGTGACGATGCATTGGACGATGCCAGATCCGTCACGGAGCAGCAGGAAATGAAACTTTTTCGAAGAGCGACGATTGTAGAGCCATCCTTTGAGGGTGACCTCTTCACCGGTGTGGTTGAGCAAGTCCTTGACGCGAATTCTCGACATGATCCGAGATCCCTTCTTGGGATTTCAATTTTCTGGTCAGCGAGGGATGGAACTCAGTGGCACTCTCTGATCAGTACCTATCCCATCCCACTCATCCGCTGATGGTGCCCTCCCATGAGTGCGAATCAAGTTGATCCATCGCAGCTTCCTTGAGTGTGGTACCAACCCCCGGCAAGAATGAATTCCAGTATCACCGCAGGAACTCCCAGTTGATCCGCAGAAATTTGACCGGGATCGGCTGAATTGCGCAACAGGTCTCTGACCCCACTCGAAGAGATCGGTACAGAGACTGGAGGAAGCTGCCACTGGCAAAACAGTTCCCAGCGGTGGTCGTCGATGAAAGGGAAGTCCTCCCGGTGAAGGAGGAAGCCCTCCTCAGAACTGCTTTCAACACCTGGCCGCGGGGCAATGAGAGGGATCGCAATATTCCACAATTCGTCGGCGGATTTCCATTGGGCGATAGTTCGTGCGTTATCGGCGCCGACGATCCACAGCAGGGTTTTGTCCGGAATGCGGTCACTGAGCAGGCGCACTGTATCGACGGTGTAGGACGGACCTTCCCGGTGATATTCGAGATCATCGACGACAAATCCTTCAGTTTCATCGCAGATCAGTCGAGCCATCTCCAGGCGCGCCTTTGCAGGTGCCATTGGAGTGGATTTGTGGTGGGGAATTTGCGCACAGGGAATCCAGCGAACCTCAGAGATTTGCGGGTGTCGCAGAGCGGATAAGGCGATTGCGACGTGGCCCCGGTGGACCGGGTCGAAGACCCCTCCCAGAAGGGAAATCGCTGAGCTCGGGGCGGGATCGTTGCTGCGGAGTGCCACCTGCCAATATCCTTCCGGCACAGAGGAGTCGCTGGGCACTCTTCAGCATCGGCCTTCGGGAGGGGGCCATCCAGAGTTCGTGTTCAAATTCTCGCAGAATTCGCCTCTTCTCGGCGCCAGAAGCACGCCATCGCTTGTCACTTTCTGGTGTCCCCCCTAAAATCCGGATTCGGCGTAGGGGAAATGGGTCCACAGTTTTCCCCTGACCATAGGATTGGCCCTGATCGCTGTCTCGACATCCCGATTTCAGGAGTTGGTGAAGACCATTCCCGAAGAATCTCAAAAGGAGTGAACATGAGTTCCCGCACGATTGGTGTTCCCAAGGAGATCAAACAACAGGAGCAAAGGGTCTCCGTTGTTCCTTCAGGAGCGTTCTTGCTGGTCAAAGCAGGTCACACGGTCCTCGTTGAAAGGGGAGCAGGGCTCGGCAGTGGAATTCAGGATCAAGAATACCTCGATGCCGGCTGTGAATTGGTCGATGGCGCTGAAGAGGTTTGGAATCGCTCCGAAATCATCGTCAAGGTGAAGGAGCCTCTCGCAGCGGAATACGACTTTCTGCGCCCGGATCTGATTGTGTTCACTTACTTCCACTTTGCAGCCTCGCGGGGCTTGACGGACGCCTGTCTCGATTCAGGAGTTGCGGCAGTGGCCTACGAGACGATAGAGGATTCCGGAGGTGCATTGCCGCTGTTGACCCCGATGAGCGAGGTTGCAGGAAGGATGTCGGTTCTGGCTGGTGCAACAGTGCTTCAACGACAGAATGGAGGCCGCGGAGTACTCCTTCCCGGCGTTCCGGGAGTCGAGCCGGGGAGAGTCGTCGTTCTCGGTGGCGGAGTCGTGGGTGCGAATGCGGCACGCATGGCAGCGGGACTGGGCGCCCGGGTGAAAATTTTTGATATCGATCTCGATCGATTGCGCTACCTCGACGACACCATGCCTGCCAACGTCAACACCTGCTTTTCTACACCGTTTTCGGTCCATGAAGCTGTCCAACAGGCGGACCTTGTGATCGGAGCGGTTCTCGTCGCCGGGGATAGGGCTCCCGTGCTGGTCCCCAGAAAGTGGCTGGCAGAGATGCCCGAGGGGTCTGTCATTGTAGACGTCGCTGTCGATCAGGGAGGTTGCGTTGAAACTTGCAGGGCAACGACTCACTCAGATCCCACCTACGTCGTCGATGGAGTGGTTCACTATTGTGTAGCCAACATGCCCGGGGCGGTTTCAAGGACTTCCACCTTTGCGCTGACCAATGCGACCCAACCTTATCTGGTCGATCTTGCCAATTCCGGCCTGGAGGCGTTCGTCAAACGCGATCCATTGAGAGCACAGGGGCTGAATGTCTATGCAGGAAAAGTGTTCCACAGAGGGGTGAGCAAGGCTTTTGAGCTGCCATTGCATCCCATCGATGATCTCCCCGCAATCGGTGGGCCTGTCCGGTGAATCCCGAGGGTTTGGCAGCAGAAGAGAGCTCGGCAGGACGGACGCAGGTGTTGACACACCTGTACGAGCCTATCGCTGATGACATGGAAAGACTTCGCACATATCTTTGCGAAGAGTTCAAGTCGAATGAGCCATTCATTCACGCCCTTCTGGAGCACCTCTCCCAATTTCGGGGCAAACAGATCAGGCCCGCTTGCGTCTTCCTTGCCGGTCGTTGTTTCGGAGAGATCTCCATCGATCACATACGCTGCGCGGCGGTCGTTGAACTGATTCATACTGCGACTTTGGTTCACGACGACCTGCTGGATCAGGCGGATGTTCGTCGACATGTAGAGACGATCCACACCCGTTTTGGAGACAGGGCTTCCATTCTTCTCGGGGATATCATCTATGCCAGAGGATTTGTCATCTCCACTGAAGTGGAGGGTGCCGCACGTCTATTGGCGGATTGCACCCGGGAGATCTGTATTGGCGAAATCATGCAGGTCGGGAATTCCGGCAACCTCGAACTGACCCTCCAAGAGTATGAAGAAATCATCCACCGTAAGACGGCAATCCTGTACGGCCTTTCCTGTCGCCTGGGAGCGATGCTGTCCGGTGCCTCTGAGGAGCAAGTGAAGGCGATGGAAACCTACGGGACTCGAATGGGTGAAGCATTCCAGATCATCGACGACTCCCTGGATCTCGTGGGCGAGGCTGAAGTAGTGGGTAAGTCCCTGGGTACAGATTTGAGCAATGGAAAACTGACATTGCCGCTTCTGTTACTGAGGGAATCACTCGGTGCCGGAGATCGGAAACATCTTTTGGATCTGTTGCGATCCTGCCACGCATCTGCACAAGCGGATGAAGAGCGTCTGGAACTTGCCCAGCTGTTGCAGAAGCACGAGATTATGAATCGGGTCAGGGAGAAAGCCCGGTCGGTGATCAACGAAGCTCTCGAATCCCTTCGCGCCGCAGCAGATCCATGCCCGGCACGCCAACGACTGGAAGAGTTGTCTGAATACATTCTTCAAAGGGAGTTGTAGGTGAATAATGACGGATAGTGAAAAACTGTCTCACATCAATGAAGATGGAGAAGCCAGTATGGTCGATGTCGGCGACAAGGAGATCACCGATCGAAAGGCTGTTGCCGAAGGTCGCATCTTCATGAAGCAGGCAACTCTGGAGAAAATCACATCCGGGGAGATCGAAAAAGGGGAGGTCCTGACGGTCGCGAGAATCGCGGCGATTCAGGGCGCAAAAGAAACCTCTCGTTGGATTCCACTGTGTCATCCCCTTTCTCTCGATCACGTCGATGTCGAGATCGACTCAGGTCATGAGGGCGAAAAGGCGTGGCTCGAAGTCAGGGTTCAAACCAGAGTTCGGGCAAGAACAGGGGTGGAAATGGAAGCATTGGTTGCTGTCAGCAACGGATTGCTCACCATCTACGACATGTGTAAGGCTGTCGACCGCGGCATGGAGATCGGTCAGGTCCGTTTGGTGGAAAAATCAGGAGGCCGATCGGGTCACTGGACACGCTGAGACCTGGCACCGGCCGGGGACAGGAATGAGGAAGAGATGGCTCAAGTGATCGATGGAAAAGCACGTGCGAAAGAGTTGCGAAAAGAGCTCAAGGGGCGTGTCAGTGAGTTTACTGAAAGGATGGGGAATCCTCCCGGGCTCGGTGTTTTGCTCGTTGGAGGGGATCCTGCCAGTGCAGTTTACGTGCGCAATAAGGAACGGGCATGTGAAAAAGTGGGTATCCGTTCGATTCATCATCAGCTTCCCGATGATGCGTCACAGGGGCAGGTCGAAGAGATCATCGACCAGTTGAATGAAGACCCGCACGTTCATGGGATATTGCTGCAGTTGCCCTTGCCTGATCATCTCGATACCGAACCCTTGTTGTTGAGAATTCTTCCCGAGAAGGATGCCGATGGATTTCATCCGGTCAATGTGGGTCATCTTGCAGTCGGCCAGCCGACCTTTGTTCCATGTACCCCTCTCGGTTGTATCGATCTGTTGCGCCATGCGGGAGTGGAGATGAAAGGGGCTGATGCGGTAGTGGTGGGTCGATCGAACATCGTCGGCAAGCCGGTAGCTCAACTGCTCCTCTCTGAGGGGGCGACAGTCACCATTTGTCATTCGAAAACGAGGGATCTCGCTGCCCATGTTGGCAGAGCGGACATCGTTGTCGCTGCAGTCGGGGTTCCCGAGATGATTCAGGGGGAGTGGATCAAGGAAGGTGCGGCAGTCATCGATGTGGGCATCAATCGCCTGGAGGATGGACGTCTCGTTGGCGACGTGAACTACGAGGCCGCATCGCAGCGTGCAGCATGTATCACCCCCGTTCCCGGAGGCGTGGGTCCGATGACTGTTGCAAAACTTTTGGAAAATACGCTTGAGGGGGCTATCCGCCACGAATCCCGCAAGAGCAACAAGGTATAAGGTTTCGCCATCGAGCCTGTGGGGGGGCACAGGCCTGTGAGGGGGCAACATGAGTCGCAAGATCCAGCAACTGCCGCAATTGCTCATCGATCAAATTGCAGCAGGCGAGGTGATCGAACGTCCCGCTTCGGTGGTCAAGGAACTTGTCGAAAACTGTCTCGATGCCGGCTCCACGAGAATCGACGTTGACCTGGAAGAAGGGGGAAAGCGGCTGATTCAGGTGACCGATGATGGCCAGGGTATAGCAGAAGATCAATTGCCATTGGCACTGATGAGCCACGCCACTTCAAAATTGAGCGAAGCAGAGGAACTCGATCGAATCCTGACCTTGGGATTCAGGGGTGAAGCCCTATCGAGTATGTGTGCAGTCGCCTCAGTTGAAATCGCCTCCAGGACAGTGGAGGCCGATGTCGCCTCGAGGATTGTGGGTCGCCATGGGGAGTCGGAGATGACTTCTCCAGTTGCACTGCGTCACGGGACCAGGATCAGAGTGGAAGATCTCTTCTCCTCGGTTCCCGCCCGAAGAAAGTTTCTCAAATCAAATTCTGCAGAAGTGGCTCGCTGCTCCGCAGTCATCAAGGCCGCAGCGATGGCTCACCCGACGGTGGGGTTCAGTCTGACTCATGACGGCAGAACCATTCTGAAATATCCCGCAGATCAGTCCCTTCCCCAACGGATCGCAGAAGTATTGGGAGAAGATTTGCAGGATCGCATGCTGCCCATCAGGGAGTCAGATGGGGTTTCGGGGTGGATCGCGAGGCCGGATGTCCAGAGAAGAAATTCAGATGGGATCTGGACCTTTTTGAATGGTCGCACTCTCAAGGATGCGGTGCTGCAGCATGGAGTCAGGGAAGGATTCAAGGGATACCAGATCCCCGGATTTTTCCCGGTTGCCGTAGTCGGCGTGGAAGTGGATCCAGGTGAAGTCGATGTAAATGTTCATCCTTCCAAATTGGAGGTCAGATTTCGTAATCGCGAATCGATCCATCGTCGGGTTCGCCGTGCTATTCGGGCGACTCTCGAACAGGAGGGTTCAGTTCCGCGCCTGCAGATGGATTCTGCAGAGGCGAGCACGAGTGCGCTGACCGCCCCTGAGGCTACCGGTGGAGTATCTGCCACCGTCGATCACGGGGACATTCTCGTGCGCTCTGATCATGCCGTGGGTACTGTCGTCGGCGAAAATGTGGGTGAATCAGAGACGACGATGGACTCAATCCCATCCCATCCTGGAATAGCTGCTGTTGAAGGATCGGTGCAGGGCGGGGCCCAACAACTTGTGGGAGATTCGGTAAGGGTTTTCCAGGTCAATGACGCATTTCTGATCCTGGAGGAGAAAGAGGGTTTGCGGGTCATCGACCAACATGCTCTCCATGAGAAAGTGCTCTACGAAGAGATTCTGGAGCGGCGTGAAAAGGGTGGGGCTACACAGGGATTGTTGGTTCCCGAGACGGTTCAACTCGATCCCCGGGCCTGGGCCATCTTCGTCGAGACGCGTGAATCATTGGGGGAGCTGGGACTGGTGGCGGAAGAGTTCGGTGACGGAGTCGCATTGATTCGGGCGATCCCCCATGGATTTGAAGGTCGATCCCCTGCAAATTTATTGCGGGACATTCTTGCGCTGATGGAGCCTGTGGTCTCTACCGGCGCACCGCTACCCGACCTTAAGGAGCGACTCCTGCAGACGATGGCGTGCAAGGCTGCTGTCAAAGCGGGTCAGCCCCTCAATCAAGAAGCAATGGAGGACCTGGTTCGGGCCAGAGACAGGGCTTTCCAGCCGGAGAATTGTCCACATGGACGGCCCTCGGAATTGTTTATCTCGTGGCAGGAGTTACAAAGACGATTCGACCGCAAATAGCCCAGTTGTCTTTCTGCTACAGGGTGAACATGGTAGTTTTTGTAGTCAGAACTCCCTGCAGTCCGCGACTCAAGGAAATCGATGGTCGACGAAAGGTGACGGATGGATCGCTCCACTGATGAGCCCACTCTGCTGATAGCCCTCGAAGAGGGATTGGCATCCACTTTCCGCAGAAGAGTCAGGGATCGCCTTGCCTCCTTTGGAGTGCAGGTCTATCTGGTAGAGGGACAGGGGCGCAATTATTTGGAGGTTCACGGGGATGTGGAACCTCTGCGAACGCTGGCGCTCGATTCGTGGCGAGGGATTGAAAAGGTCCTGTTTCTGGGACCGGCAAATCTGCACGTGGGCAAAAGACATGTTGCCGATGACAGTGACGGCAGTCACGGAGCTGACAACACCTCCAAAGTTCAGGTAGGAAGTGTCATCGCAGGTGAAGGAAACTTCACAGTCGTTGCCGGACCCTGTGCCGTCGAAGAGGAGGAGCGCACTCTGAGATTGGCTGCGAGTGTGGCGACCTCTGGTGCTCACTTGTTTCGGGGAGGCGCATTCAAACCGCGCACTTCCCCTTATGCTTTTCAGGGACTCGGGGACAAGGCTCTGCAAATTTTGACTCGCGCCCGTGAAGAAACAGGGCTGGGGATCGTTACAGAAGTTCTCGATCCAAGGGATGTGGAAAAGTTGGCTCCAGTTGCCGATCTGTTGCAGGTTGGCAGCAGAAACATGCACAACTATTCCCTGCTTAGGGAACTGGGCCAGAGCCGCATACCGATCCTGTTGAAAAGGGGATTTTCCTCAACCAGCGATGAGTTTCTGCTCGCAGCGGAGTACATCCTCTCCGGCGGCAATCCCAATGTCATACTGTGTGAGCGGGGAATCCGTTGTGCCGCTGCCACGAGGCAAGTGGTTCTCGATCTCGGCATCGTTCCCGAATTGAAGAAGCGAACCCATCTGCCAGTATTCGTTGATCCTTCCCATGGATCTGCGGAAGCATATCGGGTTCCGGCACTCGCTTGCGCAGCGGTTGCCGCGGGCGCAGACGGATTGCTGATTGAAGTTCACGATCAGCCTGAACAGGCTCTTTCAGACGGTCGTCAGGCCTTGTCACCGGAGGAGTTCAAGAATCTGGTTCCTGATCTGTATTCTTTGCATGAATCGATTCAGTCCAACACTTCTCGTGCACTCGATGCCTTCTCAGGCGGCCCTGTGACCAGCACCAGGGAGGAAATTTGACATCCTCTCCTTCCATGAACATCCCCGGGTTTGAGACCCGAGAGGTGGGAGGAGGCGGATTCCTTCATGTGCGCCCGGAGCAGCGTCGCAAGACCAGCCACTTGCGCATGACGTGGGTATCCGATCTGGGACCTCAAAATGCCAGGCGCTGCCTCGTGCCTGCCTGCCTGATGCGTGGAACGCAGAATCATCCCTCACAGAGAATGCTGAATCTGCGTACAGAGGAGTTGTGGGGACTCTCAGGGACCACTTCTGTCGATCGATGGGGACAAAGGCAGTTGATTTCCTTGCTCGCGGAATTCCCAGAGGAGAGTCATCTGCCTGAAAACGAATCCGTCTTCTCTGAAGCCGTCGAATTCATGCAGCAGCTGGTGCACGAGCCCAACTTGGTCGGTGATCGATTCCCGAATGACATCGTTGAGTCAGAGGTGATTCAACATCGCAGGTCGATCGAGGGAATCATCGACAATAAGTCCGGCTGGGCTCATCAGAGGTGCCTGGAGGAAGCCTGCCCTGATGAACCATGGCGGTATCATCAACTGGGGACTTTGGAAGACCTGGAGAGTATCGACTCTGCAGCGATGACAGAGGTGTGGAAAGAGTTGGTCACGCACCAACCGCTTCATGTCCATTTCAGTGGCAATAAGCCGTCGGAGCAGGTCTTTGAGAAGTTGACTTCGCTGTTTCAGGCAAACAAGGCAGTACCTGGATCTCTGGCAGAGGTTCATGGAATCCGAGCTGCGTCGCAACCTCGGCGAGTGATCGACTATGCAAAGGTTCAACAATCGAATCTGGTGTTGGCGCTGCGGACGATGGTTTCCTACGACAATCCTCTTCATGAACCGATGATGGTTGCCAACGGGATTCTGGGGGGATTCCCACACTCTCGCTTGTTTACACAGGTCAGGGAAAAGGAAAGCCTCTGCTATTCCATCAGTTCCCAAGTCGACAGTAACTTGGGAATGATGTTTATCAGTGCAGGTGTGGACCATGAAACCGTTGAAAAAGCGAATTCAGGAATCGGAAAGCAAATCGAAATTGTCCGTGGAGGTGAGTTTAGCGAAGAGGAGTTCTCCATGACATTGGCCGGGATCGATTCGCGGTTGCGGATGGTTCAAGACAGCCCGGCAGGCCTCGCAGATTTTGATTTGAGGTCACGTCTCTCCGGTAGATCTCCCAGTCTAGAGGAGCTCCGCGAAAAGGTTGCCAGAGTGACCAGGCAAGATGTGGTGGCAGCGATGGAATTGGTCCATCCCGATGTGACTTTCATTCTCGCACCGGAGGAGAACTCTTGAGTTGGACCGATGAATCTACCGTCCTTGAAAATGGAACACTTGGGGAACGAGTTGTCGAAAGGGTGCATTCCAGTGGGGCAAGGGTCGCCTTCTGCCATAAGCCGGGATACCTGCGAACCTATGCGTGCTTTGCAACCAATTTTGGCAGTGTCGATGACCGCTATCGCATCGGTGGGGGGGATGAAGTCATCCTGCCGGACGGGGTCGCCCACTTTCTTGAGCACAAAATGTTCGAAGGTGTTCAGGAAGATGCTTTCCAGGAGTTCAGCAGGTTGGGGGCCAGTGCAAACGCATTTACAGGCTTTAACGGGACCTCCTATCTCTTCTCTTGCACTGATCGATTTTACGAATGCCTTCGCCACCTCGTGAGGTTTGTTCAGGAACCTCATTTTACAGAGGAGAATGTCGAAAAAGAAAAAGGCATCATCGGCCAGGAAATACGTATGTATGAAGATATGCCCGGTTGGCGAGTCTACTTCAATCTTCTTGAAGGGATGTATCAAAGTCATCCTGTTCAAAAAGACATCGCTGGCACGGTCGATACTATTGCTGGAATTACTGCCCCGCTTCTAGACCGATGTTGGGAGGCTTTTTATCATCCGTCCAACATGATTTTGTTCGCTGTGGGCGATCAGAATGAGGAGGAATTCTTTCTTCATGCAGAGCGTTTGCTCTCTGAGAAGGACCTCGGTCCGGCACCAGAAATCGAAAAGGTTGCAACAGCCGAAGCGACTGTGCCCGCAGAGGATCATGTTCAGCAGTCGATGCAGGTAGGGCGAACAAAAATGCTCTTCGGGTGGAAAGATGTCCATCCTGGGTCGAGCGGGTCGGAGTTGGTGCGCAAAGAGCTGATCACCGACCTCGTTCTCGAGTGTGTTTTTGGCCAAAGCGGAGCACTTTTTGAGAAGTTACAGCAAGCCAATCTCGTCGATGACTCCTTCGGTGGCGGTTACATGATCTATGGCGATGTGGGGCATTCGGCAATTGGCGGCGACGTCAGCGACCCTGACAAAGTACTCGATCTCGTCAGGGCTGAATTGCCGCAGGTCCTCTCTGAGGGGATCGTGGATGCAGATATCGATCGCCAGCGACGTGCTGCCACAGGCCAACTTTTGAAAAGTTTCAACTCGCTTGAGAATATCGCGGGAAGTTATTGTAGTTCCCGGTTCATGGGTGCAGATCCCTTCGAGGTGGTGGACCTGTTGAACAGGATTCAACCTGCGGAGGTTACTGAGCGACTGCACGATCATGTGCAACCTGAGAATTTGGTAAGTTCGGTCATCACTCCTGCATGACAGCGATCATGATACTGGCTGTCAATTGTTGGAGGTTTGATCAGGGGATCTGAATCACTGAGAGTCTGTTGGGGAGCAAAATGGCACAACACTGGAAAATTCTGGTCTGGCTCATTGCCGGTGCGTTCGTCGGCCTTGCGCTTCAGCAATTCACGGATGCTCCGGGATCGATCGGAGCGAGCCTGAGCGTCGATTCGGATGGCAATGTGGTCGTTAGTTCGATCTCGAAGGATTTGACTCCGAAGGGCAGGACAGCGGCAGAGAAGCTTCGATCTGGAGATCGAATCCGCAGTATCGTCATCAATGCAGGAATGGCGGATGAGAATCGACTGGAAAGCGTTTCTGATCCGGATGGTATCAATGGTTTCATTGCTGCTGCAGGGGCTGGCGGGGTTGCCAGCATAACTCTTGTGGATGGAACCGTGCGAAGTTGCCAGGTCATCCTCGACCCCGGTTCAGATCGCTCCAGATGGTTGTATCCGTTTGTTTTCCTGGCAGACATTTTTATGCGTCTGCTCAAAATGCTGATCATGCCTTTGGTGTTCACGTCCATCGTGACAGGTGTTGCCAGCCTCGGCGGAGGTGAAGAATTCGGACGTCTTGGACGCAGAACATTTGGTTACTACATCACGACATCCTTCTTGGCTGTGGGATTGGGTTTGATATTGGTGAACCTGATTCGTCCTGGAGATGGAGCACAGTTGGGTCTGTCGACCCAAGCCCAGTTCGGCCAAGAATCTGAGAATTGGCTCGATATCCTGCGCAGGATGGTACCGGAGAATGTCTTCGACGCATTCACCGGAAACGGGAATATGTTGCAGGTCATCTTTTTTGCTCTGCTCTTCGGTTTCTTTATCACGCGTGCTCCCGAAAAGCCGAAAAAGGTTCTTTCTGATCTGCTCGACTCCGCATTCCAGGTGGTCATGTTGATGGCGTCCTGGGTGATGAAGCTGGTTCCTTACGGAGTCTTTTGCCTGTTGGTCAAAGTGGTGGGGGAGACAGGTTTTGATATCTTCATTCCCCTGAGTACCTACATGCTGACGGTATTTTTGGCATTGTTGATACATGCAGGAGTGGTGTTGCCACTGTTGTTGAGCATCGTCGGCAGGGTTTCTCCCCTGAAGTGGTTCAGGGCGATGAGCCCGGTGTTGATGACCGCTTTTTCGACTTCTTCGTCTTCACTGACTTTGCCGACAACCTTGAACACGCTGAAAAGCAGGGGCAAGGTCTCCAACAAAACCAGCTCCTTCGTCGCTCCTTTGGGGGCGACCGTCAACATGGATGGCACAGCGCTTTATGAGTGCATCGGAGTGGTATTTCTCGCCCAATACTATGCGACCTCCGGTGATTATGTGCTCACCATTGGGTCACAGATTACCGTGGTGATGGCCGCGTTCCTTGCTTCCATCGGGGCAGCAGGAATCCCCTCTGCGGGTTTGATCATGATGCTGACGATTCTGAGTGCATTGAAGTTGCCACTGGAAGGTGCCGCGTTGTTGTTGGCAGTAGACCGTCCACTCGACATGTGCCGAACGATGGTCAATGTTTGGAGCGACACTGTCGGGTCCGCCATCGTCGCTACCCGTGAAGGGGAAAAGGGTTTGGGCGACTTTGAAGCACCGGCACAAGCGACAGAAGGCTGATCGGTTTCGATCGGCTCGCCCCCCCATGTCCGGGCATGGTATGCTTTTCCCGGATAGTGAATTGCAAGGAAGGATCGCACCATGGGAGTACCCGCAACACAATTAAGGGTTGGCCAGGTCATCAACTTTGAGGACGACCTTTGGGTTTGTGTCAAACTTGAACAGAAAAAGCTTTCCAAGGGTGGGGGTGCAGTCCAGGCCAAATTGAAGAATCTCCAGCGCGGAGATCACATTACCCATCGCTTTCGCTCGGCGGACAAAGTTGAGACCGCTTTCCTCGACAAGAAAAATTGCGAATACCTCTACCCTGAGGGCGAGAACTTCATCTTCATGGATACCGCTGACTACGAGCAGTACCAGTTGCACTCTGATTTTGTCGGAGATCTGATGCCCTTTGTGAAGCACAACGAACATGTCACTGTGACTTTCTACGAAGAGAAAGCAGTTTCAGTGGATCTCCCACCCGCAGTGGTGCTGCAAATCGCCGAGACCGAGCCGGGATTCAAAGGTGACAGCGTCAACAATGTCTACAAGCCAGCAAAACTTGAAACTGGTTTGGAAGTGAAAATACCGAATCACGTCAATGAGGGAGACTTGGTAAAGATTTCCACTGAGACAGGCGATTTCATTGAGAGGGTCAAGGCCTGAGTCGGGACCCCAAAGGGCAAACAGGGTAGTGTTGAAACCTCGTCAGGTCGTCAATGACCTGTCGAGGTTTTTTCGCAGAGATCTTATTCCTGAACAAAATTGTTTTTGCCCGCCCATCGATGGATGGCGAATGTACCCCGCATCGAAGCCGAGGTTTGCAAGGGTTTGCTGGGAGACTCTGCCGATTGCGTGAACACTGGCTCCCGGAAACAGGTCGATAAAGTTCCTCAGGATCTGCTCGCCCGCCTTCTCTTCACTTCGTTTCGGTTTTCGGTTGGTGAGGGCTTCACCGGGTTTGAAGGGGTGCCACGGAACCGCATTCCACAGCACCAGTCGGGGATCTCCGGCGATCTCTCCCCAGACGATGGTTGCTGATCTCTCTTTGTATGGATGGGCTGCTCGGGAGGATCGTTTCATGGGGCGATCCTGCGCCCATTCGAGGCAGCCTGGTCCCTGAATCAGATTTTCGCCGGTGAAGGGAATCCCGGTGAAACGGCACCCCGCCCACCCGGCAGCCTCTCCGACCAGGATGGCTTCAGCACCCTCATGTGCGAGCAGGTATTGGCGCAGATTTCCCCTTCGCAGGGCGGGGCCATTTGCCAGGTCCAATTCGGGGTCTGATTGGCGCCACGGATTGAAGAGGGAAGGGGGAGACTCCCCGGAGATTCTGCGTATGAAACTGTCGACGGCTTTTCTGAAATCACCGGGCATCGCGAATCTCCTGTCTCATACAAAATACGCTGCCACCTGATTTAAGAAACTCACCGGTTTCAATTTCGATGGGGCGGAAGCCCATCTCCTCCAGCTTGTTGGAAGTTACAGGGGTTTCACTGGTGATCAGAACATGTTTCCCATCAGGCGACCACATGTTGCCTGCGAGGCGAGACTCTGCTTCCACGGGATCGACTTCGATGAGATGGTCGAATGCTGTGTGCAGAAGATCGATTCCTTCAGCGGTAAAAGCGTCCCTTACAAAGGCAGCAGTTTTGCCATTCAGCAGTGCCAGTGCAGTGTCCAGGTGATAGTAGCGGGGATCTTGCAACTCAAGAAATGCAACACTGAGATCGAGCATCTCCCCAGCGGCAATGTGTCCAGAGAGTTCGCTGCGTGGCCCCAGTCCGCACCAAAGCAGTGGACGTGTCAGATCTCTGAGTGTGTCCCCGTTCCCTTCCCAGGAGGTAATCTTCTGTGGCAATTCTTCGCAACGCAGCCCCAGCTGCTGATATGCGCAGCGGTGACATTCACTCTCCGGGATGCGATTGGGGTGACTCATGCGGCCAAGAATCACGCGGGGATTTCCTGCTCTGTCTGAAGTACAAAGTGATGGATTTGCAGTGAAGACGGCATCTGCTTGCGCTGATGGGGGGTCGATTGCATGGACCTCAAGTCCGAGATCCTGGATAGAGTCGCAGAATCTCGACCATTGGTGCAATGCTTGATCGACATCGACTTTGCCAATCTGGTTTCTCATGTGTTCATTGCGGACATCCGTGATGGCAAAGTGGTGGGGTGGACCTACCAGTACCGCAGAAACGGATCCTGGTGGGCAATAATCATCTGTTGACAGTGAGTTCCAATCGGTGGAATTACGAATGCTGTTCATCGTTGACACTTTCTGCGCAAGATTCCAGTAACGGAGTAATACTCTCGACTGCTTTTCTGTGCAGCACCGGCAACTTGCCCGCAGCTTCTGGTTTGATTGACACGACGCCGTCAGGGATCGGCCCTCGCCAATGGCAAAGGATTGGTTGAACGTCCAGTCGACGGTGGGTGATGGTGTGTCGAAAGGGGTCTCCGTAAGCGACGATTTCCAGTGGGGGAATTCCTCGACTCATCAACTCCCGTTCGAGGATCAATTGCGCACTGTCTTTTTGCTGATCTCTCGCCAGAATCGGGCCGCGATGCCCCTTGAGAAGCTCTGAATTTCCAGGAAAGAGCAGTATTTCACCGCCATGGATGACGAGTGCGCTGATCCAATTCTGCTTTTCTGTGGGTTTGCGTTTCTTCGGTTGTGGCCATTGGTGGGGATCACCTGCTGCCCTTGCCAGGCAGTCTTCCGCAATGGGGCACACTTCGCAATTGGGATTCCGTGGTGTGCAGATTTTTCTGCCGAGGTCCATGATTGCCTGATTGTGATCACCTGGGCTTTGACGACAGAGCCATTCTCTGGCGACCTCGTGCAGCAGAATTTTGGCTTCGCCTTTTCGGGGATCTCCGGTGAGGGTCCTGTGTCGGCAGATCACACGCTCGACATTGCCGTCGACCACGGCCATCTGTTTTCCAAAGGCGATGCTGCAGATCGCTGCAGTGGTGTATTCCCCAACCCCGGGAAGGGATCGCACCTCCTCCGGATCACGGGGGAATTGACCTTCATGTAAGGTCATGATTTGCTGTGCAGCCTTGTGTAGATTTCGACCTCTTGAGTAGTACCCCAATCCTGCCCAATCTTCGAGGACTGCATCTTCATCTGCGGATGCCAGCGTTGAAATATCGGGGTAATGATCCATGAACTTGTGCCAATAGGGGATGACACTTCTGATCTGGGTTTGCTGAAGCATCACCTCCGAAAGCCAGATGGCGTAAGGGTTGTCACATCCCCTCCAGGGCATCTCTGCGCGATTCTCGGAATACCACCGCAGAAGCCGCTCGGATACGGAATGTGTCAGCCCTGAATTACTCATCAATCTGCCCAAGTCCCATTCATGTTGTTGGCAATCGACTCCAGATTGACTACATTCCATGTCATGAGCAATACCTTCGGTGAGTACCTTCGAATCACGACTTGGGGAGAATCCCATGGGCCCGGAATCGGTGTGGTTCTGGATGGCCTTCCTGCTGGATTGCCAGTCACACCCGAATTGGTGCAGAAGCAGTTGAAGAGGCGGCGTCCCGGGGGAAGCCTTGCCTCTCCTCGCAGTGAACCGGACGAGCCGAAGATCCTTTCGGGAGTATTTGAGGGCAAAACGCTGGGGACACCCCTCTCGATCTACATCGAGAGCAGGGATGCGCGTTCTGCCGATTACGAATCGCTGGCTGACATTTATCGACCGGGGCATGCCGACTACACCACAGAGGCCCGCTATGGCCACCGGGATCCCCGGGGTGGTGGAAGAGCGAGTGCACGAGAAACCGCTGCTCGCGTCGCTGCCGGAGCCATCGCGGCAGAGTTTTTGCGCCTTGAACACGGAATCGAAATCGTTGGCTGGGTTTCTGAATTGTCAGGGCTTCGCTCGCCGGTGGATTTGGAAAAGATTACCGTTGAACAAGTCGATGGGAGTCCTGTGCGTTGCCCGGATGAAACATCGTCCTCCCAATTTGCAGACGCTATCTCTCGTGCCATGGAAGAAGGGGAAAGCCTAGGGGGATGGGTAGGAGTCATTGCCCGTGGAGTCCCCGCCGGTTGGGGTGATCCAGTCTTTGGAAAACTGAAAGCCTGGATTGGTCATGCCATGTTGTCGATTCCTGCGACTGTTGCTATTGAGATCGGCGACGGTTGGGCTGCCACCGGCAGGACCGGCAGTGAAAACAATGATGCGTTTGATCTGACCCCGGATGGAGATCTCGGCCAGGTCACCAATCGCAGTGGTGGAATGCAGGGGGGCATCTCCAGCGGTTCCCCCGTCTGGCTCAGAGTGGGATTCAAGCCCACATCGACGATTCGGATCTCCCAGAACTCGGTGAACACCTCCGGGGAGACGGTCGAATTTTCCGGGACTGGCAGGCACGATCCCTGTGTACTGCCACGAGCGGTACCGATCGTGGAATCGATGCTGGCACTGGTGTTGGCAGATCGGTTCCTCGCTCGCAGGGCTCTCCCGCCATTTGAAGGCAGTGACTGATGTCGTGGATTCGACAGAGAAATCCCGCAGATGAGCCTGGGGGATTACTGGATCAAGTTTATTCGGCGGCGAAGACTAGAGCTGGTGACGTCGCAGAGATCCTCAAAGTGATGTCTTTGCGCCCAGATCTTTTGCAGTCCTTTATGCAATTCTACGTCCAACTGATGAAGGGCCCCGGTGCCCTGACGACCGCTGAGCGCGAGTGGATCGCTGTATTGACCAGCGAGGCCAATAACTGCCATTACTGAATCGAGTCCCACCTCAGAGATCTCGCTGCTCAAGAGGGTGGTGATCTTCTGGCTCGGTCAGTTCGGTCGAGTGAAGATTCAGGTGTCGTTGAAGTGAGTGACAAAATGTCAGCTCTACGCAACTTCGTTATAAAAATCGCCAAGCTCTCAGAGGCGACCTCCGAGGAGGATCTTCAGTCACTCAGGGGTCATGGATTTTCCGATGAGCAGATTCTCGAGGTGATCCATGTCGTTGGGTTTTTCTGCCATATCAACAGGATTGCTGAGGCCACCGGAGTAGACCTGGAGCCATGGATGAAGCCCCATGAGCCCTAGAGTGCGGCTGGGTGCTCAATAGCTTCTATATTCAGCTCTTCGGAGTGGAGAGTGATTGCGCCTGAAATAGGAACCCGCCTGCGTTACCATGGGAAATAGGCCCTTGAGATTGGAATCATGGAACCCCGGATATTAGCCGGATCGTTTACCAGCCAGTCTTTTTGAAGGAGAACTTGATGAGTGATTCGGAGACAAACAAGCTCGATCAGATGCTTCGACGTATTCGTCGGCGCACGACGATTGTTGCGACCTTCCGCTCACTAGAGGGTGCTCTTTGTTCTGCGCTTTTGATCTCCGCGCTTTTGATCGCCGTCGATCGCTTTTATGAACCGAGCACGGATTTGAACCAGAAGGCTTGGTTTGCTAGCACCGTTTTTGTGACATATCTGCTGACAGCGGCTATCAAGGCTGGCAAGTCTGACATCGCTGGTGCAGTTGAAGTTGAAAAGAACCAATCGATTCCGCAAACGATTTCGACAGCGATCTTCGCCAAGAAGGGTCAACTTCGAGATTCGACAGCGGAAAAAGTTTTGCAAGAGGCGCGCAAGGTTTCCGAATCACTGGATGTTCAAAGAGCGCTTCCAGTTGGCACTATTCGTTTCGGCGTGCCGACCCTGGTTTGCAGCATTGTCTTTGCAGTGGCAATGGTTTTGCCTCCCATCGATTTGTTGGGAGTTCAGGCAGAGGTTGAAGAAAATCGCAAGGAAAATGCCAGGGTGATGCGCAAGGAGAAAGCTCTCGTTCGGCGACTCAACAAGGTCGAAGAGATTTCCAAGAAACACGCTTCTGAAGAGGTTCGCCAAACGATCCAAAAGGTGGCTGAAAGCCAGCGAAAAAACCTTGAGAGTTCAAAATTGAATCCGGAGAAACTGAGATCTTCTGAAGAGTTGAAGAAGCAGTTGGGAATACAGAAGTCCAAAGTCATCTCCAGGAAGAATTCTGCCGGCAAGGATTCGATGCGCAAAACCGTTGACCGGTTGAAAGAGGCGGTCGACCAGATTCGGCAGCAGTCGACCCCAGAGATGAAACGCCTTGCCAAAGCGTTGCAGGAAGATGACCTCGGGCAGTTGGCGACAGCTCTCGAAGCATTGGCAAAGAAATTTTCCGCTGATCCGAAAGGTCTTGAGGGAGCGAAAGACGCGCTCGAGAAGATGCTGGGAAACAAGTTTGGAAAAGCGGGGGAATCTGGGCTTGACGGCGAGGATTTTGTCAACGACCTCGATCAGTTGGCACGCACTCTCAAGGACTTGGCACTGTTGGATCAGGTCAAGGATCAATTGGAGTTTACCGAAGCAGAGTTGAGCCAATTGGCGAAGGAGTGGCCCAAAGGGAAGCCCCCCGAAATTTGCCCAGATTGCCTGGCAGGAAAATGCCAAGCCAAATTCGGAGGCACGTGAAGTGGCAAACCTTCCGGTGAGCGAGGTCTCGTTCATCTCAACAATGGAGAGCAAACCCCTGCTGGCGCAAACGCTGCAAATGGGCAGATACCAGCACCTGTGGCTGGAACGAATCCTGGCATCGGAGGAGGGCCGGTGGAAACTGGGGGAACTCCCGGTCAACTCAAGCCTGAGCAATTACCAGGGGGGGGATCCGGGGGGCAGATCGTCTCTACCCTTCTGACCCGGGGAGAGGCACCCACCGGTGATGCCAAGAGAGAATTTGTCGAAGCGGTGCAATCAAGCGGAAGGCTTGCGGAGACAGAGATCGAAAAACAGCGACTCCCCGCGTCGCTTCGCAAGGTAACAAGAGACTATTTTGACCGACTGCAAGGTCGTACAGACGATTGATGTCGGTTCTTCTGCAGGGCTCCCCCCGCTCCTCGAAGTACTTATTCCTGCTTTGTATGTTGCTCTCATCCTGTTCGGGAACGAACAGCGGTGGAGATCTGCCCGGAGTTACTTTGCTGGGTGGGCCCGGCAGAGGTGTCGGGAAATTGTTTCAACCAAGGGCGATCACAGCTTGTAAAACCGGTGGTTGCGTCATCATTGATCGCAGTGGCCGGGCTCAAGTATTTGACAATTCAGGATTGGTAACAAGGGTTTGGGCTTTGCCAGAGTGGTCTTCAGGGCATCCCATCGATCTCTGTGAGACCCCAGAGGGGACATACCTTGTTGCGGACACCCATTACATGAGGATCTTGGAGTTCAATCGTGAAGGGTTGGAGATTCGTCGGTTTGGAGAAGGGACCGGACTCGAGCTGGTCCGAGGGATTGATCTCGCACCCGATGGCACCATCTTTGTGGCGTCCTATGGCGAGAAGGATCGAATATTCAGATTTACCAGATCAGGGGAGTTGTTGGGCTATTGGGGAGAAAGGGGAGATGGAGCCGATCAATTTTTGCGACCGGAGGGGTTGGCGGTGGCTCCCGATGGTTCGATCTTGATCGTCGACTGTGGGCACCGACGGGTCCTGAGGTTTACTGCCAGTGGAAAACTGTTGCAGCAAATTGGAGGCCCAGGGCAGGGAAAAGGGGAATTCATGGTTCCCTTTGATGTTGATGTTCTCGAAGACGGAACCATTCTGGTGATTGACCGGTCAGGGTGCCGCCTGCAAATTTTTTCTGCTGAAGGTGAATGTCTGGCAGAGTTTGGGGGCCTCGGTCGGGGAAAGGGAAGACTGCATGAACCCCGGGGGATCGCTGCAGCGATTCGTGGTGGCAAGATCGAAGTCTTCATCGCTGACACCGGGAACAATCGGATCAGCAATATCCTGCTCTCGGGAGAGGATTTGAGGTGACCAGCATCGATTTTGGCCAGCCATGGATTCTCTTATGGGCAATTCCTGCATTGGCAGTGGTTTATTTGCTGTGGAAATTCAGCCGCACTTCCGTATCCGCAGAAGTGCGCATCGGCTCCTTGGTATTGAGGGGAGTTGCTGTCCTGCTCTTGATCGCAAGTTTGGCGGGTGTATCCCTCGACAGGGATGGCTCCGGGCTGACGATCGTGGTCTTGCGAGATCTTTCTGATTCAGTTTCCCGATTGGAGACCGATGCGGCCTTGGAAGAGATTTCCAGCAGATTGGGAACATTGGCAGTTCCGGATCAGGTGGCATTGATTTCCTTTGCAGGGGAGCCGGCTCTGGAGCAAGGGCTTGCACTGAGATTGGGCCAAGGAAAACAGGTGTCTGTTGATGGGTCAGCAACAGATATCAGTTCTGCATTTCGTTATGCCGCCAGTTTTCTATCTGCAAATTCGCCGGGCGGAGGAAAACGCATCATTCTGCTGAGTGATGGAAATTCCACTGAAGGAGATGTGATCAGAGAGGCGCGGAATCTTGCAGTAGCTGGAATCTCTGTCGATGTGTGGCCTCTGACCTACAACCGGGTGAACGAAATATTGGTGGAGTCGGTCTCAGCCCCCCAGGAAGTTGAACCAGGGCAAACTTATGAAATCGATGCAGTCATTGAGTCGACTGTGGATTCGGTGACTCGCGTCATCCTCAAGGAGGATGAACAGGTATTGGCGATAAAAGAGATCCCTGTTGGCATTGGAAGAAATCGGGTGTCGTTTCCGGTGGTTTCAGGAGAGGGAAACACGCGCTTTAGAGTTCATATCGAATCGGCAGAGGGAACAGATTCGATCAAGTTGAACAACTCAGGATCGGTTCTTGTCACCACACGCGAAAATTCGCGAGTACTTCTTGTGTCCGAGGACGGAAGCTCTCCCATCGGCGGATACTTGGATGGTTCACAAATTTTGGTGGAGCAGATTTCTGAATCAGAGCTGTCTTCACTCGTCACGGACTACACCAATTATTCATCCGTAATTCTCGATAACGTTTCGTATTTTTCGATCAGAAAAGAAACGGCTCAACTATTGGAGAGATTGGTGTATTCCAATGGCATGGGACTCCTGATGGTTGGAGGAGAAAACTCTTTTGGATCGGGAGGTTGGAAGGGAACCGCTGTCGAGGAGGCCTTGCCTGTCTCGATGGATATTCAACAGAGAAAAATTATTCCCAATGGAGCATTGGCGATCATATTACACACCTGCGAATTTCCTCAGGGTAATTTGTGGGCACGTCAGATCAGTATGAGTGCCCTCGATGCGCTGACTGAGAAGGATTATTTCGGGCTGTTGTTGTATAAAAGTGGCGTCAATGTTTGGGGAATCCCCATGGAATTGTGCAGTGATAAAGGTTCTCTCAGTACCCGAATCAACAGCCTCTCCCCGCAAGACATGCTGCGATTTGGACCATCGATGACGTTGGCTCTTGCGGGTCTCAGTTCTGTGGATGCCTACTCAAAGCATGTAATTATCATTTCAGATGGGGATCCTGTTGTTCCCAGCGATGCCCTCCTTCAGGGCTTCGTTGATCAAGGAATCAAGATCTCCACCATATGTATTCAGCCGCACTCAGGCACCTTTCCGGAGTTGGCACTGAGAAAGATCGCAAAAACCACGGGTGGGCGTTTCTACCGAATGGATGACCCCACCCAGCTTCCGAGAATCTTTTTCAGGGAAGCATTGGAAGTGCGAAAAAATCTGATCGATGAGTCCACCTTTCAACCGGTGGTGGGCGAATCCGCTGAACCCATCCAGGGCTTGGGTGCTTTCCCCCCGGTTGACGGAATCGTGTTGACGACGATCAAGCCTCTCGCAACCGAGATTCTGATGAATGATGAGGAAGATCCATTGCTGGCCTTGTATAGGCACGGCATTGGCATCACTGCTGTATACACCAGTGATTCCGGGGAGCGTTGGAGTTCTTCATGGCCAGGCTGGGAAGGCAATCCGACTTTGTGGGCGCAATTGGTGAGAACGATTTCACGTTCAGATGATACCGGGGCCCTGCAAGCAGTCACAAGAGTCGATGGTCGCGGAGGAGTGGTCCTGCTTGATGCGATCGATGAAGCGGGGCAATTTGTCGATGGACTCGAATTGAGTGGGAGTGTCATCACTCCCGATTTGAAAAGCCGGCAAGTTGAAATTCGTCAGGATGGCCCAGGTCGTTACTTGGGGAATTTTCCTGTGCGGCAGCAGGGGGATTACCTCGTTCGAATTGAGGGTTCATTTCCGGATGGTAGCAGCGCGGGATTGACTCGCACTTTTTCTGTGGGTTATCCCGCAGAGTTCAGAACATTGGTCTCCGATGAGGAACTGCTTGGGCAAATCGCCCTGGAGTCCGGAGGACGGGTCATCGACAGTCAAACCGACTTGATGGAGCGCCCGCATAACTTCTCAAGCAGCCAGAAACCATTGTGGCCGATATTGATACGGGTGGTGTTGTTGCTCTTTTTTATCGATGTGGTCATCAGGCGGATTCATTTTGGTCCATTGAAGCGAATCGAAGCCAAATCCGCTGAAATGGATCCCCGCGAGACAAAATCCGTTGTCGGAAAGCGAGTTCGCTCTGCAACGATGCGTCATTCCCGATCGGACAGCGGAGCACCGGATGAGCCAAAAGAGGAGGACTCCGGGACGGTTGTGGAGCAGAGCGGCGATCTAAAAGCACTTTTACGTGCTCGAAAAAGGTCTCAAAGGGGCAAGAAACAAGGAAAGTGACAGGATTCGCTCCACCTCCGGTTGACCTTCGCAGAGTCCATCCTCACCATCTTTATCCAAGAAGATCTGTGGCCTGAGGTCACGGAGCCGGAGGTTACTTGAATTCAGCAGAAGCGCCCGCCTCAGAAACGAAACAGCTCAGGGAGAGCCATCGGCCCTCCCTGACGGTCGTCGCTGCGATCCTGAATGAGAGGGACAATCTCGAAGCCTGGTTGGATAACTTGTCTTGGGTGGATCGAATCATTCTCGTGGATCATGGCAGCAAAGACGGATCTCTTGAGCATGCACGTCGTCATCCGCGCTGTGAATGTATCTCCGCTCCGGAGGGGAAGGGGCTGATCGAAGACATTCGCACGTTGGGCCTCTCCGCTGTGACTAGTGGTTGGGTATTGGTCTTGGATCTGGATGAGCGAGTCTCAGAAGGACTGCGGGAGGAAATCACAGAGATGATCTCGCGGGAGCAGCAAGCCGCTGGCTACCTGATCCCCTTTCGACATTACGTGTTTGGGAGTTGGCTGCGACACGGGGGTTGGGATGACAAGCACTTGCGACTGTTCAAGTCTGGCAAGGGGCATTACACACCCGGAAAAATCCATGCGGATGCAGTCGTCGATGGTCCTGTCGAATCACTAGAGAATGAAATCCTTCACTTCGCTCATCCGACGATTCATGATTTCATTATGAGAATGAATCGATACACCAGTCAAAGTGCTGAGACACTCGCAAACGGAAAACCCGGGGGGCTTCGTAAAAGAGTCAGATTGCCAGAGTCACGCTGGCGTTGGTTTGTGGCGAGCGCTTCATTTTTCTGGACCCGATACATCAAACATCGTGGTTTTCGTGATGGGATGCCTGGGTTCATCATCGCATTTCTTTTGGCAGCATATCTGTTTGTCGAACAAGCCAAGGCTTGGGAATTTTCCCGGGAGCAACAATCATGAGTGAGACAAAATCCGCTCATGGACTTTGGCGGTTGTTTGCCCATATTAAGCCGTACCGGGGAATGGTGCTGATCATACTGGCTTTGCTGGTGCTTTACTCCGGGGCTAACAGTCTCCGGATCGCCACCATCGGGCTCATCATCGATGGTGTTGTCACACCTGGTGTTCGTGAAGATCGCGGCCGAGCCAGTGTTGCCTTTGAAGATTATGTTCTTCCCCTGGCTCCAGGAGAGATTCAGTTACCGAGCGAGGAAGTCTCTTCACTCCTTCTGAAGTCGGCGATCATTTCGGGAATTCCCGAACCTGCGGACTCTTCAGGAATATTGCAGGTGAATTCGGCCAAGATTGAAGAAGCGATATTGGCGGGTGGAGGAGAGATTTCCAGCTCAGCTTCTGGTGAGCTGCTGATACTTCGACTTCGCCCCAAAGAAGAACTGTCATGGCTCTCTGACTCACGGGGGGAGGAATTCAGGCGTGCACAACTGAGTGGGCCTGTAGAAATCTCCATCGTTTCGGGGACTCCTGGAACCGGTGCCAGTCAATTGCTGTGGATCTGTGCAGGATTCATCGCTGTGATCTCATTGGTGATAGCGTTTTCCGGATTTTATCGCGCAATCATTGGTCAGGAAGTTCGCATCAGGGTTGTCATCGATATTCGTAGATTGTTGTTCGGGAAGCTGTCTCGTCAATCTCTCGACTTTTATGAATCGAGAACCCATGGGGATGTCGTATCGAGGGCTGTGGGAGATGTCGGCACGCTCTCTTCTTCGATTCAATTATTATTCGGCGACTTTTTGCAAAGCCCGTTGACCATCATCTTCTCATTGTCGCTCGCCTTTTTTGCCTCATGGCAACTGACCCTGATCACAATACCTTTGCTCCTGCTATTGACGATTCCAATCTTTCGCCAGGCAAAGAAAGTCCGGCGTGGTACCAAGGGTGCTTTGTCCCATGTGGGCGAAACGACTGAGGGCCTATCCCAACTGATGTCTGGAATCAGGGTTGTGAAGACCTTTGGTTTGGAAGAACAGCGCCAAGAGCAGTTCGCTGCAACATCAAAAGCGCTTCAGAAGGCCCAAATCAGAACCGAGATTGCACGGGCGAAAGGGCGCAGTTTTGTCGAGGGTCTGTACAACCTGCTGTCCGCAATTGTGATTGGGGTAGGTGGTTGGTTCCTGTTGAAGGATCAGGTGTCAATTAGTTTGGGTGATTTCACCATATTCATGGCCGCAATAGTTTCCTGTTATACGCCAATTAAGAACTTCGCCAAAATTATCACAACCTTGGCAGAGTCTGCTGCTGCAACGGACAGGATCTTTGATCTCATCGACGCCCCGGTGAATTTAAAAGAGTCCCCGGGGGCCGCCGAGTTTTCCGGTCTTCATGAGAAGATTGAATTTCGAGATGTCGAGTATCGCTATCCTGGTCAGGAAGAAATGGCGATCAGCGGGATCAATTTCGAAATTATGCGAGGGGAAAAGGTGGCGCTTGTGGGCCCTTCGGGGGCAGGAAAATCGACACTATTTGATTTGCTGGCTCGCTTGAGGGATCAGGATTCAGGAGAAATTTGCTTTGACGGAATCGATACACGCACCTGGAGCAGAAGTTCCTTTTTGAAGCACTTGGCATTCGTGGGGCAAGAACCGTTTCTTTTCAACACAACCGTTGAGGCCAATATCCGCGGTGCAGAAACAAGTACAACTCATGAGCAGGTGATCGCTGCCGCTGAAGCCGCAGCGATTCATACTGACATCGTTTCTCTTCCTGAAGGGTACCAGACGATCCTTGGCGAGCGTGGTGACCGTCTGTCTGGTGGCCAAAGACAGAGGTTGACCATTGCCAGGGCATTTCTCAGGGATGCACCGATTTTGTTGCTCGATGAAGCCACCGCCGCCCTCGATTCTGAGAGTGAGCAATTGGTACAGTCTGCGCTTGAGAGGCTGATGAAGGATCGCACGGTATTGGTGATCGCTCACCGGCTGGCAACGATTCAGGATGCAGATCGGGTGATCGTCCTCGATGGGGGAAGGATCGTCGAACAGGGATCCGATCACGATTTGCGCAGCCAAGGGGGCCTTTATTCCCGCCTCAGGGATCTCCAGGAACTGGGTTTGGCCGACAAAAGCCAATAATCCTGGCCAAATCTGGCCTGCTCCCCCTTTCACTCAATGTTTGTATTGAATGAATGGCTTGAAAGTCAATTAGAGAAGAAACCCTGACTTTAAAAAATTGCCCAAATTCGCCGTTATTGAAGGGGATGATAGGTTTTCGGAAAAATTGCCCGGACTTTGGCACCGCCGATGCTTATTAACAACTCGTAGGCGTCCTCCTCATCCCGCAGGGGGCAGCCCACTAAAACTCGACTCTTCCTCGCTGTTTGGGAGTGTGCAGGCCGGTCCCTCATATAAGCCGGAAGCACCTCCCAAATTTTTTTGCCTCCCTCAGCGTGTTGCGGTTTCGAGAATTTCTGCAAGTGCGCAAACCACTCGTGTGGCGTCCCCTTCCTCGAGACGGTGGTGTATGGGGAGAGCGAGGACGCTGCGTGCCGCTTGCAAGGCCACAGGATAGTTCAACTCATCACAGCCGAGATTCTTGAAGCAAGGTTGCCCCGGCAAGGTGCCGGGATAGTAAATTCCGCTATCAATTCCCCTTTGGGAGAGTTGCTCACGAATCTGATCACGATCTTCCACTTGAATGATGAATTGATGCCAACAGTGATCTGATCCGGAAGTTCGAGAGAGGGTTTGAATTCGATCTGTTAATTGAAGGGACTTCAATGCGTTGAGGTACTCTTGGGCATTGCGTTCCCTGCACTCCTGCTGAAAAGCCAATCGATCCAATTTAACTGAGAGAATTGCTCCCTGGAATCCATCCATGCGTGCATTCCAACCGAGACTCTGGTGTTGGTATCCCCCAGTATCACCGTGAACGCGCAAGCGTCTCATCTGTTCTGCAATCTCTTCGTGTTGGGTAACGACCATTCCGGCATCCCCAGCCGCAGCCAAGTTCTTGGTTGGATAGAAAGAAAACGCTCCAGCTGCGCCGATAGCACCGGCGGGTTGATTTTTGTATCGAACACCAAAAGCCTGTGCAGCATCTTCTACAACCGGAATCCCGGTATCTGCAGACAGGCGCATAATTGCATCCATATCAGCGGTTTGTCCGTAGAGGTGTACGGGCATGATGGCACGTGTTTTTTCCGTGATTGCATCGCCCACCTTGGCAGCATCGATCAGAAGCGTTGCCGGATCCAAATCGACAAAGACTGGAACCGCACCCAGGTGAGCAACAACGGAAGCGGTCGAAAAAAAGCTGTAAGCGGGGAGAACGACTTCATCGCCAGGTTTGACTCCTACGGCTCGAAGTGCCAGCTTGAGGCCGTCGGTCCCGTTCGAGACCCCGAGGGCATGACCGACACCGAGGTGAGCCTCGCACCGACTTTCAAATCTTTCGACCGCATCACCAAGGCAATAGCCATTGGCATCGATGACGCTTTCCAGGGCATCGAGCCATAGATTCTTTTCTTGTTCGTCATCCGGCCCTACGGCCACCATTTGGATTCTGGGCTGATCATTCATTGGAAAGCCTTATCTAGCATCGGTTACTGTCCGCTTCGGCAACGAACCAAGCGACGAATTTTTCGATGCCGGATTCGATAGGCGTCGCAGGGTCGTAACTGAGTAGTTTTTTTGCCTTGTCGATGGAGGCAAACGTTTTCAATACGTCTCCTGGAGGTGCAGGTAGACGTTCAATCTCGATCTGCATTCCGCAAGCAGAGCCGATCAGTTCTATTAGGCTGTCCAAGCGGATGCTGCGGTGATTTCCAAGATTGATGATTTCGTACCCATTCACTCGGTCCAGTGCTGCGATGGTTCCACTCACAATGTCATCGATGTATGTGAAGTCTCTTTCCATCGAGCCGTCCCCGAACATGGGGATTGCCTGCCCCCGTTGGATCATGGATGTGAACTTGTGAATAGCCATTTCAGGTCGTTGGTGGGGACCGTACACAGTGAAATAGCGTAGGCAGAAAATATTGATCCCATGCAAGTGATGAAATGCATGGCACAAAATCTCACCCGCCTTTTTTGTTGCAGCGTAGGTGGAAACCGGCTTGTCGACGGGGTCACTTTCATGAAAAGGAACCGTATTTCTGTCGCCGTAAACAGACGATGAAGAGGCAAATACAAGATGATCAATGCCATGATTGTTTGCCATCTCCAGGATTTGGATTGTGCCGTTAACATTGACGTCGACATACAGCCCCGGTTTTTGGATCGATGGGCGCACACCGGCGCGAGCAGCGAGATGAACGATTGCATCGATAGGGTGGCTCTTGGCGATCTGAGTCAGGTATTCACCATCGCGGATATCTCCGATGAGGGAAGTGAAGCCTGAATAGTTGGAGAGATGATCCAAGCGTGATTTTTTGAGCTCGGGGTCGTAGTACTCGTCCAAATTGTCGAGACTGATGACCTCATCTCCACGAGAGAGCAATTTTTCGCAGACGTGACTACCAATAAAGCCAGCCCCACCTGTGACGAGCACATTTCTTGACACTGTCCAGGTCCTCTCATCGCATTTAATCCGACCGGAATCCAATCAATGGGGACCCTTGGCGAAGTCTCCATTTCCGGAATCGATTTCGCGGATGCTAACGTGCCGAACCCGCTGACTGCAGAGTAAATTGGTCGGATCGGCGAGAAAATTGTGAGACTCAGGAATATACGGTCGGATCTTTGATTCCTGCTTCTTCAAATCCTCGCCTTCTGAGCCCGCATGAGTCGCAGATCCCGCAAGCCTCGCCATTATCCCCTGGATCGTAACAGGAGTGGGTCAGGGACAGGTCAAGGCCGAGTTTGCTTGCTGTGCGAATGATTTCCGCTTTGCTCATTTCTGCAAGTGGAGCATGCATGCGCCAGTGAGGTTCTGCCGATCCGATACCTGCGGAGTCATCCCCGGTGGACCCATCCCTGGTTCCCAAATGGATTGTCCGCAGGAATGAGTCCAAAAATTCGGGTCGGCAATCGGGATAGCCGCTGTAATCGAGGGCATTAACACCGATCCAAAGATCCCGGACCCCCCGGGCTTCAGCGACAGCTGTAGCAATAGAGAGGAAGACCAAATTTCTTGCAGGAACGTAGGTGACGGGGATCTGGGCTCGATGTTGTGCGCCATCATTGGGTTCTGGCGGGATCACGCCATCTCCCAGGAGAGCAGAGCCTCCGATCGACTTGTAAGGCAGATTGAGGACCAGGGGCGCTGGCAAACCAAGGAATGCAGTCACCCTGTGGAGGCAATCCAATTCGACCTCATGTTTCTGTCCATAACGAAAAGCCAGTGGCAATGGGTGAAATCCCTGCTCAATTGCGATGCTGAGTACCGTGGAAGAATCGAGTCCTCCACTGGCGAGGGCGATGGAATCACACTGCTCGATAGACTTTTGTTGTGCCATGCGAGATCTCCTGTTGGTCGATGGGGCTCTTGTCGTATATCCTGACACTCTGTGGGGAACAAGTCCCGGTGAACTCAGTAATCCTGGTCAGGGGGAATTGATGCGGATGCTGGTCGTTTCTGGTCGCCTCGATTGGTCAGTTCCCACGACCTACGCACTCAGTCTGGTTCGTGGACTTCAACAACGTGGCTATGAAATCCAGATGATTTGCCGGGGGGGTGTCTTTTTGCCTCTCTTTCGATCATTGGGGATCGAGGTATATGAGAACCCGCGTTCTTGGTTGGCGAGACGAAGACTGCAGGGATTTCTTCAGGAGTTTGACCCGCATTTTATCCATGCCACCGGCGGACCCGGATCCCTCAGAATCGGCAAACGCTTGTCCTCGGCCCTTGATCGCCCTTTGATCCACACCGTCCACTCATGGTTGAAATCGGAGAGATCCGCCAGATCAACCAGATCTGCGGCTGCGGTAGTGGTCGTAAATCAGGACTTGAGAGAGCACCTGGTCAATGAACTGGGAATCGTCAAAGAAAATATCCGGGTGATCCCTTACGGGATCGAGGTTCCCGAAACAGATCAGGATCAACGGGACTCTGCTGCGATTCCGGTGATTGGAACTGTTGGACGACTGGAGAAGGGCCGCCGTCTGGATGACTTCATTCATGCTGCAAGCATCATGAGAAAGTCGAGCAGCGAAAAAATCTTTACGATTCTCGGCGAAGGTCCTGACGAGAGAAGATTGCGCAGTGTCAGCAAGTCCCTGGATCTGGATGGGACATTGACATTTGTAGCTCCTCCGGCGGATCCGGATTCTGTTTATCGAGCCGTGGATCTGCTCATGCTGGTCAGTGACTGGGGTGGGTCGGGGCTGCATCTGCTTGAGGGGCTGGCCAGGGGAGTTCCCACCATCGCCACCGGTGGCGGCGAAATCCTGTCGCTGTTGGGGGCGGAGGGGATTTGCACTTTGGTACGCCCCGGTGATCCGCAGGCATTGGCAGATGCGGGGTTGAACTTGCTTTCTGATCCAGAGAAGGCATTGCAGCAGTCAAAGAGGGGAATCGAGCACGTCCGAGAGCAGTTTCCCATGCGAACCATGCTCGACAATTTGGAGGCTCTTCATGAAAACGTTTGCACCCAGGTAACTCGTTAACACATTCGCGGGAGCCTTGGAGTGTATCGATGTTTTGAGCATGTTTTACCCAATATCTTTGCCTCTCCACTTGTTTGCTGGACACCGACGATATTGAGACTTAACTTGTCACGATGCCACGTGTGATCATCATTCCTGCCAGAATCGCATCCCGGCGCCTGCCGGGGAAATTGCTGCTCGACCAGACCGGTTGGCCGCTGATCCGTCATGTCTATCAACTCTGTCAGTCTGTACCTGGAGTTTCCCGAGTAGTGGTTGCTGCGGATGGCCCCCAGATGAGTTCTGCAGTGAGGAACTTTGGGGGTGAAGTCGTCGAGACAAATCCAGATCTGGCGAGTGGAACGGACCGGGTCGCAGAAGCATGCGTCCAATTGGATCTTTCCGACGATTCAAGGGTGGTCAATGTTCAGGGAGATGAACCGGAATTGGACCCTGAGCATGTCATCAAACTGTTTGAGTTGTTGGAGTCGTGTGAGAATTGCTCGGTAGCGACCCTCGCCACTCGCCATCGGGACCCGAATTCGGAGGAGCAGTTCCGTAATCCGAACAGGGTCAAAGTCATCCTCGACGATTTTGGGAGAGCTCGTCTCTTCAGTCGGCAGGCGATTCCCCACTGCGAAAGGGGGCGAATCCCCCAAGGAGGGTGGCTTCAGCACATTGGAATTTATGGATTTAGCCCCTCATCTCTCGGTAAATTTACCCAATTGCCGATCGGTGAGTTGGAATCTCAAGAGCGGCTGGAACAACTCAGATGGCTTGAATTTGGCCACGAAATCGCTGTTGGAGAGGTTTCCGGGGCTGCTCCCGGAATTGATACTGAAGAAGATTATCAACGATTCGTGGAGAATACACTCAGGATGCGGGAAGATGCGGGGAGTTGAACGGGATTCGGACTCAGCAGTTGGCCCTGCGTACATGGCGGAGCCCACTGTCGGGCGGAGTAATTTGTGTAGTTGTGTGTAGGAGAGTGGAATCCAATTGTGGATTCACTTGGGGATTTGCTCGAGGAGTTGCTCGGGAACTTACTCGGGAACTTACTCGTGGGGGAACGGACTGAGGAAATGACACAGTACATCTTTGTCACTGGTGGTGTGGTTTCGGGGTTGGGCAAGGGATTGACCAGCGCAGCGATCGGTTCTCTGCTGGAGAGCCATGGTCTCAAGATCGCACTTCAAAAATTTGACCCCTATATCAATGTTGATCCCGGAACGATGAGCCCATTCCAGCATGGAGAAGTTTACGTCACTCCCGATGGAGCAGAGACCGATCTCGACCTGGGCCATTACGAACGATTTACATCATGTGAGATCAGTCAGCATTCCAATTACACTACCGGCAAAATTTATTCTTCGGTCATCCAACGTGAACGCAGGGGAGACTACTTGGGCAAAACTGTTCAGGTAATTCCTCACATCACCGATGAAATCAAGGAAAGCATTTCCAGGGTTGGGTCCACAGATGTGGATGTAGTGATTACAGAGATCGGCGGAACTGTCGGTGATATCGAAAGCCTCCCTTTCCTGGAGGCTTTGCGCCAGTTCGGTCATCAACATGGTCGTGAAAATGTCCTTTTCATCCATTTGACACTGTTGCCTTTCATCAAAGCCAGCGGAGAGATCAAAACCAAACCAACGCAGCATTCGGTGGGTCGATTGCGAGAGATTGGAATCGTTCCCGATATATTGGTTTGTCGTTCGGAGATGGATGTTGAAAGAGAAGTTTGCGACAAATTGGCACTCTTCTGCAATGTGCCGGTGGATTCGGTTTTCATCGAAAAAGATGTGGAAACCTCGATCTACGAATTGCCATTGGTGCTGAGACAGCAGCAGTTGGACATGAGGATTCTTGAACACTTCAAGCGTGAGCCGGGTTCAGGAAACATGGACAACTGGATCGAAGTGATTGAATCACTGAAGAATCCACAGAATGAGGTAGAAATTGCAGTCGTTGGAAAATACATCGAACTGACCGACTCCTACAAATCGATCTATGAAGCGTTGACCCACGGTGGCATCGCAAACAATTCGAGGGTTCGTTTCCGAAGGATTCAGGCTGAAGAGTTGGCGAATGGAGATCCAGCTGCCGTGCTTGGCGGAGTCGATGGAATTTTGGTTCCTGGAGGCTTCGGAGAGCGCGGTCTCGAAGGCAAGGTCAATACGATTCGCTATGCACGTGAAAATAACGTCCCCTTCTTTGGAATCTGCTACGGGATGCATGCAGCGGTCATCGAATATTGCCGCAATGTCCTGGGGATCGAAGAGGCTTCTTCCACTGAAATTCACAAGGATACTCCCCATCCGGTCATCACACTTCTCCAGGAGCAGCAGGATGTCTCTGAGAAGGGTGGGACGATGAGATTGGGCGGTTGGCCATGTCGCTTTAAGGACGGTTCAACTAGCCACAAGGAGTACGGAACCTTTGACGTGTCGGAGCGACATCGCCATCGTTATGAATTCAACAATGATTACCGCGAGCGCTTGCAGGAAGCAGGCATGAGGATCAGCGGAACAAGCCCGGATGGTCAACTGGTCGAAGTTGTAGAAGTTGAAAATCATCCCTGGTTTGTGGCATGCCAGTACCATCCCGAGTTCCAGTCAAAACCATTTGATGCCCACCCTCTCTTCAGGGGATTTGTCACAGCTGCGCTTGAGAGGAGAGTCAGGGGTGTCTGACGACAACAAGCGTATCGATGACGATTGGAAGCGCAGGGCTCAGGAAGAGAAGCAAAAGCTCGCTTCTCAAATGGGCGGGATCGTCGAGGAGACTGGTGATCCTGGTGAATCGAGTGTTGCGAAGAGTGATCCCCGCTTTCCAAGTTTAGTCCAGCAGATCGCATATCCAGCGCTCATGGCTCTGGGCCAAATCCCTGATCCTCGGACAGGTGAGAGAATGCTCGATTTGAGTTTGGCGAAAGAGACGATCGATCTCCTTGGGGTTCTTGAAAGCAAAACTGAAGGTAATCGTTCTGCGGAAGAAGACAGCATGATCAGGGATCTTCTGCGCGACCTACACGTGGCATATACCCAAGTCGCAGATGCCCAAAGCCAGGCAGCACAAGACCTGATGGCAAATGAGCCTGACTCAGAAAGTGATTGAGCAGGAGCGCATCATGACCGAGTCTCGCAGGGTTTTGATTACGGCTGCTCTGCCCTATGCCAACAACCATCCACACCTGGGTCATGTTGCAGGAGTGTACCTCCCTGCCGACACCTACAATCGGTATTTGCGATTAAAGGGAATCCAGACAGTTTTCATCTGTGGCAGTGACGATCATGGGGTTCCCGTAACGATTACTGCCCAAAAGGAAAACAGTACACCCAAGGAGGTGGTAGCCAGATACAGGGCGATCCAAGAAAAGGTGTTCGGTTCACTGAATATCGAATTCGACCACTACAGTGGTACATCCACTTGCGAAGGTCATGCCGAGTTATCGCAGGAGTTTTTTACAAAAATTCATGAGTGCGGTGACATTGAAGAAAATGTTACCCACCAGTTTTTCTGTGAGGATTGCCAGCGCTTTCTGCCTGACAGATACGTCGAGGGAACTTGCCCAGGGTGCGACGCTCTGGGAGCCAGGGGAGACCAATGCGATGCTTGTGGGCAATCTTATGAGCAGGAGCAGTTGAAAAACCCTGAGTGTGCAGTGTGCCGTGGGACTCCCAAATTAATTCCAACCAAGCATTGGTTTTTCAGGCTCGATCGCTATGAGGATCGATTGGAGTCCTGGCTGAAATCTTGCACAGATTGGCGAGACAACGTCAGGAACTTTGCAAGAGGAGTTGTGAGGGAAGGCCTTCCTGCGCGTTCGATCACTCGCGATCTGGAATGGGGGGTTCCTGTTCCCCTGGATGAAGCAGAAGACAAGGTTTTGTACGTTTGGTTTGATGCGCCGATCGGTTACATCTCCTTCACCAGAGAGTTCTTCCGAGAACAAGGAGATCCAGACGGTTGGCAATCATGGTGGAGTGACCCTGATGTTGAGTTGGTCCATTTTCTGGGAAAAGACAATATAATTTTTCACGCAGTTATTTGGCCTGCAATGCTGATGGGGCAAGGCGATTTTCATCTCCCCACTTCGATTCCTGCAAACGAATATCTCAACTTCAAGGGTGAAAAGTTTTCAAAGTCCAAGGGCGTCGGTGTTACTGCCGAGGAGATTCTTGAGCTCTTTGAAGCGGACAGGGTCCGTTACTATCTCACAGCAGTTGCTCCAGAGGGTAAAGACAGTTCCTTCACTTGGGATGACTTCATTCAAAGAAATAATGATGAACTATCTGATGTAGTGGGTAATTTTGCTCATCGGATGTTGACGTTTACAGCAAAAAACTTTGATTCCAAGGTTCCTGCAGATGCGGCGTCATCTAGTTTGCATGGTGAAGTCTTAAAAGTCATTCGTGAGGCTCGTCAACAATGGGACGAGGCTTTGGGGCGACAAAAGTTCAGGGACGGCTTGGATAAAGTGATGACCTTGGCGCGTCATGGAAATCGCCTCTTCGATTTGGCAGAGCCGTGGAAGAGCCGCAAGGAGGATCTCCAAAAGTGTGGATCTGACATTGCAGTGCTATTGGAGATAGTGCACGCCATCGGAGTTCTGCTGATTCCATTTTTGCCTGCTACAAGCGGCAAGCTTTTGGCAGCTTTTCAATCATCCGCTCCACCACCGGAGTCTGCGTTGGGGGATTTGGGTGAAAAGTGCCTTCTTAGTTCGGTAGGGGAACTTGATCCCCCGGGAATAATTTATCCTCGCCTGGAGTTGGTGTCGGAAGAATCTGATCAGGGTTGCTGACTGACCTTTTCAATCCAGTACTCAAATAGGCGCATTCCTGACCCCGAACCTGCCATTGGATCAGAAAATAACTCGCGTACTTCTGATCGATCAATCTCACCTTCGACGAGGGCGTTGTAAATCCATTCCCCCAGTAAATATCCGATGAGGTGAGCGACTCCCGAGATGACGTCTTGATTTGAATCCTGCGGAATTATGTCCTTGGCCTTGGGGATCTGGCCTGACGAAAGTGAAGACAGAAAACGGCGTGTTGCCAAAAGTGATTCCATTGTTTCTGCATGGAAAGGGTGGGAGTAGCCAGATTCCAAATCTTCGATGACTCGATCAATTTCTTCATTCCCCAGAGGCTTTCTGTTGTGGTCAACCACTTTGCTACCAAAGTATCCAAGGCATTCTCGAATGGTGGTTTCATAAAAGTTGTCATTGGCAGGTATCTCTTCACGAAAAAGCCCTGATAGAACAAAATTGATATGGTGGGATGCTTCTTCAGCAGCGTGTCTCGTCGATAGGTTGCCCAGAAAGATGATCCTTGATCGTGGAAGGTAGCAAGACTCTTCAACTTCGAATTGACCTTGAATCTTTTGAACCTCCTCTGGAGTTAATTTGCGGTCACCAGTGAGGTGATCGAGAAGGTCCAGGTTTCTGCTTGTATATACGCTGAAATCTTGAAACTCGTCAGAAGGGACCTCTAAAAATTCACAAAGAGTTTCGATGATGAGCCAGATTTGATCATGCATGACTGATGACGAGATGGTGGGTGGGAGATCGAGCCCGAGTGACTCTTCAAGTTCCAATTCATTGGAATACCAGTTCAGTGCTGATTGAATCTTGACTAGTGGAGTGGTCCCCATAAAGCAGAAGTTGCCGTCCTTCAGTTGGACAGTTGACACCGTCTGTTCAAGTTTCATCTCGGCCAATTTCCAATAAATGGTGTCAACATTTTGGAACAAAATTGTAAATGGAACTGATTCTTCTCCTAGTGACTTGAGAACCCGTTGCACTTCTCCAGGCAGATGATCATGAGCCATATGGAGGTCGCCAAAAGAAACGATTAGCAGGTCGTCGGGGTTTTCTCGAAGAACTTCTACTAGGCGCATCGCTGCGATTCGATCTCTGGCTGCGAAGGAGCTTCCGACAATATTTTCGTGGGAGTTGAGCGCCATTATGGGTATTGAGCGATCTTTGAAAAACTGCATCTGCATGCCAAAGTTTCTCCATGGGAAGCCCCACTTTGAATTCCACTCGGTTTGATTCAGGAGTTCATGGTCATCGATTTCTTCAGCTAACCAGCTATTAAGAAGTGGCTGATCGTCTATGTAAAACGCCTCTGTGCAAAAGATAATACTCCTGTTTGTCTCAAGAAGTTGGTTTGCAATCCTCAGTGGAGTTTTTTGGGATTCACGAAGAGTGTGGTAATCGCCAATGAACAAAATTCGGGAATTGAGTACAGTCTCAACCAAATGAGAGAATTCAACTGGTTTGAATCTTTGATCAGTGCTCTTTCTGTAGACCTCCTCGACTTCAGCAAGGGGGCCGCCTTTCCATTGAGCTTCTTCATGAGCGTGATCTGTAAGGGTTCTCTGAATTTTCATCAATCGGGCTCGGGTTGAATCAGGAGGTGAGCTCAAGATGATTGTTCCCCAGAGGTGAGGTCTTCAGGGTAGTTCAAATTTTTGAAGGGGTTGCCTTCATTCATTTCATGAAAGTCTTGCGGCCAAGAGAGATTTTCAAAAGGAGCCCTCCGAACCCAGGCAAGAAGAGCGAGATCGCCATCCACGGGCGTGGAAAAATCAAGAGCTGTGGGATCCCAGACCGCTGCCAACGGCTGTGGGCGTTCATCTGCGATTGCAATCACCGATGTGCCGGTCGAATGTGATGAGCAAAGCTTGCGAATCAGGCCTGGGGTCAATTCGGGCAAATCTACAGCAACGATGAACACAGGAGCTTGCACCGTATTAATGATATTGAAGAGGACTTCATGGAGGGACGAGCATGCCGGAGGATCTTCGAGGACAGCATGCCACTTTAATTCGGGTACGCTTTCCAGGTGATCTGCTGACTTGACAGAGACGCAAACCCTCTCAAAGAGAGGATTTACTGTAGCGTAAATCCGCTCAATCAAGAACTGCCCTTTGTAATCGAGATAGGCTTTCGGAACTCCCATTCTGCGCCCTTCCCCTCCGGCAAGAATCACGCAGTCAGAGACTTCTTCGATCTTATCTTCTGAGCACCCATTGGACTGTTGAATCAATTTTTCCCCCTGTTTCGGTACAGGGTAAGAGCAGGGACAAATCTATCAAGTAAGTCATGTCGGAAAGTAAGGATCAACGACTGGACCAGCGCTCTAACTGGCGCAGGCTCGCTTTGAGATCTTTTGCCAAGGGTGCTTCAATCTCGATTTGTTCACCGGTAGTGGGATGTTTTACCTCGATTTTTAAGGCATGAAGTCCAAGCCTCGATAACAGGGGGCGCTCAGTTTCGCCTCTTCCTGAGCGGTAGTCGCGTTTGTAGGTGGATAGCAGAAGATGATCTCCAGATCCATAGACACTATCGCAGCAACATGGAGATCCCAATTGCGCCATCGTCAAGCGGACCTGGTGAGTCCGTCCCGTTCTTGGCAGAACTTCCACCCAAGAGTGGCGGTCAAATGCATAGATCAACCTGAATGAAGATTGGCACTCTTTACCCTTTTTGCAGAATCGCATCGTTCCGGCTTTTGATGGATTTTCTTCAACGTGAAAGGTGGCTTCGCCCTCGGGAGGCTCAGGACAGCCTTCCACAAGCGTGACGTAAGTTTTCCTGGTGGTTCTGTCCATGAATTGTTTGCGCAATTTTGCTTGAGCTTCCCCGTGACGGGCAAAGAGGATTACTCCTGTGGTTTCTTTGTCTAGCCGGTGCACAACATGAGGTTTTGGTGCACCAGGATCTTCAGTCTTCCAAATATCCCAAACCAAGTCGATTAAGCACTTTTGTTCCGGCGCCCAGCGTTCGCTGACAGTGCTGATTCCGGCAGGTTTGTTGATTGCAACAAAGTCAGCGTCCGAGTGGAGGATGGATTGATCTGCCAGCTTAGCAGGCTTCAAGAGGTTCGTTCCTGACCAGGAAGTCGTTGTGCAGCAATCTGAAGTTGCTGAACACCAATCATCGCATCGTCCCGAGTTTCGTCATCCCGGTCAATTTGCGTTGAAAATGCTCCCATCGTTTCAAGAAAGCGGTCGTAAGAGGAACTGTCGCCACTGCGCCAGCGTGCAAACTCTAGCCAGCCGGATGCAATGTTGAGATAAAAACTGGCATCGGGTCCTACAGTTTCGGGAGTTCCATTTTCTCGGGCGTCATCCATTGCGGCTTCGAGGGCAGCCTGAAAAGATTCGCAAGCCCGATCCCAACGACCCAACCCTGCCTGGTGCACACCCTGTGCCCACCAAGCCATGCTGAATGAAACTGCGCCCTTCTGCAGTTGCTTTCGCCAATCAAGGCAATCATTGGCGCACCTCAAGCCTGCTTCGTAGTGTCTGCTTTCACGAACTTCTTCGTCATCTGCCCAGCAGGGAGCAAGATCAGCGGCGAGGTTGTATGAAAGAATATTGGCTCCTTCAAGCCTTAGAAGAGCATGCTCGGTATCGCTTTCAGCTTCATATTGATCAAAAAATTCATCGATCGCCGCCCGAGAAATTGTGATGACGTCGTCGAGATTTCTGGATAGATCCTGTCCCTGAGAGATTCTCTGGCTTGCCATGAGGAACAAAGCCCTGCGTTCGAGGAGTTCGTCTTGCGAAGAAATGAATGAGACGAGGGCTTGGGCTCCTTTGCATTCAAAAATCTCTTTCAGGACCGGCCAACTCTCCTCGAATGGATTTGGCTTCTCGTTCATGGCAACTCCTTGAATTCAATCTCGTCAAACCAGACAGTTCCTTCGAGCCCTTTAACGTAACATGCAAGATAAGTGGTTCGGCTTTGGCCAGGGGACCATTCAAATTTGATCTTACGCCAATCTGTATCACCTCGCAGTGGCTTTGATCTTCCAGACCAGGAGCCGATCCTTCCAGTGAAAAAGCCGATCAAGGCTTCCCCTTTGAAACCTTCTGATTTGAGAACCCCACTGACTTCGTATCGCTTTCCTGGTGTCACTACAATCCGCTGAATGACACCTCCTGCACCGGGCTCGCGAATTTCTGCGCGCATTGCGCAGGTCCCGGTTCCGATCGATTCTGTTTCAGCTTCAAAACGAATTGAGCCTCCGGGATCAACTTCCCCCCTGATCCAACCGTCGAGGAATTCTTCCGCTTCAAAGTCTCCATTAAGTAATGGCTGATGAGTTTCGATACGAACGATTTCATCGAGCAGTTCTTCACCAGGTGGCCCCTCATCGAGAACCCCCATCGGTACAGGAGTTCCATCTGGAGTCATTAACTCGACTCTGAATCCACGGGTTCCCACAACCTGTGTCGCAGATACCTCAATAATATTTTCGCCTCTGAGAAGTGTGACCGGGAAAGGCTTCTTTTGGTTTAGCATCAATTCGTCATGCATCGGTTGGGTCATCTGTGCACTGGCATCAATAAATCCTACGGGAGAGCCGTTAACGCGAACTTGTAATTTGATATCGGCTGCGATGGCCAATCGCGCCTCCATGTCCCGATTGACAGCAATCCTCCTAAAAAAGATCCAGCGCCGTGCTTTGGTTGCGGGGTCCAGCCCTGCTGCGAGATCTGTGAACGGTGTTGGCCAGACGGTTCTCTTCCAATGCGGGTTATCGGCACTCTTTCCCTCAACAGGTCCGCGGACCCACCAACCGTTGATGATTGTTCCATCGAGTCTGTCGTAATTGAGTTTCTTGGGGTGCGATTTGATGAATTTGACGGATGATCCACCCAGATCGATGCGTTCGTCGAAGACTGGCCAGCCGTTCGCCCTGAATACCCATGCAATGTTTTCTCCGAGAGCGATGGAATAGAGTGCAGCAATACGTTCAATGCTGGATAAGCCATGCAGCAATAGCGTGACTTCAGATGCTCTTCTTTCTGTAAACATCTTGCGATGAACTCCGAGGCCATGAAGGAAGCGAATCGCAGCAAAGACGGAAGCGTTGGGTTGCCAGCGCTGGGGTTGGTCACTGGCTCTCTTCAAGAGCCAGTCGAGGGTGTTTTGGAATGCTTGTGCATTGAGTAATCTGTAGCCGAGTTCACCATAGATCCCCTCATCGACTCCCGAGTCTGCCAGCAACATGTATGGGTCATGGCCAAATCCAATGTTGTGACCAAGTTCATGTGTGAATGCGAATGGAAGAATGTCACCACTGCCGGTGTACTCGTGAAGCTGGGCTGCATCCAGAACGATGACTCCGCCCCCTCCCAGGCCTCCTACTCCCGGGGGAAGAAAAATGTCGAAGTCCATGTGTAGCCTTTGAACGCCATCGGCGCATCCCAGGTGGTCACGGCAGCCAATGAGACTTCTGGAAACTTCGGGCATCATGTCTGTCATCCGGCGTCTGAAAACACTGGGTCCGGATGCACTACTTCCGGAAGCATTGATCGTCACAGGTGTTTCAGCTTCTGCGAGACCTTGAATCGGTGTGTTGCCAAAGGGGATGTCGACCTGGATTTTGATTTTGTCGAGATCCACGCGAACAAGAGTTCCTGGTTCCTGCCAACTCATTGCTCCCAATTTGCGTTCGATCAGCACATTTCCACGGGGATCGACAGCGGCCAAGTCTCCTGTCCCCGATGGCACTGCCGTCAAAACCCGTCCACGTGCATCGCTGATCGACAATCTCATCTGTAAAGCGTCATCTTTGCGTTCGTAATGGAGAATAGAGGTCCAAGGGCCGCTCGGATGCAGATCGTGTCTTTCCCCCGAGCCGACTGTTGTCCGGTATGGAAGGAATCTACAAGTGCCTCCTCCAGGAAGTTGACTGCTGACGTTCAGGCGATAGGTTCCCGGGAAGACCCATGAGCGAATTGCATCACGTGTATTCATCGAGAAGCGTTCCCTGAATCCATCGATCGAGATCACATCGACAGTTCCTTCTGTGGCTCCTCCATAGGCGGCAGTCTTGCGATACTCAAGTCTGCCCATGACCGTCCTGTCGAGGATGACATTGATCAGTGAGCGATCGCCCGAGGTCCTTTGGCGAAGTAATGCTGGTTCACCTTCAGAGGTGCGACCAAGGATGCATATCTCCACTGCCATCCCGGAGAGCAGCAATCTGAACCGCCCACCAGGCGCTTCTTTGAGAGTTTCAAGGCGACCTCTCGCGCCCACTTCCCGAGCGACTCTCTCGGTGGTGTAGGCCTGCGCAACGCTTTCAGGAGTAATCCAAATCTTCTCAACAGCGACAGGCTTCTGGTTCTCGTCCAACACCTGAATCTCTGCATCCTTTTCGGGAGCCAGCGTGATGTTGTCCTGATCTGCAGGAAGATCACTTTGCAACAGGAATACCCGAGGAAGCCTGAAAACTGCAGTAGTCGCATCGGGGTCGATCTCGTCTTCGATTTCTCCGTGAGCGACGACAGTCCAGGCGCCTGGAACAACCATCGATTTCCAAATACCTGAATCATTGGTTCTTCCTTCAACGACAGCGAGGCTGGTCTTGTTGAGGAGAAGTACGTGTGCATCCTTGATTGGATTCCCTGCTTCATCGACGACGCCAACTTGAACGGATCTCAATTGAAACTGTTCGCGAATCCACTCTTCTCGCTCCCGCTCACGAGCTACCGCCAGCGCCTCTCTTAGATTTTCCGTGCGCTGCCCGGGGCCTAGTATCCGCTCTTCGGTTTGCAAGATCTCGCCTTCTGTATCCAGCATCTGGACGAGAACTGGGGTGTTTCCCGGGTCTTCAATCGCAAGGTAACGGCGCAAACTTCTGCCAGCTGGAACACGGAAGCGCATCTGCAGTTCTTTACGCAAGGGAGTGAGCAGTTGAATTAATCGTTCTTGAGTCTCGCCATTGTTTACTTCGATTGCGATGACGCGATAGGCTTTACGATTTCCAGCGCCGCGACGTTCGATAGGATCTCCCATCCTGTCGATGAAGTCGGGACCTCCATGGTGATCCTTTTGATGAAACTCATATGCGATAATTCTCTCCGCAGGTGGCCATGCGTCATCCAGGATGGTGAAGTTGATCGTTGCATCGATGAGCGGTGCTTCTATAGGCTGAATTGGTTTGAGTATCGAATCGCTTTCTCCCACTTGTTCAGGGGAGTCCAGTATGTCTGAGTCGAAATCGAATCGACTATTTTCGTTAAATGAAGAACCCCTGCGTTCGACGATCTCAGTATCGGGGACTACATCGGAATCAGGTGTCGGGCTAACGGCTTGTTTCCCGAGGGGCTTGGGGGTCGGGATTGGTAAATCCACCGAAGAGGACTCATTTTCAATCGGCTTTTCGCTATTGAGTGCCGTCACATTCGATTCAGAGTTAGTCTCTGAATCTGAATTTCCCGGCATGTTTGTGATGACGAGCCAACCAATCGCAAATATCGCCCCAACCAGTATCAGGATTGCTCCTGCCGAGGATTGTTTTCGTCTTCCAGAAGTGCGAGCTGCCCTGCCTAAGTTTGGTCTCCTGCGCTGCGGTTCTTGTTGATCTGTGAGGCCAGCTTTCTGGGTGCCCCCCGGTGGTGGGGTAGGCTCTGAAACAGATGGTACCTTCAATCGAATCTTCGCATCTCCGATGATGATGACGGAATTGCTTTGGATTTGTTCTACTCCGGTGAGTGGCTTGCCGCTGAAGAGAGTCCCATTGGTGCTGTTCAGGTCTTTGACGAGTATTTTGTTGTCTTGAAGGGAGATTTCTGCGTGTTTCCTGGAGCAACGATTTTCCGCCAAGTTGACATCGGCATCTTCTCCACGACCGATGATCCAAGGACCACGGCCTTGCAATTCCAGTTCACGGGATCCGTCTTGATCTATGATTTGCAGATTCAGAGAGTTTTGTTTGTTCATGCTTCTTCTTCTGTCAGCGACCAATATTCGACAACGGATCCTTCGGCGATTTCTGATTCACATACAGGTACCCGGACAAGACAATTGGCCGTGGAAAACCCGGTCAAAAGGTGCGAACCTTGCCCCGATGGCAGTTCAATCACATCCGAAGCCCCATCGGTTCCGGGGGTTACCCTTCCCCTCAGCCAGCGCAATCTTTGCCCAGGGGAGAGATTGCACCCCTCTGAGAGAACACCGGATCTTATCGGTGGGATTCCATCTTTTCTTCCCTCCATTTGAGCAAGGGCAGGGCGGACAAACATTTCGAAAGAGACGAGGCATGCTGCCGGGTTCCCTGGCAAACCAAAAAATGGGACCCCTCCCAGAGAGCCATCCACCAGTGGTTTCCCTGGTTTCATGGCAACCTTTCGAACCTCGACGTCTTCTCCCATTTCCCGGGCGACATCTCGAATGAAATCCAGATCTCCCGCACTGATTCCGCCCGTAGTCAGAATCACATCCGGTTCTTCGGAAAGAGTTTCCCTCAGCCCATGGCGAATCGCCTCAAGGTCATCACGCAATACGGGTCTGGGGATGGGGATCGCACCCCAGCGTTCCAATCGGGAGCATAGGGAGTAGAGATTTGAGTTGCGGATCTTTCCAGGCGTCAATTTTGATTCGATGGGTACCAGTTCGTTACCACTGGAATGAACAGCAACCTTGGGGCGGCGATAGACAGATACGCGAGAGGCTCCGACGCTGGCGAGGAGCCCGATCGCTGCAGGACTCAATCGGGTTCCCGAAGAAAGGACCTCACCATTTTCGGGGACGTCTTCTCCACGTCGACGGATGTGATCCCCTGCTTGCGCAACCCTGGTGAATGTGACCGAATCGCGTCCATCTTGCTGTTGGCAAATCTCAAAGGGAACCACAGCATTTCCCCCGGGAGGGATCACAGCTCCAGTGTAGATTCGCTTCGCTTCTCCCGGATTGAGTGGACAGTCTCCAGGCATCCCGGCTTCGATAACTCCATTTACCGGCAAGGTGATGGGGTCTTCTTGGGAAGCTTTGCTGAGATCTTCACTTCTTACGACGAACCCATCCATTGCTGTATTGTCAAATGGCGGAATCGCATCTCCAGAATGAACTGCGACAGATAAGGTTCGTCCCGTGGCCTCTGAGAGGTCGACCTCTTCTTGTGGCAGTGGTTGGATGCGCTTCAAGATTTTTTCGCGCACATCATCCAGTGAGATCAAGATTTGCCTTTCGTCAGTTTTTCAATCCACTCAAGATATTCCCTGTGCCCATCGGAGACTTCAATTCCGATGATTTCAGGGCATTCGTATGGATGGGAATCGAGTATAAAACGGGTGAGGATTGCAGGATCTGCGGCTGTTTTGATCAAAAGCAACGTCTCATTTTCCGCACATACTTCACCCTCCCAGGAATATACTGACTTCCCGGCTGGAAGCATGTGGACACATGCAGCCCATCCTTCCTCGACCAACTTGTTGGACATGTCCCCAGCGGTTTCGCAGGGGTGGGATACCAAAAAGAGGCGAATCAATGGAGGCTCGATTCCTGTGGATCTTATGGACACCGGGATATTATCACGGTTCGGACCTCTGGAAAGATTGAGGAAAAGAACTTCTGATTGCAGTAGAATGTCGAATTGGAAAGAAATGGACCCTTAGGAATGGTCCCAATGAAGTGGTCCCCTGAGTAATTATGGCGCAAAGAGCGTGGTTCTTTGCTCCATTGGAGATTCTCGTCTGATGCTGTCCACCCACAATTCAGTTTCATTGCCCGATTCTTGCGTGTCCAGATTTCAGGGAATCCGAGGAGCTGGGAATCCCTGGCTCGCCAACGGGATCAGCTTGGTACTCATTCTCATGGTGATCTTTGGAGGGGCTGCGGAGGGGGTGCAGCCACCCCGGCCAGTGGTGCTGGAAGCAGTCAAATTTCGCCTTTTTGACAAAGAACGTGAGGATGTGGCAGAGGTTACCTTTGAAGACGACCAATTTGAGCTTCGCCTCTTCAATGAAAAATTGGCGGCTTACTATTCCGTAAAAATTTTGGCAGAGGATCTGATTTCAGCAGTGCCTCTCGGGGCGACAGAATCAGAAGAAATTCAGAGTAGGCGTCAACATTTGATCATGCTCAGGGAACAGGCTCGCATCGAGCGGCGCAAGAAAGCTCAAGCTCAAAAGTCTGCCAGAAAGAATCTCACAAGAAGTGGAGAGATCAACACTGGCCCCAACTCGAAACAAACTTCAGCTGCCACACTCCTTGAGCCGGTCAAATCGGGGCTCGATAAATCAGGTTATGTCGAACTGCTGGGTGAGTTCAGTGTCAGAACGACGGAACTGACGGCTCGCAATGTCCAAATCATCGATTCGAGTCAAAGTTCTCTCGATCGTTTGGCAGCATGGGAAGAGGCGAGCGATTCAAAGACCCGGGTTTACCACGCATTGAAGAGAGAAACTCACTCGATTTTGGAGGACGCTGAATCTCTCCGGAATACATTGGCTTCCAGGAAGAAAGAAATTCAGCGGACGGTTGAGCAAGCAGGGCAGGGCCACTTGAAAACCCGGGATCTGCCCGAGGTCGTCGATAGGATTCGGCAGAGGTTGGCCCGCTGCGAAGAAAAAGTGGGTGCTCTGGAGTCTTTGACTTTGGCGTGCGCCGATGGAATGGTTTCGTTGGGGGACCCCATCGTTCACAGCGGTTCTGATACCCAGGAGGCGGAAACCACAGTGGCCCGGCCTGTTCGCGCAAGCAGTGCTCCTCGCAGGAAGGGTGAATTTGCCACAGGGAACGACTCAGTGGTCCATGCCAGTTATCGCAATGCTCCAGCCAAGGCGGAGTCAACGCCAACTGTAGAGGCGGGTACCCAAGAGTTGTCTCCGGTTGATAACGCTATTGATGCCGATACTGAAGAGTCCGTGGGCGGAGTTACGATTGAATCGAATCAGCCGGATGATTCCGACGAAGGTTTGCAGCAAGATAACCAAAGCACCAATAGGGTGAGGGACCTGATCATTGGCACCATCATCGGCGCAATTCTCGTTCTTCTGCTGAGCAGAGTCATTAAATCATTACCCTGAATTTTCACCGCCCCGGAGAGTCATGGTTTCGGTCATGATTCTCCGGGGCGAATGTGAATGGCGTTCTATTCAGCGGGTGCTCAGGGGCAATTCCCTCCCGTACTCGCACAGTCCAATGCGTCTGCAGTCGGATCAATACCGCAATCGAAGTTGGTCCCCGGTGGGGGTATCGGTGGGCTCCCCGGTATGAACAGATTCGACAGCAGGAACACCGCATCCGCTACGTTGACTCCGCCGTCGTCGTTGCAATCTGCAGAATCCATGCATGTCGCCAAGGGGCTACCGGGAACAAAGAGGCTCGCAAGCAAATAGACTGCATCAGCAACATTGCGCCCAGAGTCGTTGTTGACGTCGCCCCTGATAAATTGGGGATCGAGGGGAGGTGCGCCACTGTTTTCGAGTGCGGTAATGTACAGGGGCAGAATCTGTAACATGTCATTACCGTATCCGCCGATCTCCCAGGTTTGGCAGATCACTGGTGCTATGTCACTGTCGTAGTATGTTCCAACGGTGTAAGGGCCAAATAGATCAGACCCTTGCCAAATCACCCCGGATCGATCTCCTCCAAGATCAGGATTCAAATCACATGGGACCAGTCTGTCGGTGTAATCGTTTCCTGGAGAGTCCTGGAAATATGGAGCATCAAGGAAGGAGAGATCGAGACCGTAGCCCGAGTCGAATCCAACCAGATCAACCAGTGAGTCATCGCCATTTTCCACATTTCCGAACGAGGTGTTCTCTACTCCGTCATAGTTGGCGATGAGGGTCTGGGGGTCGTATCCCCAAGCGTCATTGCTTTCGATGTAGAGAGAGACCGGGGCTCGATCTTGGGTTCCATCGAGACCATCGTCTCCGGTGTGGATTTCGGAGAGCAGCAATCCATCAGCCGCGGTCAATTCATAGCGTTCAGGATATGTACCCAAGCACGCCCACAGGGCTTCGGGTACTCCTGATCGATCCAGCAAATCGGCATCAAGGGTATCGACGGTCATGACGACTCTGCCCAACTGGTTCAGGCTATCGACAAGAAGTTCGCCACTGAGAATGTTTCCGCCAGTTTCTCCGATCCAGACCACATCGGTGATACCCACTCCTGCCGAGATCTGTCCGCTGGTGTTGCTGCAGCCTTGTGCAAAATTAAAACCGATCAACTCGTAAACATGACCACCCGATGGTGGGGTGTCGACATAACTGGTCGAAGTCCCGGGGATCCCAGTGGCCACGAGCACACCGTTGCGGACCAACTGGATTTCATCGTAAGCAGCTGGGTTCACCCAACCCAAGGTGATTTCTGTTCCATTGGAACTCGCGGTGAGATTCTGCGGCGGAAGTGTTTGGCATCCTGCATCAAGTTGCAGACACCACCGATCAAATGTTGAGATGTTTCCGGGGTAGATATCTGAAATCGTCATCACCCACGGACCCAGGCTGGGAGTGTTGACGAAATCCTGCATCGCTCCTGGCCCACTGGCTTCCATGGCACATCCACAATCGTAGGGGCCTGCGTTGGCAGGGGCTCCATTGCTGTAGACCACATTCATATCCGCATCCGCACCCCCCAGAAGGTCGTGCAGGCGAATTCCCACGCCTCCGGGAGAGGCAAGGTCAACGATGAGATCTCCGACGAAGGGGTGGCGGAGATCGACGAGCACGTCGATGTCTCCGATCAAATTGTTACTCGGAACAAATATGATGTCAGTGACAGGGCTCACCGCCTGATTGATGGGTGTTCCCGGGGTGCGACAAGCTGAATAATCCCTTGCTTGCAGGAGTGCGACATTTTTACACAACAGATCTGAGACGAAGCCGTTTTGCGTCGCTTCGATGCAGAGTTCGGCTGTTCCAGGAACTGCGGGAGAACCTCCACTCCACGAGGTGGCGTCCCCTGGGAGAGTCGCTTCCAGGTTTCCATCGACGAAGACACTGATCTGATCGTAGATGGCTCCATTGGTCCAGTTGGCAGAAATCAACCCGGTTCCCGGTTCTGCGCTGGCAAGGAGTTCACTCACTGGATCAACGAAGAAGTTCCCTTCGCAGCAATTCTGCGGAACGATCTCGCCTGTCAGGAGGGGGACGACGCAGTAGATCACCTGGGTTGGCAGGGTTTGTGGGGATGTTTGGTAACTGGTTGCGGTGCCATCGGCGATGAAGGACTCAAGGAATCCGTTGGCGTAAATTTCAAAGCCGTCAAAGTCCTGGGGATTGTTCCAAGTCAGTGTTGAGACGGTTGAACCCGATGGTGTATCACAAACCAAACCTGTGACGCTTCCCAATTCAAATGCCCGGATACACCAGGAATCAAGGGAGCCGATTCGTGGACCACCCCCTGTGAAGACATCGTCCAGGCGAAGAGTCCAATCACCGAGGGTCGAACTACCATTGAAATCACCGAGAACTCCGGGGCCGGTCGGCTGGAGTGGGCAACCACAATTGATCGCTGTGGCTCCTTGAGCACCTCCAAGATCCCAGAAGGTCGCTTCAATTTGAGTCGCAGCTCCACCATTTTCATCGTGGAGTCTCACCGTCGTTCCTACGTGGGTCAGATCTGCGATGAGGTCTCCCACGAAGGGGTGGTGAATGTCCACCTGCACCTGCAAGTCTCCGATATCCAGATCTGTGCCGATGTTGATGACGTCGATGGTTTCTGGAACCGTGTTGCCAACGATAGAAGCGGGAGTATTGCAGACCTCAAGGGAGGGCGTGATCGCTTGGGTTGTGATACTTGCACAACTGGTTGTACAAGGGATCGCACCAGCGGCGGAGGGGAGCAAGCATACTTCGACCAATGCTCCCACCAAACCGGTAGCAAGAGTATAACTGGTCGCATCTCCTGCGAGAATGTCTACCACGACCCCTGAAGACAACACCTGGATCTCATCATAGGTCATGGGATTCGACCAACTCAATTCAACTGTCCCTGATCCACCCAAGTCCCTGCACAGCAAGTTGTTTGGTGAAAGGACTGCGCCGGAGACGGTTTGATCGTAAGTATTCAGACACCAACCACTGAGAGCACCTGTGGCACCACCGGTATAAGTGTCTTGGCAACTGAGAGTCCAATCTCCAATTGAACTTGCAATGGCAAGATCAGAGAGTGCACCGGGCCCGGAGGGTTGCATCCTGCAACCGGAATCCCATGGAATGGAACCATTGGGTGCTCCCCCGTCGTCAAAGATGACGTTGATGAAGTCATTGCTGCCGCCACCCATGTCATGGAGTCTGACTGAGGTCCCGGCTGGAGAGATGATTTCGACGATCACATCGTCGATGTAATCGTGGGCGATATCGACCTGCACGTCGACGTCGAGGACCGGCTCATCGGTTGTGACGGTGATGAGGACATCGGTGGGGTTCGCCGGATCTTCCGAAATGGGCAGGGCATTGGGCAGATTGGTGCACTGGGTGATATCTGCATGAAGGTGCCCATTCACAGCAAGTGCCACGATTGAAAGGGCAGCAAAAACAGCTTTGATAAAGGGGTGCATGTAACACTCCACTCTGTCAGGGGGTTCAAAACCAAAGGGATCTTGTTTGCCCCCCAATTGAAGGGCGAATATTGCAGACGATCCCAACTGCAATGATAACGCCGAATCTGGCCCGGTTGGTATCATTCGCATCAGGGAAATTCTGCCGCAATCTGGGGCGACGACATTTCGCCAGAGCCCCGAAAGGGGCTAGAATGCCACCTCATCCGGCCTGTGATGGAAGATTCACAGGAATGGGGTCTTTTGGAAGGGGATTTGCGGCCGTGGTGACCACTGAAACACCGATGATGCGCCAATTTCATGCAGCGAAGGGAGAGCATCCCGATGAGGTGCTTTTCTTTCGCATGGGCGATTTTTACGAGATGTTTTTCGATGACGCTCGTCTAGTCTCCGAATTACTGGGGATCACGCTGACCTCAAGATCGAAAGACAAGAGTGGGCAAAAGATTCCGATGGCAGGAATTCCTGTCAAGAGCGTCGACACCTATATCCAGAAATTGGTCGAGGCGGGACATCGGGTTGCAATTTGTGAACAGGTCGAAGATGCCGCAGAGGCAAAAGGCATCGTGGACCGGCAAGTTGTCCGGGTGGTGACTCCGGGAACATTCGTTCCCGAGGAAAGTCTCGATGATCATGCACCGATCCATCTTGCAGCTTATCGTCCCGCACATCATGGTCATGGGGGACTGGCTTGGATCGATTTGTCCACAGGAAGATTCAATTGTCAGGATCTTTCTTCAGGAGAGGGAATCGAGAGCCTTCTTGCCATCCAACCCCGTGAAATCTTGATACCTGAGGGCTTCGATCCTTCCGGGGATTCCCTTCTTGATTGGCTTGCCGCGTACCTTCCGAGTTGCACACATACCCGCTGGCCAGAGTGGCACTTCGAACAGGAGTCTGCGCGTCAAAGATTGCTTGCACACTTCTCGATGACGACCCTCGAAGGGTTTGGGGTCGAACATCTGTCAGGAGCGATCGGTACAGCCGGTGCACTCCTCGAATACCTGCAGCAAACTCAGAGACAATCCCTCGAACACATCACTTCACTGAAGAGTTCAGGTCAGCAAAGAAAACTGGTTCTGGACGCCTCCACCCACAGGGCTCTCGATCTCCTTGAAGTTGCACGCACAGGGGAGAGGAGAGGGTCTCTCCTCGACTTGCTCGACCGAACCAGGACGGCAATGGGTGCCAGACTGCTCAGGGAGTGGATTCAGTCACCGTTGGCGGATGCGCAGCCGATACGAATGCGGCAATCTGCGGTCTCTTGCCTGGTCAAAGATGTGGATTCGAGAAATTCGATTCGTAACGCTCTTGGAGAGGTCAGGGATATTGAGAGACTCGCTTCAAGGCTGCCGATGGGACGAATCCATGGCAGAGATCTTCGAGCCATGGCGAAGTCTCTCTACGCGGTGCCCGAATTGAAGATGCTATTGGATCGATTTGAACCTGTCAGGATCAAAGAGTTGGTCAGAGATCTCGATGGTGAATTTGCCACTTCGGTTGCTGATCGAATTTGTGAAACCATCGTTGACGATCCTCCATTGACTTTGTCGGAGGGAGGAGTGATTCGCGACGGATTCGATCCCTCCCTGGATGAGTTGCGCTCGGTTTCCAGGGATGGGGTTTCATGGATGGCGCAATTTGAAGCGGAGGAGTCTTCGAAGACCGGAATCCCAAGTCTTAAAGTGGGCTACAACCGTGTGTTCGGTTACTACATCGAAGTGACCCATACCCATTCGGATCGAATACCTGAGACTTATATCCGCAAACAGACACTGAAGAACGCTGAGCGATACATCACTCCCGAACTCAAAGAGATGGAGGAGAAAGTATTAGGTTCCAGGGAAAGGGCGGATCAACTCGAATTGGAACTATTCAAGCAGCTTCGGGAGGCGTTATTGGGCCACATTGGGGCGTTCCAAGAGTTGTCAGCAATCATTGCGGAAGTCGACTTGTATCAGTCATTGGCCAGGGTGGCAGCGGAAGAAGAATGGTGTGCCCCTGAAATTGTTGAGAATCCTGTCCTTGAAATCAAAGACGGATTTCACCCGGTTGTTGGAGGTGGATCTGGAAGGAGTGATTTTACTCCAAATGATTTGGAGTCGGGTACCGGAGCAACTCTTGCAGTGATCACTGGTCCGAATATGGCTGGAAAATCAACCTACATTAGGCAAGCAGCACTGATCAGCATCCTTGGGCAGATGGGATCTTACGTCCCTGCTCGAGAAGCAAGACTCGGACTGGCAGATCGAATTTTTACCAGAGTTGGTGCAGCGGATGACCTGGTACATGGTCAGTCGACATTCATGGTTGAAATGATCGAAACGGCGAGAATCTTGCACAATGCGACCGAACGATCATTGGTGGTATTGGATGAGGTTGGCAGGGGAACGAGCACCCATGACGGAGTTTCCATTGCTTGGGCAATCGCTGAGGATCTGGCAAGCCGTGTCAGATGCCGCACTCTCTTTGCGACTCACTATCATGAGTTGGTTGCGCTTGAACAGATTTGGCCAGAGCAGGTGATCAATCTCTGCGTGGAGGTCAAGGAGTGGAAAGACGAAATCGTCTTTCTCCACAAGATTTGTCGAGGATCAGCAGACAAATCATACGGAATCCACGTCGCCCGACTCGCTGGAATCCCTGAGCCGGTCCTTGAAAAATCACGGGATATCCTCGCAGAACTGGAATCTGAAGTTCATTGCCTATATGGAAGCGGCACGAGGATCGGAAAGTCGGAATCCAGGGCACCGATGCAGCAGCCAGGTTTGTTTGACGAGGTCGAAAGAGACCTATTCAACAAATTGAGAGAAGTCAATCCTGATAAGATGACCCCACGGGATGCGCTCGAATTGATCTATCAATGGAAACAGCTTCTCCCCTAACCACAAAATGAATAATTTTTCTCCTGCAGAGACAGGTTCGGCAGCCCACATTCATGGAAAGTACTGCCTGACAGTATTGAGAGTTCACGTAATCTTTGTAAGTGAATTTTGGTTCAGATAATTCTACTCCTCGGAAACAGAAACGGTTCCACCCGAGCGCTTGCAGTTCTTCTAACTATTTGCGAGACAAATAGTTCGGTTTTGGATATTAACTGCGCTTGGTAATTCCGTTTGTCAGTTGGATCGCGATATTCGATTCATAAGGACATCTGTCATAAAATTCTAATAAGAATGTTTGAATAGAAATGGTGTATTGCATTTGTTGATTTCTCCAAGTTAGGAAATGGGATCCCTTATAAAATTCCTGTTTGATCTCAATGCTATGACCGTATTATTGGGAGTATTCGTGAGAGAAGTGTGTAGTGCCGGAGGAGAGTAAATTTCTTTGTCATATCTATTCATAGTATATGAGTAAGTCATTTCCAGACGCATAAGTTGAGAATATCTCCGGACAAATTCGTATAGAAATAATGGGGGTGTGTGAGGTGGTTCGCAAATTCAATCGCTCGGGTGGGGGTTGCATCCACTCGGGGGTTTATGCCTGCCGTCTTTTCCGCCATTTAAAAAAAATCTGAAAGCTCTGTGCTTATAAAAACCGGATCAATTCTTTTTCGGTTTTTACTGTGCTGAAAAATAACTTGGAGGAGTGTTTATGTCACCGCTCAAATCCTTGGTGCGATGTATCGTGCCCGCGTTCATTCTTTGTTTGGTAATGGGAGTTTGCTCTACAGCTTCAGCGATGCTGTTGATTCCTGTCTTGCCAACAATCCCAATGCTGGACTGCAACAATAATGGGATTGAAGATTCTACCGATATTACCAACGGCACCAGCGAGGATTGCAACTCCAACGGTGTTCCTGACGAGTGCGATATCACCGCTGGTACCAGCCAGGATTGTAATACCAATGGCAGGCCGGATTCCTGTGATATCTCAGACGGACTCAATAAGGACTGCGACAACAATGGGGTGCCTGACATTTGTCAGTTCCTCAGTGGTGAAGATTGCAACAGCAATGGAATTTTGGACCCTTGCGAGGTTGCTCTTGGAGCGCCCGATTGCAACGGCAATTTGGTACCGGATGAATGCGATACCGATTGTGATTCCAACGGAGTCGTGGACGAGTGTGAAATCACTGCTGATCCAACCAAAGACTGTGATGTCGATGGTGTCCTCGACCTTTGTGAGTACAGCGCAGAGCTCGGAGGGGACGCCAGCCTCGATTGCAACAGTAACAATGTATTGGACAGTTGCGACATCTCCAGCGGGACGAGCCTTGATTGCGACTCCAATGGAAACCCCGATGAGTGTGACATTTCTGCAGGAGCTGCAGACTGTGATACTGACGGAGCACTCGATAGTTGTGAGTTGACTGCAGGAACGGGGCTCGACTGCAATTCCAATGGCACTTTGGACAACTGCGACATCTCCTCCGCAACCAGCCTCGATTGTGATTCCAACAACATTCCGGACGAGTGTGACATCTCGGGCGGAGCTGCTGATTGCGATTCGGACGGTGCTCTTGACAGTTGCGAGTTGACTGCAGGTACTGGTCTCGACTGCAATTCCAACGGCACTTTGGACAACTGCGACATTACTGCTGGAACCTCCTCAGATTGTGACAGCGACGGAGTTCCGGACGAGTGTCAGATCGTAGCGAATGCGGCACTGGATTGTGATTCGGATGGCGTACTCCAATCTTGCGAGACAGACACCGACAGTGACGGTACCGAAGATGACTGCGATACCGACGACGACAACGACGGTGTGCCGGATGGAGACGACAGTGCTCCTCTCGACAACACCCAATGTCGTGATGCGGACATGGACGGTTGTGACGACTGCTCCAGCGGAACCGACAACCCCGCCAACGACGGAACCGACACCGATAGTGACGGCATCTGTGACACCGGCGATACCGACGACGACGGTGA